>MWCO01000008.1 GCA_002070115.1 Deltaproteobacteria bacterium ADurb.Bin207
GGTTGGGGGGGGACGAAACAAGAGCCTGCCGGTTTGCAGGGCCATGGGGCCACATAACAAAGCTTTTTGCAGGACCATGGGGCCACCACAGCCGGGCTGGAGGGGAATAGAGACAGCGGCAAATGATTGAGCTAAAATATTCATAAACTAGAAATTAGGACCAAGGAATTCGAATTTAATATTAATGAAGCAGATAGAAAACTCGAACGCCTCTACCAAGTCAGACCCAAACCTCAACGACCTCAGCCACCCGCGCTGTCGTTTAACCTAGGAACCACGTACTCACGCCACCGCGATGCGCTCGACAACACGCCCACGTACCTGACCAAGGGATGTCGCGGTGGGGGCACCAGACTCGCAAGACATGCAAGAAATGGCACCCTTTCCATCAGCAGACGGGTCCCGCTGCCCCTTGGGTACTCCATCTCGCGCATGACTCGCCCGTCGTTCGGGAGACTGAAGGACCCAGGCGCAACAAGCTGATGAGATGTCTTGGCGGTCGCCACGGGTTGGCCGAATAGGCGCAAGGGCCAGACGATCCCTAGCCCCGAGCTTTTCCTTCGCCCTACGGCAGCCGAAAACGGTACCTTGTTCCAAACCTCAGGCCTGCGCGCGCGTTTTGTCTCGCGTCACCCACTGCTGCAAACGCTCCATATACACATAGAACACAGGCGTGATGTACAGCGTGAGCAATTGGGAGAACAAAAGCCCTCCCACGACCGCAAGCCCCAGTGGCTGTCGAGCTTCGGCGCCTGCCCCAATGCCGAGGGCAATCGGAAGCGTTCCGAACAAAGCCGCCATCGTCGTCATCATGATGGGACGAAAACGCACCAAACACGCTTGATGGATAGCCTCGCTGGAATCCGTCACCCCCGATCGTTTGGCCTCGATCGCAAAGTCCACCATCATGATCCCGTTCTTTTTGACGAGCCCCACCAACAAGATCATTCCCACGAAGGCATAAACGTTGAGGTCCGTACGGAAGATCAACAGCGTAAGAAGCGCGCCAAATCCCGCGAAAGGAAGAGCCGACAGAATCGTGATGGGATGAATGAAGCTCTCGTACAGAATGCCAAGCACGATATAGATGACCACGATCGCCAGGATGAGCAGCAGGCCGAGCCCCGTCATCGATGAAGCGAAAGCTTCCGCCGTTCCTTGCAACGAGGTGGTCACGTTCTGCGGAAGGACATGGGCCGCGGCTTGTTGCACGCGCTGGACCGCGCGATCGAGACCCACACCCGGCTGAAGGTTGAATGAGATCGTCACCGCCGACACTTGTCCAGAATGGTTGACGCTCGACGGGCCAAGGCTCTCCGATCGCATCGTCAACCCACTAAGCGGAACCAATTCTCCGCGAGAAGAGCGGATATGAATGAGATCGAGTGCAGCGGGCTCCCGTTGAAACGCCGGATCCATCTCGAGAATCACCGAGTAGGTGTTGTTGGGAGCGTAGATGGTCGACACCTGACGATTGCCAAACGAGCTATACAGCGCGCTTTCGATTTGATCGATTCCAATGCCCAGCGACGCCGCCCGGTCGCGATCGATTCGCACATCCACCTGTGCGTTCTTGAGCTGAAGATCCGTGGTGACATCGCGGATCTCCGACAGCTCCTTCATGGCTTTCTCGAGTTCAGGAACCGAACGGTACAACGCCTGGGTATCGGTGCTTTGCAGGGTGAGTTGGTATTCGCTTTTGGTCAGACGGCCACCGATCCGAATGGAGGGGGGAACCTGCATAAACACTCTAATTCCAGGTACTTGCGCGAGTTTCGGGCGCAATTCCTCGATGACCTCCGAGGCGCTTGCGCTTCGTTCTCGACGCGGCTTCAGATTGATGAAGAGCATCCCGGTGTTGCTGCCCAAGCTCCCCCCACGATTGCCCGCGCTCGACATGAAAGCTTCCACATGCGGGCTTTCGGAAACGATCTTGGCGACTTTTCTCTGAAGCTCCACCATCGCCTCGAAAGAGATTCCTTCCGCGGCTTCCGTGAGCGCAAAAAGCTGTCCCGTGTCTTCCGTCGGCAAAAATCCCTTGGGAACACGTTGAAATAAGTATCCCGTCGCTCCCAGCACGAGCAACGAAAACACCATCGTCAGCCTTCGATGGCGCAGCACCACGTGAAGAGTGCGGCCATACCAGGCCACGATGGCATCGAAGACCCGTTCGGTGAAAGCATAGGCCTTTCCCTTCTTCCCGCCATTTTCCCCAAGAATCCGACTCGCCATCATCGGGCTTAGCGTCAACGACACAAACCCGGACACGAGAATCGCGACCGTGATGGTTACCGCGAACTCACGGAACAATCGGCCAACGATGCCTCCCATCAACAAGATCGGAATGAATACCGCCGCCAAAGACAGCGTCATCGACACGATCGTGAACGCGATTTCCTTGGAGCCTTCCAGGGCCGCTTCAAACCTTTTCTTGCCCATCTCCATGTGCCGCACGACGTTTTCGAGCATCACGATGGCGTCATCGACCACGAACCCCACCGACAACGTCAAAGCCATGAGCGACAGGTTGTTGAGGCTATAACCAAGAAGGTACATCGCGGCGAACGTGCCCAAAATCGACAGCGGCATGGCCACCGCGGGAATGATCGTGGCCCTGACGTTGCGGAGAAAAACAAAGATGACGCCGATGACGAGCCCAAGGGTGATGAGCAGCGTGAGCTGAACGTCATTGACAGATTCGCGCACCGATTCGCTTCGATCGTAAAGCAGCTTCAGGTTGACGGCAGCGGGCAAATCCGCCTCGAAACTGGGAAGCACTTCGCGGATCGACTTGGACACTTCCACGGTATTGGCGCCAGGCTGCTTTTGAACCGCAAGCACAATGGCGCGATCGTTCGTGAGCCATGCCGCAACCTTGTCGTTTTCCACGCCATCGAGCACTTTGCCGAGTTGCTCCACACGCACGGGACTTCCGTTGGCGTAAGAGACGATGATCGGACCATAATCTTTCGCGCGCGTAAGCTGACCGTCGACATCGATCGTGTACGCCTTCGAAGGACCATAGAGTGTCCCCGTAGGCATATTGACGTTCGAGGATTGGATGGCTCGCGCGACTTCGTCGATTCCGATACCCCGAGCCTTGAGTTTGCGAGGGTCCACCTGAACGCGCACCGCGTACTTCTGCGAGCCATAGACCTGAACTTGCGCCACGCCGCGCAACATCGACAACCGCTGCGCAAGCATCGTCTCCGCATACTCGTTGACCACGTGCAGCGGCAGTGTCGCCGAACTCAGCGAGATACGAATGATTGGCTCTTCCGCGGGATTGACCTTTCGATACGAAGGTGGACTCGGCATGTCGCGGGGCAACTGCCTCGCCGCCCGCGACATCGCCGCCTGCACATCCTGAGCTGCACCATCAAGTTCCCGTCGAAGATCGAATTGCAACGTGATCTGTGTGTTGCCCAAGGAGCTGGTCGACGTCATCGAGTCCACGCCATCGATGGTCGAAAACTCTTTTTCGAGCGGCGTGGCCACGGATGCCGCCATCGTTTCGGGACTCGCCCCAGGCAACGAGGCCATCACCACGATGGTAGGAAAGTCCACGTTCGGTAGTGGGCTGACGGGAAGCAGCGGATACGCAATCAACCCTATGAGCAGCAGGGTGAACGTCACCAGGGTGGTCATCACCGGGCGCCTGACGAACGGCGCGGATACGTTCATGGTGATGAACTCCCTACGGGAGCAGCAGAAGCCGAGCCGGACGGAACGACTGCGCGCGTCGGTGAGCCCGTCTTGATTTCCACCTTCGAGCCCGACGTGAGCTGCAATTGTCCATCGGTCACCACCACCTCGTCGGGTGACAACCCGCTCTCGATCACGCTTTCTTGCCCCACGGAACGATTCACAACGACTTTACGTACCGAAGCCACTCCCTCCGCGCTCACCACATAAACGAATTCACCTTCACGACTCTGTTGTATCGCGGACGCTGGAACGACAATCGCGTCTTGTTGCACGCGAAGCTGGAGCACCACATCCACATATTGCCCCGGCCAGAGCCGTTCCAGCTCGTTGGCGAACAACGCTTTGAGTTCGATCGTGCCCGTGGCACTGTCCACGGTGTTTTCGAGCATCGTCAATTCACCATGTTCAGGTTCCGGGGAACCATCACGCACGTGAGCCGTGACCGACGGTTTTCCTTCCCGCATTCGCTGTCGAATGCTTGCCACATATTGCTCGGGCACGGAAAAGCGAGCGAAGATGGGTTTGACCTGACGAATGACCACGAGCGCTTTATCGTTGGGCTTCACGACGTTGCCCGGTTGAACGAGCAAGCTTCCGGTTCGTCCTTCGATGGGAGAGCGAATGGTGGCGTATTGCAAGTTGATCGAAGCGGCATCGACGGCGCTTCGATCGGCGCGTAGCGACGCTTCCAACGCATCGACATTGGCTTTGGCGCGATCGTAATCCTCTTTGGAAACGTAGTCTTTTTCGAGCAACGAGTCGTAACGAGCCAGCTCCCGTTTCGCGTTGTCGATCAGAACCTGATTTCGATCCCTTCGGGCCACCAACTCGCGCATGGCTGCATCGAAGGGGCGACGATCCAACACGAAGAGGACCTGGTCTTTGCGCACCATATCCCCTTCGTTGAATCCAACTTTTTGAAGCTGCCCGCCCACTTGTGCCTGCACGGACACCACGGAATAAGCTTCGATACTTCCGGTGGCCTTGATGTCGACCGGCATTGTTTTTCGTACAACTTTTTCAACAAGGACGGGTACCGGACGAGAGGAGCGTCCTTGTTGCTGCCCTTGGCTGTCGCGACAGGCGGGCAAAAGCAGCACGAGCCACAGAAACACGATGGGCCAGAAGGAAAAACCGGGCGAAAAGCGACGAGGAAGATGGTCCACGGTTACCTCGATATCGGGGGAGCAAGGGAAGACCCGCGTGGAGCTGCCGTGGGCGTGGAGGGAACCGAGCCACCCTCGAGCACGCTTTGCTGAACATCAGTAAGCGTTCTTCGCCCCAACTCGCCTGCATCGTGGGCCAATTGAACCCGAGCAAGAATCCACTCCGCTCTCGCCTTGACGTGTTGAGAACGTGCTGATGCCAGGGAAGATTGAGCAGCCATCAGGTCGAGAATCGTCCCCACCCCTGCTTCGTACCGCCCCCTGGCAAGCTGTTCCCATTCCATGGAGATCTTCAAAAGAGCGCTTGCCTCATCCACTTGCTCCGCGGCCGTGCGAAGACGCAACCATGCGGTCCACACGTCCAGAGCAATTCGTCGTTCGAGCGCGCGGGCGTCGGCCTCGGCCGCCATGGCTTCCCACTGGGCGCGCTGCTGTTCGTAACTATCGGAAAACCCAGCAAAAATTGGTATATTGAAGGTTAGCGACACGCCCCAATTATCCCCATGGGTCCCGTAGGTTTGCGGCAGGTAGTAGCCACGACTCGCATTCGCATCGAGAGAAAGCGTGGGCATGCCCCGATGCTTGACAGATTCCGCGCGTTGCCAGGAAGCAGCCGCTGCCGCTTTGATGGCCACCAGATCCGGACGCGACCGAAGCGCCTTGCCGAGCAACTGCTCCGCGCCCTCCGTGACGTCTTGCGCATGTACATCGTCTGCCAGGGGCTCCAACTCGAATTGCACATCGGGAGTCATCCCTAGCTGTACCGCGAGGGCGCTGCGCATCACGCGTGCTTGCCCCTGTGCTGTCGACACCGCCATGCGCGCTCTGGACAGCGAGGTTCGCGATTGAAGCACATCGCCCAACGCCGCCTTTCCCGAACCGTGCAAGGCTGTCGCCGCCTCCAGGCTCGAAGTGGCGGTCTTTTCATCCGCTTTCGCCGCCTCGACCAACGCTTCCGCACTGACGCAGCGATAATACGCATCCACCACGAACAACACTTGGTCTTGTAAAGCTGCGCCATGGGCACCATTGGCTGCAATCACGGCCGCCAGTTCCGCTTGCTCATTGGCGGACCGCGCCCCGAAATCCAACAGCAGCCAACTCAACTTCGCATACGGACCGATCGTGCCTTGTGTCAAAGACATCCGGCCACCTTGCAGGGTTTGATGATTATACGAACCCGTGGCCCCCACATCCAACCGAGGATAATAACCCGCTTCCGATGTCCCCAGGCGCGCGGCTGCCGCTCGCGCTCGAAACCATGTCGCTTGCGTGCGCGGATCGTTACGCATCGCAAGGTCCACGGCCATGCCTACCGTGAGCTTTCCTCCGGGTGCGCTTTGTTTCGGCGAAAACGTCGGAACAACCTCCGACCCTCGCGACGTTGCCCCTTCGACGCTGGGCGCCGACGACAGGTCCCATGGTTCCTGCGGCGACTCGGAGGTGGCTGCACCTCGACCAACGCTGGGCAGAGCGGGACGACACGAGGCATGAAGCCCCGCCAACAGGAACAACAAGGAGATTCGAATGAGCAGTCGCATTCCGATCGAGTGGTGATCGTTCTATTAGGACCGGAACCAACATCATGTAAACCCCTGCTTCCGCCTGGCAGCGACCAAACGACGGAAATTCACTCCGTTTGTCTTTCATCTACCCACGGCATCGTCACGATTTTTTTCTCATGCCTTGTCTCACCTCATACGGCAAGGCACCCTGTGAACTCATGCGTGCTGCCTTCTTGCCGTTCGTCGTCACCGCATTTTGTTTCGCATCCGAAACCGCGGCTGGTGATCTACCAGCACAGATCGCTGCGCATTGGCAGAACGCCGACTCACCGACCGACAACGATTACGTCACACTGCATGCCTTCGTGCCAAGCCCCACGGATGCGCGCGCACAAGGTCTATTTCCCATTGCACCGGGTTTCGCAAGCATTCGTCTGCGTCGGGATCGAGTCGATACGTTCCTCGCGTCGCATCCAACACTGCCGTTGGGCTGGTCCCCTGCCCTTCGCCCACAACTCGACCGACTCACCGACTGGACCCGGGCCTCGACATTTCGAAACACCACGGGACGCGACGGTTCTGGAGTCGTCGTCGGTATCGTCGACACGGGTGTCGATGCCATGCATCCTGATCTTCGCAAGCAAGACGGCTCCACCCGCATCGCGTGGATGCTCGACTTGTCGCGACAAGCCACCGGCAAACACCCGGACCTAGAGCAGCGTTTCGGATGCCATGACCTCGAAACCGGTGGTTGTGCCATCCTCGACGCCGCGGATATCGACCAAGCCATCCAATCGCTCGTGGGCACCGATGAACCTCGGGATACCCTGGGGCATGGAACCCATGTGGCCTCCATCGCCGCGGGCAACGGACTTGGCTCCGCCGAACAACGGTTCGCGGGAGTTGCTCCTGGTGCCACGCTCGTCATCGTCAACGCCACGAGGCAAAGCACCGAAGAGATAAGCGATGCGGATGCGTTGCTCGCCACAACTTTCGTTTTCGATCGCGCCGATGCCATGGGCCAGCCAGCCGTCGTGAACATGAGCCTTGGAGTGGACTTTGGACCTCACGATGGGACCTCTTGGCTCGAGCAAGGACTCGCCTCGTTCGTGGGGGCCGAGCACCCCGGACACGCAATCGTGGTAGCCGCCGGAAATAGCGGAGGACTATACCTATCCGGACAATACACCTTTGGAATCCACACGGAAACGCGCGTGATTCGGCATACGCGGGTGCGGGTTCCCATGCAAGCCATCTCACCGGCTGCGGCCACCCTACGAGGCACCGTGTACGTGTGGTTGACCTGGCGCGAAGGTGATGCACTTTCGGTGGGTATCGAAGGACCCGAGGGGGACGTCTGGATCGATCCTATTTCGCCTGGAAATACAGCCTATTACAAGACGACTTCTGCTGGGAAAAATGTCGAAACCATCATTCTGAACGAATATCGAGGCAAAGAGAGTCCCATTTCCGATGCCACGCGAGGCGCCGTTCTTTTGGTGCATGGAGGTTGGAGCACGCACGGCCCCATCACCCTCTTGCTCGAAGGCGATGGTACGGCGGAGCTTTGGCTCCAAGGTGTCGGGGAAGCCGGACTATCCCAAAATGGTCTTGGCATGATGTTCCCGCGAGCTGTCAAGCACGGAACCGTCAGCGTGCCGGCAACCCATCCCGCCATCATCGCGGTGGGAGCTAGTCTCAATCGCCTTCAGTGGCGCAACTCCAACAATCAACAGGTCCAAATCGAAAAATTTGGTTCCCAAACCCCGCCCATCGAAGACAGCATCGCATTTTTTTCAGGGTCAGGTCCCTCTTCCACCGGAATCCTCAAACCAGATATCTCCGCTCCAGGAGCTTTCGTCGCCGCTGCCATGAGCCGCGATGCCGCTCCCTCGGTCAACCCGTTCAGCATGTTTGCCAATGACCCATCTACCTGCCCCACCGCGTCGGTGCCATGCATGGTCGTCACGCCCTATCACGCCATTGCGTCAGGTACGTCCATGGCAGCTCCCGCGGTCGCCGGAGCCCTTGCTTTGCTGCTATCTGTAGACCCGACCCTGACTGCGCCCGAGTTGCTGACGTTGCTGCAGGCGGGCGCACGATGGCCCGAAGGCAGCGTTCCTTTTCCGTTTCAAATGGGTCCTGGCGTGTTGGACGTGGCCGGAGCGCTGGAAGCCTACGAACTGCTCGGACAGCCGCGGCTTCGAGAACCCGACACGTCCAAAAGCTGGTTTGTCTTGGCAAACGCGTATATGAGACCCGATCCCAGGCAACCGGTGTGTGGGTTGATCGAAACAAGGACCAGCGATGGAAGCGTGGCGGATGGTTTCGACGCCGGGCTGTTGAGCCTTCGTGTCGATGGCGCCAACGTGTCGCGTCCGCTCACGCGCCAAGCTCCCGGGTTGTGGACATTTTGTGTGGCAGCGCCCACGGACTCCGGCGGCGGAACGGCGGGCATCGAGGTGGCGTATCAAGGCGAACCTATTGGAAATAAACAGTATTTACTCATCGGGGTCGATCCATTCGTGGCTCGCGAAGGAGTGCTGGCCCGCGGCGGATGCTGCATGCACCCAACTGCAAACACCGCTTCCGCCTGGTGGCTGCTTGGCCTTGGCTTGTGGATTCGACGCCGAAAACGAATTCAGAAACTGCCGCCGAGGCTAAGCCCCGTGTAACCCTGGCCGATCGCGGGTTGCAGCCGCGTGCGCGGTGCGACCGAAGAGTCGGAAGAGGGGTTGTCGAAAAAGAAGTGCCAAACAAGGCCACCGGCGACACCGGCCAATCCAACTCCCGTCACAATCGCCCCTGTCGTCATCTGCGTTCGCCCATCGTCCCCGTCGATGCTGGCCTGACGCCCCGCCGGCGTATTGGGACACTTACGGCTGTTTCCACAAACGCTCTCCGCATCCGACACCTTACTGGAACCACCCGCATAAAGGACGACACCGACGATGGAAATGACGCCGCCCGCACCAACCACAATCCATGGCACAATGGATTTCCCTTCGGAGGACGGTTCCTTGGTTTCATCGGCACCGTCAGGTTTAGGAGGCGGCTCCGCAACGGCAGGCGGTTTCGATGTGCTATCCATCGCTGCGATCTGCGCTTTCAGGTTCTCGATGCGACGTTCGATTTGGGCTCGATTGGGAACGTCCGTGGCTCGCTCGAGATAGACTTCGAGGGCGATTTTGGCTTGCGCCCATTGAGCCTTTTTTTCGTGGACACTCGCCAGGTTCAGCAGCAGCGCGTGCGCCGTGCAATCACGCTGGTAGGCGTCTTCCCAGTACATGATGGCCTTGTCATAATCGCCTTCCTGGTAGGACCCGAACCCTGCTTTGAACGCGCCTTCCGCGGCCTCTTGATCCGCTTTGGTAGGCGTTTTCGTGCAGACAGGATAAGGCGATTGCGTATCCGCCGATGCAGACATCGTTTGCAACGCCACTGCGGCGGAAAGCCACCAACTCCATCGACGTATTCCCATTCTCGTTAACCTACCTGCCTTCGCCCACAGCAGACCCTACGATATGCCAGACTCATGAATCTTTACCACAGAGCGAGCCGAAGTCGCACTACCCAACGTAATCGGACCTCAACATCTACGAACCGAGCGCCATGCCGAAAAGTCGAATCGGTGGAAACGCCATGTCTACCATGATGCGTTCAACCAGTTTTTCGCTGAACGATTTGGTCCTGTAACATGAAACCCCATTCTGCCATGGCTCGTGGCGGCATGTTCGGTGATGGTCGCCCTTATCCTCGAACCTGGATTGGGGGGCACAAACGGCAGGACAACCCACGAGTCTGGATGCCGCGAAAAAGCACAGGGAACGCGCCCAAGAACCCAATATGCAGCAAAAGTACGAGGAAGCCGCAGCCGCCTTCGCCGCGGCCTATTGCATCCAAGCCTGTGGAGCCTTCCCGTAGAACGAGGGGTCATGCCACCAAAAACTCGGCAACAATGACAAGGCTTAGGCCACTTTTCGCAAGTACCTCGCCGCTGACCCCGGCGCCCCCTACGCCGAACAAGTGCGCCATCGCATGCAACGGTTGAAACAGGCCACACAGCCAATCGACGCTGATGCCGGCACCGTCGACGCCGACTCCCCATCATCCATCGTCGAAGCGGCAGGCCCGGACCTCATGAAGTCGCTGATGATGGTCGAAAGCGAACCGCCAAGCGCTCCCGTATCCGTGTACTACCGAACCGTACCTTTGGCCTCCCCTTTTCAGTAGGGAAAGGACAACCCGGCTTGGCAGAGGGTCGCCACCGGGCAAACCCCCTTCCACGCCTCTCTCCAGCGCGAACGCTATCACATCGTCTTGGAGTCGTTTGCGGATTTTAACAATGACTATCCGGATTAGGATATATCGCTACCTCGTTTTTCGGCCTTGCGTTCCCCTGCTCCAAACGAAAGCCCAAGGCCGTCAAGGATTTTGGTGATTGCATCCCTCGGTGATGCTGGCAATGACACGAGGTCTCCCGCCGCAGCGCAGACATTGCAGCGAAACCACGTCGAACACTCGGCGAAGAAGCGTCGCCCAGTCCACGTACGTCCCTGCGGCGGCCACGGCCCTGCGATAGCTTCGATGCGCTTGGGGCTCCGCGGCATCAGACGAGGTTTCAGACAAGCCTGCCCACGTGTTTGGTTGCCATCGCGAGCAATGTCTCGAGCCAGGCTTGCACCACCCAAACCCGTATGGGGTTCTCGGGCTGGTGACATGCATATCGCTTGCAAAGGCGGGGGTGTCAGGGAACCATATTGGATGCAGGACGAGCCATGGCCCCAAAGCTGTGGAGAAGGGTGTGTCAGGTTCGGTATGTCGTGATTTTGGGTGGTTGGGTACATTGTGGCGTGGCAGCGCGCCAGGGAGATCGCGCCGTTGAAGGCGTTGTGAGAGACGTAACGACCTGAAATCATTTATAAAATACGCAGATTGCGCCGCAAGGGTTATCGGAGGAGTTGCAGAGGCTGGAGAAACAGTTTTATGGAATAATAGGGTTTGTGATTCAGTTCGAGAATAGTTAGGAGATGCGGATTTCAGAGAGTTGCCGATTAGAATATTGATTAAATTGAAATCTCAGGATAAAATGAAGCGGAAGCGAATTTTTGGATAGAAAGTAAAACAAATAATCGGTTTGATAATTATTATAATAATTTGTTTTGTAGTCTTGACAATACTAATTAATCAGCAATTCTATCATTAACTACACCACGAGAGGTTAGCCATGTCAGAAGAAAAGATGTCTAAGCAAGAACTAGCTTATGCAAAATTTGTAGAATATTTTTGTAAAGCTGGTATTAGCCATATCGTTGGCGCTATGCGTCTGTATGACACGATGAGAAGGAAGTATGATAAAGATATTTATTTTCACACTTCGCTTTCTGCTAAAAAATTAAGTGATGAAGACGCGGAATTGGTGATAAAGGTTATCGACGAGGAAATGCTGAGTACTGAATCTTTAATGGAACTCTTGCGCCAAATGCTTGATTCTTATGACAAATCTGATGACAAATCTGATGACAAATCTGATGACAAATCTGATGACAAATCTGATGACAAATCTGATGATAAGCGACTAGGCTGACCGCTCTCAAGGGGCGTTTGTATTTGATTTTCATGTGATATATTTGATGAATTGTGATTTCTTGGAATATTCGACGGTTAAATACCGAGCAATATCAAAATGAACTTGCCACAAGAATGAGTGTTATTGTTGCTAGATCAGATAGGAAAGATGGGTGAATTTTAATTTGATGAAGAACGAGTAAGCATAAGCGTAAATTCTGAAATAGCCAAATGAGAATTAGAATTTATTTTTGAGAAAGATACATTACTGGTATAAAAAGAGAGCAAAGGTTCGGGGCGACAGGAAATTCGAACGCCTCTGGCGAATCAACTCGAACCTCAACGACCTCAGCCGCCAACGCGATCACGCACAGAGCACAAAACCACCAGCCATGACTGGTGCAAAGGGGATCTCGAGACCAACCAAAGCGTCGCCGCCTTGGCCCGCCGCGGACGACCCCCACTGCCCTGCACGGCCAGCAGCTAGGCCACGAACAAATGTATCTATGCTTCGCTTACCATCGCAAGCAACGTCTCGAGCCAAGCTTGCATCACCTGAACCAGTACGGAGTTCTCGGGCTGGTGACGAACGTATCGCTTGCGAAGGCGGGGTGGTTCGGGGATCCCATGGAAAAAGGATGGGCCATGGCTCCGAAGCCATGGCGTAGCTTGTGCCACGTTCGGCACGCTGCCTTCGCCCGCGGCGGACCCTAGAGCCAAAGTCGCATGACCCAACGTAATCGGACCTCAACATCTACGAACCGAGCGCCATGCCGAAAAGTCGAATCGGTGGGAACGTCATGTCTGCTATGATGCGCTCAAACAGTTATTCGCTGAAGGATTACGTCCTGTGACACGAACCCCCATTCTGCCATGGCTCGTGGCGGCATGTTCGGTGATGGTCGCCCTTATGCTCGAACCTCGAGTCGGGGTGGCACAAACGGCGAGCCAACCCACGAGTCTGGATGCCGCGAAAAAACAGATGGAACGCGGCCAAGAACTATATATGCAGCAAAAGTATGAGGAAGCCGCGGCTGCCTTCGCCGCGGCCTATACCATCCAACCCTATGGAGCCTTCCTGTACAACGAGGGGGTATGCCACCAAAAAATCGGCAACAACGATAAGGCTTTGGCCATTTTTCGCAAATACCTCGCCGCTGACCCCGGCGCTCCCGACGCCGAACAAGTGCGCCATCGCATTCAACGGTTGGAACAGGCCACACAGCCCCTCGACGCCGATGCCGGCCCTGTCGACGCCGACTCCCCATCATCCATCGTCGAAGAGGCAGGCCCGGACCTCATGAAGTCGCTGGTGATGATCGAAAGCGAACCGCCAAGCGCTCCCGTATCCGTATACTACCGGACCGTACCTTCGGCCTCCCCTTTTCAGTATGGACAGGACAACCCGGGTTGGCAGAGGGTCGCCACCGGGCAAACCCCCTTCCACGCCTCTCTCCAGCTCGGGCGCTACCACATTGTCTTGGAGCCGTTCGCGGATTTCCAAAAAAGTGAAACCGATATCGATGTCGCCGAAGGCCACGTCCACCAATTCAAAGCAAATCTCCAACAAGGTGAATTCTTAGCCTTTTTGCGAGTGACGACCCCCATGCCGGGCGCGCGCATTTATGTCGATGACCCCCCTCCTCATAAAAAACCGCCGTGGGGACGAACCCCCCATGAAGGCTTGATCGGCGTGGGCGACCATACAATCTGGATCGTAAAAAATGGGTTCGAAACCGCCTCCCGCGCCTTCTCCGTCAAGCACGGTGAAGAACGCGAAGAACTCGTCGAGTTGATTCGAGGCTCCAAAGGCACACTTCACATCAGCGGCAATGCATCCCCCATCCATGTGTCGGTCGATGGTATCCCCGTCGGGACTTTCCACCCCAACTCGGCAATCACCATCGAACTTCCAGCGGGGAAACACGAAATCACAGCCACCGCCGACGACCGTAAAGATCTCGTCGGGCAGGTAGATGTCCCCCGAGGACAAGTCGTACCCATCGATCTCGTCATGGTCCCCACCACGCCTCGCGGCGCCGCTTGGACACAAGCCATCGTCTCCGCGGTCTTCGTCGGAGGCGGCATCGCTCTCAAAGTCCAATCCGACATCGTCTACGACGACATCCATACCGCCAAGACGAACGGTTCGCTGACGGAAAGCGACGAACGGTACACGAAAGGAAAAATCTACGCGTATGGGTCTGCTGCCTGTTTTGGGGTTGGCGGAACCCTTGCGCTGTTATCCACGTACAACTTCATCAAAGACCCAACTCCCTCCTCGGCCATTCGAGTGGGCGTGCCCCACGACTATCCGGATTCGGATACTGCGCCACCTCGCCTTTCGGCCCCGCGTTCCCCTGCTCCAGCGGGAAAAACGGCACCACGAACGACAAGCCCTGTGGCCCCCCCTGCCCTCGCCATCGTGCCTTCGTATCCATGGCAGGGTGTCGGACTCATGCTCCAAGGGAGGTTCTGATGTTCCGACAAGCGCTGCCCCTGCTCCTCATCACCACCTGTACGAGTTGCTCGTGGTGGTCGCGCTTCGACGATCTCAAAGATCATCCTCCGGTCGTTGAAATGGAAAACCCTGGAGGAATCGTGGGATTCGGAACTACGATGGCTACCGTAACCACCGAGGTGGGAACGCATCTTTTGGTGCTGGGCGAACCCAATGTGTCGCCAAAAGGCGCAACATACCGAATCACCAACGACACGCCCGCCACGACACCCAATGCTTCCGGTTTCTGTCCAACCGGTCGATGTCTATTCGGCAGCACGCCCGCCGCGTTGCAAACGATGCTCATCGACGGTCAACCGCATGAGGCTTGTTTTCTTTTGGGCGTCGGCGACCGTGACGATACTCTCGGATTGCTCGGTCATTGCAGCGATGGTCTTGATTTCGTATTGCCGGTTCCCGGTCGTGATGAAGCTCACCCGACCGTGAAATCTCCTCGAGATGTCATTGCGGAAGACTTGGCGTTGCAGTCTCTCGATAAGCTACTGATCGGTGACTTCAAAATCGCCGCCTCGAAGGATGACGTCCCACTCATCGCCGCTGCCACGAGACATCTGGGAGCAGCATGGTTCTATGCTCCAGCCACGACCGTTCCCATCTTGCTGTCGCCCGTGGCCGCACCAGGTCTTCCCCTCGAAGACCCATTCCTTACTTTCGGTGACACGTTTGGTAGCGAAGTGGCGGTCGTCAAACTATCCGAAGGTGGATACCTTCTTGCCATCGCTTCACCTCACGGTATTGGCAATGATACCCAAGGACGCGTCTGGCTGTACCGCATCGTGGAGGGAAAAGTCGTTCACGATGGTCCCCATCCCGATGTTCCCGCCCCGATGAGCTGCCTGCCCGGATTTCGTCACAACTTCGGTATCCACATGCGTTCCGGGAAGCTTTTCGAGGGTTCGTCCGAACAGCTTTTCATTTCCGACGGCGTCACCATCAGCATTTATGACGCTGATGACCTGGCCAAGTACCCGCCATCGGTGGATTGCAGTGGGGCACCTCTCGGCTCCACCGGCTTCATCACCGGTGTCAATTGCGTCGAAACCGCTTCTGTCTCCGGATGTTCGAGAATCACCAACGAGTTCGGACGTGCCTTGGCGATTGCGGATGTCAATGGTGATGGCTCCAAGGAATTGGTGATCGGGGTTCCTACCCTTGACGTGGATGGGACCAACACCGCGGGAGCTGCGCTCGTGTACCATGTCGATCCGGAAGGCAAACAAACCCGTTTGCTCGAAACTCGAATCATATCCTCGAGAGACTCTGGCGATGGTTTGGGTAGCTCCGTAGCCGCGATGCGCATCGGCTCCCGCGATGTCGTCGTGGCAGGCGCTCCCGGTCTAGGCTCGTTTTTCATCTTTTTCTGCTCCACCACGGGCGGCGCTGGTCATGACTCCTCACGCTGCGAATAACCCTGCCAGGTGATATGATGCTGCCATCCAAAGACCAAGTCCTGGTCGTCGATGACGAAGCCAACATCCGTCGCGTCCTGTCTGCCCAACTCGCGCGCGAAGGCTATGAAGTGCATACGGCGGAAGACGGTGAGCGGGCGCTTGCCATCCTTCGCGAACACCATATCGACCTGGTGATCACCGATCTGCGTATGCCCAAAATGGATGGAATGGCCCTTTTGCGTCATGCCATCGAAATCGATCCGGACCTGCCAGTGGTGATGCTCACCGCGCACGGAACCGTCGACAATGCGGTCGAAGCTTTGAAAACCGGAGCCTTCGACTACATCACCAAACCTTTCGACCAAACCGAACTGCGCGCCATCGTCGCCAAAGGATTGCGTACACGAAACCTCGCCAATGCCGAGCTTGGGCTGGATGCCAGGGCGCATGTGGAAGGTGCCAAATTCGGGATCATCGGTGACAGCAAGCCGCTTCAAGAAATGTACTCGGTCATCGAACGGGTGGCCGATACGCCGACCACCGTGCTCATCACCGGCGAAAGTGGAACAGGAAAAGAACTCGTGGCTCGCGCGCTGCATGAAAATTCCTCTCGCCGTGACAAACCGTTCATCAAAGTCAATTGCGCCGCCATTCCGAAAGACCTGATGGAATCGGAGCTTTTCGGGTATGAACGCGGCGCATTCACCGGCGCGGTCAACGCAAAGCCTGGACGATTCGAACTCGCGAGCACGGGAACCCTATTTCTCGACGAAATCGGAGAAATTCCCATCGAAATGCAAGTGAAACTCCTGCGCGTTCTACAAGAAAGCGAGTTCGAACGCGTCGGCGGAATCAAAACCATTCAAGTCGACGTTCGCCTCGTCGCTTCCACCAACCGGGACTTGAAAAAGGAAATCGCCGCCGGTGCATTCCGCGAAGACCTTTTTTATCGCCTCAACGTCGTGCCCATCGAACTTCCCTCCTTGCGACATCGTCGTGAGGACATTCCCCTGTTGACCCAACACTTCATCCAGAAATTCAACGAACGGCTCAACAAATCCGTGGCGGGAGTCGAAAAAGAATCCCTCGAATTGCTTCGACAATACAGTTGGCCAGGCAACATCCGGGAACTCGAAAACGTCATCGAACGAGCCGTCTTGTTCTGTGATGGCACCAACATCACTCCCGCGGATCTATCCCCCGAAGTGCGAGAAACACAAACCCCATCCTGCCCACCCGTCGTGTCAGTCTCCATCGAAGACGCCGTCTTGTCGAGCGATGGACTCAAAGAACAAGTGCGGGCCGCACGAACACGCGTGGAACGGGAACTCATCGTTCGAGCCCTCGAACAAACCGCCTACAATGTCACGCATGCAGCCCGAATTCTCAAAATCTCTCGAAAAGGGCTCCAACTCAAAATGAAAGAACTCGGTCTCCGGGATCGAGAGGAGAAACCAGACGCGTGAGCCAGCCGTTCGACATACCGATAGGCTCGACCTTGATAGTATGCCTGGCTTTGGGATGCTCCCCTCGATCCTGTTCCAATAGCTCCTCCACCGATCATCCAGACGCCCTCGTCGTCGCTTTGCCAGAACCCGAACGACCACCCGTGCCCCGCAAACGAATGGTGTGGATTCCTCCAGGAGCATTCGTAGCTGGCACACCCACCGATGTTCTGCCTCGTATCGCCGACGAAGAAATGCCCGGTGTGCAGGTCGTGTTGCACGGTTTCTATATCGATCAATACGCTTTCCCCAATGAACCGGGCGCCATCCAAACCACGAATATCACGCGAGACGAAGCCAAAGCCCGTTGCGAAGCCATCGACAAACGCCTCTGCACCGAACTCGAATGGGAAGCCGCTTGCAAAGGACCAAACTCCACCACATACGAATACGGCTCCGCCTACAATCCGTCGATCTGCGCCATGAGCAAAACGGGCACCATGGCTCCCACCGGCAGCAGCGCCGGTTGCCGAAGCGGATTCGATGTCGCGGACTTGCACGGTGGCGCGTTCGAATGGACCTCGAGCCCTTGGAACCGTGGCGAATCATCCACCCTAGCCGTCGTTCGCGGAGGCTCCGGCGAACCAGCAGAAGTCGTCGGTCGATGCGCCAACGCACGAGCACGACGTCCCGATAAGTCTTACGCAGACGTTGGTTTTCGTTGCTGCGCAGGAGAACCAAACGATGCCGAGGTTTCTTTGGAAGTTAGTCGTCCTTCCGACCCCCTCAAAGCCGTGGCTCGCACACCCGAACTGGTTTCCCTGTTGGAACAAGGCCTCCCGGAAAAAATCACCCAACAACTCTCCGAAACGAAACCCTTTCGCATCGATCGCATCTGGAAGTGGTATCCCATCGGCAACGAAGAAATCGTGCTCGGCAGCGGCTGCGCCCATCCAACGGCCCATGCTCTATGCGGCGTCGTCCTGATGCGAATCCAAAACCACCAGCCCCAAACCCTTGCTTTCGCCCCAAGCGGATGGTGGCTACCCAACGTTCAACTCGACGACGACCGACGAGTCCTCTGGGTGTACGGAGGCGATGGTTTGGGCAAGTATCGTCGCCGTGTCGCTTTTTTATGGGGACGAATCGGCGTGGGAGAGCCTGAACTCGGCGGTGTAAAAGTTCGATAACATATTGATTTTATGATGTTTTATACCGAGCCAACGCCTCTAGGACGGCTTCGATGTGCCCTGGCACCCGCACTCGATTCCACGAACGAAGCAACGTGCCATCGGGACCGATGAGAAACGTGGAACGCAGCACGCCTTGCACGATTTTGCCGTACATATTTTTGGGGCCGATGGCCCCATAGCGTTCGGTGACCCCAAGGTCCGGGTCGGAGAGCAACGGGAACGACAGCCCCAATTTGTTCGCGAATTTTGCGTGGGATTCGACAGAATCTTTGCTGATACCCACGATCTTCGCTCCCAAAGCCTCGAATCGTTCAGCCGCATCTCGAAAGGCTTCCGCTTCCTTCGTACAGCCCGAAGTGAAATCCTTCGGATAGAAGTAGACAACCACGTACGTCCCCTCGAACTGCTCGAGAGTTCGACGATTGCCCCACTGGTCCAACAACGAAAAACTCTTTGCTTTCATGGATAACCCCTGCTCCTCCACGAAAGGCTCATCTCAACCACAAGATGACAAGCACCGCACCGACGAGCAGCACCATCAATCCCCCCACGAAAAGCCCAACGATCAAGGCAATGGGCAAGCGCTTTGGGACTACGACGGCGCGAAGCTCCTCGGTGCTCGACCCGGCTTTTTCTCCTGCTGGAGATGGCTTCGCATCCGAGGTCGTCAACGCAAATGGGTCGGCTTCTACGGTGGCCACGGGCGTCGTGGGAAGTGGCTCCGGTTCCGGTGCAGCGCGCATCAACTCGGGCAAGACCGACTCGATCCGAGCGTGAAGATCCAGTTCGTCCGCATAGGCCCAATCTCGATGCATCCCTTCGAGCCCGAATGCATGTCCAAGTTTGTCGGCCAGCAGTCCGACGGAAGCCACCCGCATGATGGGGTCTTTGGCGAAAGCCTCTTTGAGCACGGCATCGACGGTAGGAGGGATGGGGTATGCCTCTTTGAAATCACGGGCGGCACGGGAAGCGGGTATCGGTTCTTGGGTCAGGATGGCTAGCAAAATGGCGGTGCCATTTTTTCCAGGGAACGGGACCTGCTGCGTGAGCACTTCATACGAGATCGCCGCCAGAGCCCATACGTCCGCTCGCGCATCGAGTGTGTCCAATCCCTGCGCCTGCTCTGGCGACATATAATAGGGGGAGCCAATCGTGGTGCCCATCACGGTCAACTTCTTCGCCCCTTCGGACTTGTCTTTGACCGAGCCGAAATCCAGTAGCTTGATGATGTCCCCTTCACGCGTTCCACAGACGAATACGTTATCCGGTTTGATGTCTCGATGAATGATTTGGCGTTGATGAGCTTCGTCCAAACCAATGGCGATTTGGCTGAGCATTCGAATCAGTCTCGCGGGGCGCACCGTCTTCTCCCGCTTCAAGAGCGAGCGAAGCTCTTCGCCTTCGAGAAAATCCATGGCCAGAGCGTAAGTACCGTCATCCAAAGCGAAATAGTCGAACACCTCGACGATATGCTCGTGCGGCAACAGTTTCGAGATCTCGTATTCCCGCTTGAAACGCTCGACAGCCACTCGGTCCCGCACGACGGCGGGGTGCAGAATTTTGAGGGCTACCCGGCGCTCGGCTTGCAAGTCCAGCGCCTCGTAAACACGTCCCATGCCGCCATCGGCAACAATCCGCCGGACTTGATAGCGGTTAGCGAGAAGTTGGCCGACACGCGCGTCGTCCGGATCCACCGCGGGCTGCACCTCAGCCGCCGACAACAAAGCCTCACCATCGACGGGGCAAAACCCTGCATCATCTGGAAAAAGGCGTCGGCATACTGGGCAACTCTTCACAACCGGGCCTACCGCTCTTCCTTGTTCGACTCAGCGTCGGACGGTTTGAAGTACAGAATTCGTTGGCAATGAGGACACACTTCGAAGGTTTCCTGTCGAAGGATCTTTTGAAATAACTGCGGAGGAGCAGCCAGGTGGCAAGCCTCACAAATGCCGTTATGCGTAGCGGCAATGGCGATTCCCCGTCGTTTACGAATCATCTCATAACGGCTCAGAATCGGCCGGGGAAGCTTCGTGACCACGCCTTGACGCCGTTCGAGCATCTGCGCTTTCTGTTGTTCCGCTTCTGCTAGACGTTTCGATACCACCCCTTCGGTCGTGCCAAGCTGGTCCTCCAAGGCGCGTCGCGCTACTTCAGCCTCTTCCTTGCTTTTCGATGCTTCCGTTTCGAGGAGCTGAAGCTTGCCAATCTGCTCTTCGTGCCCTTTTTGAATGTTCCGGAGTTCCTCGAGTTCTCGGGTCGCCGCATTCGTTTCGCGCTCATTGCGCGCTCGAGATAGTTTTTCGCGACTTTTTTCCACCAGGGCTGTCACTTGTCTGACTTCCAACACCAGATCCGTACGAGTTTTCGCCATTTCAGCGATACTTTTCTCATCGGAAGCGATTTTCTCCTCGAGGCGGGCAAGTTCTTCTTTCTTCCCCGCCAACGCGCTGCGCTCGGTGCTCAATGTATCGTCGACGGCCCGAATTTCCTCATCCAGTGCCGACAATTCCTCAAGGTAAACGATATGTTCTTGAATGCTCACGTTCGACGATAGCTCCTGTACGAGAACGACATGGTTGGCAATCGTGGGCCCACCTGGGATCGAACCAGGAACAACCCGGTTATGAGCCGGGGGCTCTCACCAATTGAGCTATGGGCCCTTCGCACCCTCGTCCCTGCAGCCAAATCGCAGGTGTAGGGCGGATGCGCAAGGTAGAAAACTTGGGGCGGGTTCGTGGTTTCAACCACGCGAGGCAAGCTAGTCGAACCCTGCTTCAAGGGGAAGCCATGAGCGCCGCAAAATGTAAGAAAACACATCGGACACCTGCGCGCCCGAACAGGTAATCCCACTCCCCGCTTCTTTCCACCCCCTTGAATGTGCTAGTCAATTCCTTTCCCCCAAACCCGTGAGGCTGCCCATGCATCCGCTCGTCGTACGCGGCGCGCGACAGCATAACCTGAAAGACGTAAGCTGTGATATCCCTCGAAATCAGCTCGTCGTCATTACCGGCCCCAGCGGCTCCGGTAAGTCCTCCCTCGCCTTCGATACGATTTACGCCGAGGGACAGCGACGATACGTCGAATCGCTTTCCGCCTACGCTCGACAATTCCTAGAGCAACTCGCCAAGCCAGCCGTCGATGCCATCGAAGGACTGTCTCCAGCCATCGCGATCGAACAACGAGCCCTCGGTAAAAATCCACGCTCGACGGTCGGTACCGTCACGGAGATCGCCGATTATTTGCGCCTGCTTTTCGCGCGTGCCGGTACCCCCCATTGCCCCACCTGCGGCAAACGCATCGAAGCCCACACCGTTCAACAAATCGTCGATGGACTCCTAGCCCTTTCCGAAGGATCACGCATCATTCTGCTCGCTCCCTTGTGCCGAGGTCTGCGCTCCGACCTGCACGAAGAAATCAACCGTCTTCGTCGAGAGGGCTTCGTTCGCGCACGCATCGACGGAACCATCATCGACATCGGTGAGGAACTTCGCATCGACCCGGCACAACCGCACGACCTGGACGTCGTGGTGGACCGTATCGCCGTGCGAGACGGAATCAAAGGACGCGTGACGGATTCGGTCGAATTGGCGCTCGAACTAGGCGAAGGGCGTCTTCTCATCGATGATATGTCTGGCGCGGACCCCATCTGGAAAAGCGAGCGGTTTGCTTGCATCGATTGCGATGTTTCTTTTCCCGCGATCGAACCGCGAATGTTCTCGTTCAACGGTCCCCACGGAGCCTGTCCCGTATGTGGAGGACTTGGTTCGCGCACCCGTATCGACCCGGATCGAATCGTTCCCGACGATTCCTTGAGCTTGCGGGAAGGTGCCGTGGTCGCGTGGGGGCCACGGGGAAGCCTCGCCTTGGCCACCGAAGTAGCCAAGGCGGTGCGCGCTCTCAAAGTCAATCCCAACCTGGCGTTTCGCGAGTTGGAGGAGTCCACCAAACACGCTATCCTTTTCGGGATACCCAAAACAACCAGGCGAAAAAGCGATTATGAAGGGATCGTTCCGCGCCTCGAACGACGCCTCGCCGGTGTGGATGAAGAGCCATCGGAAGATGATTCCGATCTGGATGACGATACGGCGGAAGTCGATCCTTCCCACTTCGCGGCCACCAGCACCTGTGATGCTTGTCATGGACGAAGACTCCGACGGGAAGCGCTTGCGGTTCGCGTAGGGAATCGAAATATCGCGGAGTATGGTGAGCTGTCGTTGGGCAATCTACGAACCGTATTGCAAGAATTATTGGCGAAGGACTCTGGTCTTTCTCATCGAGAACGAGCTATCGCCGAACCTTTGCTCCGCGCCGTCATCGCTCGCCTCGGCTTCCTCATCGATGTCGGGCTGGATTATTTATGCCTCGACCGTGCCACGCAAAGCCTGTCAGGGGGTGAAGGTCAACGAATTCGTCTGGCTACACAAATCGGCGCCGCACTCGTAGGCGTACTGTACGTGCTGGATGAACCGTCCATTGGACTGCACGCCCGAGATAACGCCAAACTCCTCGATGCTCTGCGCTATTTGGTACGCTTGGGCAACTCCGTCATCGTCGTGGAACATGACCGCGATACCATCGCCGCCGCCGATCACGTCATCGACATGGGACCGGCCGCGGGTGTGCATGGTGGCAAAATCGTGGCGGAAGGCAGTCCCTCACAAATTCAACAATGCCCTGACTCGGTGACTGGCCCTTACCTGTCAGGCCAAAAACGCATTCCTCTGCCTGCCAAACGCAGAAAACCAAGCCAATCCGTGCTGCGTATCGTCAACGCGCATGCGCATAACCTGAAACATATCACGGTCGAATTCCCCATCGGATTGATGACAGCAGTCACAGGCGTGAGTGGTTCCGGTAAGTCCACGCTCGTCATCGATACATTGCTTCAAGCGGTACGCTCCAACTTGTACCGTGCTTGCAGCACTGTCGGTTCTTGCGACCGAATCGAAGGGCTTTCGCATATCGACAAGGTCATTGCCATCGACCAGGCGCCCATTGGACGCAGTCCCCGCTCCAATCCCGCGACGTATACCGGCGTGTTCACGCTGCTGCGGGAGCTATACGCGGCATTGCCAGAAGCGCGCGCTCGAGGCTACAAGGCCGGACGTTTTTCGTTCAATGTCAAGGGCGGACGATGCGAGGCATGCCAGGGCGATGGTGTGCTTCGCGTTGAAATGCACTTTTTGCCAGATATTTTCGTTCGCTGCGAGACCTGCGGGGGACGACGTTACAACCGGGAAACCCTCGAGGTGCAGTACCGTGGTCTTTCCATTGCGGATGCGCTGGATCTGACGGTGGAGCGCGCCGTGGAGGTATTCGAAGCCGTACCTCGGATTCGAGAGCGTTTGCTGGCTCTATCGCGGGTGGGGCTGGGCTACCTGCAACTCGGGCAATCGTCTACGACGCTGTCGGGGGGCGAAGCTCAGCGTGTCAAACTCGCACGAGAACTGGCAAGGCGCGCTACCGGGCGGACGTTGTATGTATTGGATGAGCCAACGACGGGTTTACACTTTTCGGATATCACGGTGCTGGTGGAAGCGTTGTTGGCTTTGCGTGATGCGGGCAATACCGTCGTCATCATTGAACACAACCTCGACATCGTGGCGTGTTCAGATTGGGTGATCGACCTAGGGCCAGAAGGCGGAGATCGCGGTGGCCATCTGGTGGCCACGGGAACGCCTCATCGGATAGCACAATGCGAAACGTCGCAAACGGCACCCTACCTTGCCCGTGTGCTCGAAGAACAGGCAGCGCCTAGTCGAAAACACAAAACGGAAGCGGTTGCTTCGAAAGGGCGGCAGCATCGACCGGGGACATGACGAAACGGCAAGGAATCAACAGGCTGCGTCCCCGTGGGGTTGGTGAACGGAGAAGGGGGATTGAACCGAGGTGAAGCGTCAACCAAAGTCTTTTTCGAGACGCTCCTGATCCTCTTTGCAACGAATGCACAACGTGGTCTCGGGCCGCGCTTCTAGCCGTTTCACCGAGATTTCATCCCCACACTCCTCGCAAACACCGAACGATCCATCGTCGATCTTGGCGAGGGCCTTGTTGATCTTGTCGAGGAACGACTTTTCCCGGCCTCGCAGACGAAACGTAAAGGATTGAAGGTATTCGCTCGAAGCAAGATCCATCTCGTCGGGCAGATCGCTCACATCGAGCGTCATGTCTTCATCGAGGGTTTGCTTGGCTTTGCGAACCAGCTCTTCACGCTTTTGCTCGAGCAGGGCTCGGAATTTTTTGAGTTGGGCCTTGTTCATCCTCGGCTACCCCTGAATCTCCGCCGTCACGACATGCTATCAAGGTCGCGAAGGGCGGGGTATTGTAGATAACAACCAACGTAACGTCAATCATTGTCCATCACAACGGCCGACCAGCCGCTCTTCCCATGATAAAAAAAACCAAACAATCTGGAGACATCACCCCCATGGGGGAGCCCAAGCCGCCTTTGGCCGCTACCGTGCTCGTCGTTCGTGAACGAAAGGGCAGCCTACAAGTGTTGTGCGTGCGTCGTCACCCTAACCAGCGCGTCTGGGGCGGCGTGGTCGCTTTTCCGGGCGGTAAGGTCGATCCGGAGGATGCTACCGCGCCCGCCGATGCCGTTCATCCACGAATTTTTGAGTTTTCTGACGATCCCACGACCGAACGCGCTTGCGCTGTCGCCGCGGCTCGCGAGCTATTCGAAGAAACGGCGTTGCTGCCCACCGATGAGGTCGAGATGCCATCGGCTCCCGGGTCTCGGAGCTGGAACCAAAAGCTACGTTTGCGCTATGAGCCGGGGCGGTTGTGGACGCTGCTCGCATCTTCAGCCATTGAGCTACGATTATCACAGCTCGTGCCGGTGTCGCGATGGGTGACGCCGCCGATGCTGCCGGTACGTTTCGACACTCGGTTTTTTGCGATGCGGATGCCCTTGGGACAAGAGATACTTCGAGTGGGAACGGAGAATATGGACTGTTTTTGGGCGTTCCCCGACGAGATCCTGGATCAGTTTGAACGTCACGAACTGGAAATCCTGCCGCCCACGCAATGGATGCTATTTTATATTAGCAAATTCAATAGTTTAGACAAATTCTTCGAGGCGATATCCAAACTGCCACTGCACATCGTTATCCCGGAAATTTTCCAAAATAACGATAGAACCTTACTTGTACTACCAGGGCATCCGGGACATAGCCAGCGCCCTAGGGTTGTCGTTGAACCCACTTACTTCGAGTATTGCCTTGGACAATTTATAATAAACCGGAAAAATTAGTTTCTTTCCCTTTCAATTTTGAAGCATTCTTTAGGCGTTTCTGCTAGGGTGGACATAACCATCAGGAAGCCGCGATTCCTCGTTTTTCTCATGGTTAATCGAACACGATCCGAAGATAGACCCAGGAAAGAGAATTCACCCATGGACGCCAAAGACCACAATAATCCTGAACTCTTCACCGCGAGCGACGTGGCCCGCTTCTGCCAGGTGGACCTGAAAACCATCCACAACTGGGCCGACAAAGGGGAGATCCGGCACTTCCGTACCCCCGGGCGGCACTTGCGCTTCCGAAGGCTCGACGTCCTGGATTTTCTTCGAAAATATGGATATCCAATCCCGGAAGTCCTTCGTCTTGGAAAACCAAAAGTCGTCGCAGTCGATGAAGACGCCAATGTCCTTGCAGCTCTTCGTCGGGTGCTCACCCGACGCTTCGAGTTGACCACCTTCCAGGACTCTTTCGATGCTCTCGTCGCGGTCGGAAACCTTCAGCCCGACGCCATCATTTTGGATGTCAAAACATCGGGTCTCGACGGACTACGGTTGCTCGAACGGCTCAAGTCCATTGAAGCCACCGCGCATATTCGTTCGATCGTGTACTCGGGCCATGAAGATATGCGCAAACCAGCGTTGGAAGCAGGCGCCTACGATTTCATTCTCAAAGGAGAAGTCTCCGAATTACGAGACTCCCTCGAGCGTCTGATGGGTCTCGACCGAACTTGAGGAGTCCAAGATCAACGGCCATCTCGATAGGCACGGATCGCGTTCACAACCCCATCCGCAAGCTTTTGCCGATAATCCACCGTCGCCAATCGCGTCTCTTCTTGCGGGTTGGACACAAAAGACACCTCGAAGAGAGCTGCCGGCATCTGCGCTCCCACCAATACGAAAAACGCCGCGGAACGAACCCCCCCATCCGGCACCGCCCCATAACTCTCCGAAAGCGAAGATAACGTAGCGCGCTGCAACAAAGTCGCGAATTGCCAGGACTGATGAGAAACCGACTCCAGATGCAGTTCGTCCAACACCGCTCCCATCTGCTGCCCCGCCGCCATCGATGCCGCATTTTCGCGAGCCGCCAACCGTCGCGATGCCTCATCCTTGGCACCAGCCAAGACGAAGGTCTGAACCCCTCGATGGCTCGGATCTTCCGCCGCATTGCAATGAATCGACACAAATAAATCCGCATGGAACGCGTTGGCGCGAGCCGCCCGCTCCTCCAACGCCACATACCGATCATCATCGCGCGTCAACATCGTCACGATCCCCATCTCCCGCGACAATATCGGCGCTACCCGATGCGCTATATCCAACGTCACATCCTTTTCCTTCAACCCCCCAGGCCCAATCGCCCCTGGATCACTGCCCCCGTGGCCAGGATCCAATACCACCCTTCGCACTTGACGAGGCCCCGTCTCCCCTTTCGCCCTCTCCGATATCGGTGCCGTCGTGCTGATATCCAACACGATCCGAAACGGCTCCGGCATGTAAAATACCCTTTTGAACGCCTGCTGACTCAAATCCAGCACCACTCGCGTCTTGTCCTGGTGAGTCCCAAGCCGCACCGCCGTCACCAACCCTTCGGCTCGCCGCTCCCGAGGCGCCTGCCCTCGCTTGGTCTTCTGCAAATCCACATAGACCCTCGGCCCCTGCGCTCCCTCCGCGCCTAACGACACAACCTCATACAAAGCCGGCGCCGTAAGCTGAATCACGACCCGCGCCGCATCCCGAGAGCTGAATACCTCAATGGATTCTATCTTCGACGGACCAGCTCGCGTCTCTGGGCCTGGTTTGACTACAGCTTCCTTACCTGCTCCCCCATCCACCTGGGCCTGGTGAAACCGACGATCGATTTCCGCGAGTCGCGATGCATCTGGACGATACGCTCGTAGATCCTCCAAAGCTCGTCGCGCAAGACCCTCACAGGGCACGGGTAGTTGCTTCTTGGTTTCTTCATAGATTGATAAATAAATACTATCTAGATTATCCTCAATTTCCCCGCGCAACGCAAGCGATGCAAGGCGTGAAATGCACCCGCGCTGCGCGTCTTGCCCGCGAGTTACCATATCGTATTGAAGGATCGCTTCACGAGCATCCGCGGGTTGGTGAAACGTTCGATAGGCCCGACGCCTCAAATCCCCCACCAATTCGGCCCCTAATAGGGTTTGAGGCGGTTTTTTCCCTTCCAGCGCCAGCGAAAGCTGATCCGCTATCGTTACGGCTTGCGCTCTCGATGTGAACGGATGGTCGCTAGCCATGATGTTGTTGGCGTGCTCATATTCGGGAAATCCCTGAATATCTGCCTCCATCCTCGATGCGTCGACGATAGAAAGCGCGGAGGGTTCCTCTGTTTTTTCACTGCTACAGCCAACACCAAGGCCGTTCAATACCATCATCAGAGCCGCCGCCCACCAACCTCTCGCTTGCGCCACCGAGCGCATGCCATCGTGGGAGCCCAACCATCGACGTCTGTCCTGCGCCACATTTTTGCTGTTCACGACATCTTACTCTTGAATGCTCACGGTTCGTTTGCTCCCATACCGTACACTACCGTTGATAGCACGATTGTTGGGATGCTACGTTTCCTGTCAATCTAACTGACGGGCGCGAATAGGCGAAGAATGTCCGAAGCTACCAGTGGGTCAATTCCCAAATCAATTCCGGATGAACAAGACGTTCCGGCCCCTCGCGACAGCGTCCCACCGCTATCCGCCGAGGAAGCCGAGCGTGCTGCTTCTCAATTCAAACCCGCGTGGGAGACGTCGATCGACGATGCATCGCCGCCTGCCGACATCACCCACGAGCCAATCGATGAGCAAGTGGTTTCGGCTGACGAGGACAAAACACAGCCACCCGAATCTGCTGTGACTTCGCCTCATCCCGAACCACCCGCAGACGAACGAATCGATGATGACCAAGGCCCCGTCGACATCATCGCCGCCATTCCAAAACGAACCGAAATCGTCATCAAAGATGAACCGTCAATCGTTGTCCCTGACGACGATCCTTTCGATGCCGATGCTTCTCCCAAGACTGCAGAAAGCGAGGCGCAACCGGATCTACAACCATCGCAACGCCGCACCCCTGTTGCCGTCATTGCGGTGGTTGCCGTCGCTGCCGTAGCCATCGTTGTGGGCGGCATCAAGCTATGGTCCTCCGACCCTGTCGAACCCACCCAGTCCACGACTTCGTCGCGACCTGCGGAGTCCGCCACTTCGGTGGACACATTGCCGATCGCACAGGAACCCGTGGGCTCCACGTCAATCCAAGAGCCCACGCCTACGGTGGAACCACCGATCGCACCGCCCCCAGAGCCGGTAGTCTCCACCGATACGCGCCAACCTCCCACCAAACAACCGTCAGCGCCAACGACAGTGGACGCCCCACCAAAACCGAAAGACAAGGACCCAGACCGAGAGCCCAAACCCGTTACGACGGCGACGGTTGCACCGGAACCGAAACCGCCAAAACCGCCAAAAACTTCGGCACCTTCACCCGGTACCAAAGCGCCACCGGTGATTGTTCGCGAGACACCCTTCTGACAACCTTCTCATGCTATTTTCGAAAGGCCACCCATGAGAATTCGTGCAAGTGCTTTCTTGTTGGTTGCGCTGTCGATGCCCGTCCATGGCTCCATTCCGAACGCCATGGCTCAGACGGCGGACACTGCATTCACCGACTCGGCGCGCCAGCGATTCCAGGAGGGAGTTCGGCTATTCGATCAAGGCAAATTCGAAGAAGCGCGGGCTGCTTTCCTTCAGGCTTACGCCCTCAAACAGCATCCGGCCGTGTTGCTCAATCTCGCGCAAAGCGAACTGCATTCCGATCATCCTGTCGAAGCCGCTCGCCACTTCTCCGAATTCCTTCGAGACAATCCCAATGTGGAAGCCGAGGAACGCGCCGCGGCAGAGCAAGGGCTCGCGGCCGCGCGTACGAAAACCGCCAGACTCGATATAAAAGCAAATTTGGATGGCGTGGATGTATTCGTCGATGGAACTTTGATTGGGCGTACCCCTCTTTTTGATGATGTGGACGTTGCCCCCGGGTCACGAACCGTAGAACTTCGAGCAGGAGGCAAACCTCCACAATCCAAGACCGTCGATGCGCCGATCGGCCAAGTAAGGACGGTTATGTTCTCTTTCGACCTCTCAGCTACACCACCGGTCGGCGCTCCGGAAACGGAATCATCCGAGCCGCCGGAATCCACGAAGCAGGAGGGTCGTATGCCTTTTTTCGACTGGTTGATTTCCGACCAAGTCGCGTGGGCCTCGGGAGGAGCCACGGTCCTGGGTCTTGGTACCGGCATCCTGTTTGCTATCTTTTCGCATAGCGCCTCGAACGACGCCGACTCCATCGCAAGCCAAATCAAGCTCGTTGCAAGCCGAGACGACGAACTCGGGGATCGCCAAAAAAACCCATGCGCCGATCCCGTTCCGATTACTTCTCGCACCAACTATGGCCCTGCCTGTCGCCAGCTCAAGGACAACCTGGACATCAGAGATAGGGACAAAACCGTCGCAACCATCGGCTTCGTCGTCGCCGGCGTAGGAGCCATCAGCACAGGCGTTTTGTATTATCTACGCACGGAACCCGAGGACTCCGCGGCATCTACGTCTTCCGCGGTTCGCTCCACAACCATCCTCCCTTTGATCAGCTCCGATTATCAGGGGCTGTCGATCGGGGGAACCTTCTGACGATACCCATCGATCCAGATCGACCATCCCCCCCGAAGTGTCTGTCACCCGCTCTCCTGCCGCATCACTCCTGTCTTTCCGAAGGCCACTTTCCCTTCTTTCGATCACTTTTCCCTGCATTCAACCAGCCTCTGAATGTCGATCGCGCCACGTTGCACTTCCTTGCAGCAATCGAAATATTGCCTCTGCAGGCTATCACCAACGCCTCCGCGGCTGTGGGAGACAGGGGTCCCACCGTGGTGCGACGAGCGGCAAGGCAGACATCTACATCGCGCGCTCGCACCCACTCGCCGTCTGTCTGCGCCGCGGCACGAAAGACGATATTCGACAATTCTCGTACATTGCCGGGCCAGTCGTGGACCATGAGTCTCCCCATGGCGCCTGGAGTGAGTCGTTTGACTCCCACTTCATCTCTGCGTTGCCACAGAAAGTGTTCGGCCAATATCCCGATATCGGATTTGCGCTCTCGAAGGCTCGGAAGCTGAACGGTTCCGACCGCCAAGCGATGCAACAAATCCTCACGAAAACGGCGCTTGGCCACGGCTTCTTCCAACCCAGCCAACGTAGCGGCCACGATCCGCACATCCACGGCAACATGCCGGTCCGAGCCCAAGGGAAGCACTTCCTTTCGCTCCAACGCGCGCAACAAAAGCACCTGCACATCCAACGGGGCTTCAGCGATCTCATCGAGGAATAAGGTGCCGCCTTCCGCCGCTTGAAAGGCTCCTTTGCGAACTTGGCCCGCGCCGGTAAATGCACCTCGATCATGGCCAAATAACTCAGCGGCCGCCAACGAAGGCGGCAAAGCCCCCACGTTGACCCCGAAAAATATCCCCTCTTTTCGAGTACTCAATGCGTGAATCGTCTGAGCAATCACCTCCTTTCCCGTGCCTGTTTCCCCACGAATCAACACCGGAATCGACAGCTTCGCGACTCGTCGCACCTGCGCGGCCACTCGCATCATCGCCGCGGAAGTACCGACGACTCCCGGAAGCGGCAAACATGACTCCATCGATTCGCTTTCGGACCGCACACAGCACGCCACCCGACCCACCGAAAAACACGATCCCTCACCCAAACGCGCACAATCCACCCGAGCCCCCCCAGCGTAAATCCCGTTTTTCGAGCCAAGATCCCGAACCCATAGCACTCCGTCCTCCAGCCGTAGCTCGCAATGCCGAGCGCTCACCATCCGATCCATCAACACGATATCACTAGCTTTCGCACTACCCACAACCAGCCTCACCCCCTCCCCAACCGCATAACTGCGATGTACGTTCCCATCGCCAACGTCGATCCAATACATGCTGCTTCGCCTATCGCGCGGAATCTCCATCGTTGCCGTCGTACTACCTTCCGCATGGTACATTCCTCGTTCCTCCTTCCCCTTACTTCGGACACATCGGTCCCCGTGTTGCGTTGTATCTGCACCAGTTCCGGCAACGCTTGCGCTACCATGCCCTCGAAGCATGAAGACCGTCCTTGTTGACCTGTCTGCCCTCGATACGAGCCTTCGCCTTCGCGGTATCGGACGACATGTCCAATTGCTCGCCTCCGGCCTATCACGCATCGTCCAAAGCGATGATTGCGGTTTGCGAATCATAGGACTCGTGCATCTGTCGCCCTTTGCAAACGACAACGCTTTGCATGATCTTCAGCATATCGAATTCGACCCCATGCCCCCACGAGCCTCCTTGCTGGACGATCAGAAAACTCAATGGTTTCGCAGGCTTATACTTCAGCGGGCCGCAAAAAACGCGCGCGCGGACCTCATCCATCTCCCTGACCCCAACGCTCCACCACTTCGGTTCACCAGAAGCCCATTGCAACTCGTTACCTGCCATGACCTCGCTACCGTCCGATCCAACCGTCCATGGCTTCGATTCACAACCTCGGTTCACAAACGCCTGATGGCTCACCGCTACCTTTCCGCGGACCACATCATCTCCATTTCGTCGTACACCGCCGAGGACCTTCGAACCCTTTTTGGACTACCTTCATCGCGGATTTCGACCGTGTATAACGGCATTGATTCCAACCGTTGGAGCAGTGAGAAAAACGAAGAGGACGCACGCATTTGTCAAAAGTACGGCATCTCGAACACGCCTTTTGCCCTCTATGTCGGTCATGCTTCGTGGCGAAAAAACCAATCCGGCATGCTGCGGGCCTTACGGTACGCGCGGGAATTGAAGCCCGATCTTGGTCTGCAACTCGTATGGGCCGGACGACTGAGTGTAGACGAGTTCTCCGCGATCGATCGGGAAGCTCGCAACCTTGGCATTCGGCATGCCCTTCGCCTCCTCAACTTCGTCTCAGATGAAGAACTTGCCTGCCTGTACCGTTGTGCCGCCGCGCACTTGCTCGTGTCTCGGCACGAAGGCTTCGGCCTTACCGTGGTGGAAGCCATGGCCTGTGGCTGTCCTGTCATCACGACGCGACGCACGGCGTTGGCGGAAGTCGCCGGTGATGCGGCGTTACACGTAGAACCCGACGACCACGAGCACATAGGAAAAGCACTGCTTCGCCTCATCGAGGACCACGACCTTCGACGGGATATCGTGGCTCGGGGCATCGAACGAGCCATTCAATTCTCTGTCGAGCGCCAAGCTCGCGAAACACTCGCGGTCTATCAGCGCGTGCTTGGAATTCGACCTTGATCTACGCTGTTGGCTCATGTCCACCTCTGTCGTCATCGACTTCTCCCCTCTTGATACCCCTACCCAACGACGCGGAATTGGGCGTTATCTCAGGTCCCTTGCCCTTGGCCTCTCGCGTCTCGACCCCAACGCTTCGAAAGACATTCGACCGATTGGTTTGCTTGGACTCAGCGGCATCGGAGTCCCCATCATCTCGGAAGACTTCCACTGCATTGCCACTCATGCCTGGAAACGCGCTCCAACCCAGTTCGATCGTTATCGATGGGCATACACGAGGCGCTTGGCTTTGTGGAAAGCCATGCAAAAGCTCAACGCTAGGCTCGTGCACCTCGGTGACCCCAACGCAACACCGCTTGCGATGTCTTTCGCTCAATGTAAACGCGTGGCGACTTGTCACGACCTCATCCCACTGCAATTCCCTAAGCAATACCTAGGCGTTCGAGATGGGTTCGGAGTCATTGGAAAACGACTCATCAAAAGACGTTTCCATTCCGCAGACCATGTTGTCGCCATTAGCAACGCCACTCGACAGCAACTCATCAAGCTGCTCGATATCCCTCACGATCGAATTTCGCTCGTCTATAATGGCGTCGACCTATCGACGTTTTCTCCCCACGATCCCGGAGATGATCAACGCAGGCTTGCTCGCTTTGCTCTCACGCCCCGTAAGTACCTATTGTACGCCGGGGACCTCGACTGGCGAAAGAACACCGAGGGGATGATCAAAAGTCTGGCGTTCGCCCATCGCCTGGGCAGCGACCTGATTCTCGCTTTCGTGGGCGATCTGGACGCTTCCAAAATCGAAGAACTCAAACGACTGGCTTCGTACCATGGAGTTGACAACCGTATTCGACGGCTCGGATTTGTCTCGGATACGGATCTGCGAGCGCTGTATAGACAAGCCCTAGCTCACCTGCTGCTTTCTCGATTCGAAGGATTCGGTTACACCGTGATTGAAGCCATGGCTTCCGGCTGCCCCGTCATCACGACCCGAGGCGGATCGCTCGAAGAAATCGCGGGCAACGCTGCGATTGTGCAAAGCCCCGACGATACAGAAGCCATCGGACAAGCCATTCATTCCCTCCACGTCGATCCTGCGCGAAGAGAAAGCCTCATATCCGCTGGTCTGGATTGGGCTCCCCGCTTTTCCTGTGAAATCCACGCATCACACATGCTCGATGTTTTTCGATCCGTCCTCGCATGATATGCAGATCGCATCGTCTATCGAACCATGGGTCCTTCACCCTTCGTTTCCACCATGACAAGGGACAAGGACAATAGGTCGTTCGACATCATCTTTCCCGAAGCGGGTGTTCGGTCCGCTCCTCATGACGAAAGGATCGATCGGTCGCACCGTGTATTGGCAGACAGGAAATCATGAGCACCGACTGGAACGCAGAATTCAACATCACCACGTTTCGCGAAGAAGCCACTCCCCTTCTCACTGTCATCAGGCATGCCAATCATGTCGAAACGGCACGCACTCGACTGTTCGATCGTGTCACACGTCTGCAATATGACACGTTTTCGCATAGCGAATACAAACATCTCGAAACCGTGTACGTACGAGACTGCGTCAGGACGTTTCGATCCATCTTGGAAGCTCGCTCGGACTCGCTCAGTGGCTTCAGCGTCACACAAGCCCTTTTTGACATCGCCCGAGGCTCTGACCGACCCGATCTATCACCTGCGTTTTTCGCCGAATTGACTCACCTCTTTCGCGGAGTTCAAAGAAAGCTTCCGGCACGCTTAGCCGACGACTTGAAGATGAATCATGCCATCGAAGGACGGGAAGCAGCCATCGCCCGCTCCGATGAACTCGATCGTCTGTTCCAACGCGCCTCGTGGCTGATGGATCGTTATACCTCCGGACTCGATCCCCAATCACGGCAGCGACGCGTGGAGCGTCGCGACCGCGTGCTCGACGCTCTCGGGGCAACGCTCGACGACTGGAATGATTATCGTTGGCAGATCTCGCACGTACTGCGAGATCCAGACGATATTGGTCGATGTGTCACGCTGACGGACGAGGAAAAATTGTCGATATCGCGTCTTAGGCGACAACGGCTGCCTTTTGGTATCACCCCTTTTTATCTGTCGCTCATGGACGATGAACCTTTCGTTCGAGACAGGGCTATCCGCGCTCAGGTTTTACCTCCCCTCTCCTATGTCGACAGCATGCGAAAAGACCACCGCGCATCGTGCGGATTGGACTTCATGCTCGAACGAGACACGTCGCCCATCGACCTCGTTACTCGACGATATCCAGGCATTGTCATTCTCAAACCATTCAATACATGCCCTCAAATCTGTGTGTACTGTCAACGTAACTGGGAAATCGATGATGCGATGATGGATAACGCCCTCGCACCATCCCATAAGATCGACAAAGCCATTGCATGGATAGCCGATCACCCTGCCATTCATGAAGTTCTCGTGACGGGAGGCGATCCTTTGGCTTTGGACGATGACAACTTACTGAATATCCTCGAACGCGTTGCGGCAATCCCCACCATCGAGCGTATTCGAATCGGGACTCGAACACCCGTCACCGTTCCCATGCGATTGACGGACCGTGTTCTCGACCGAATCGCTGCCTTTCAGGAGCCTGGTCGACGAGAATTGTGTTTCGTCACGCATGTCGAACACCCATACGAACTCAATGCGGATCTCATCGCGGCCATCGAGCGGATTCGACGACGCGGAATGAATGTGTATAACCAAAACGTCTTCACGTTTTTTGTGTCCCGTCGATTCGAAGCCGCACTGCTTCGGCGACAGCTTCGTCTGGTCGGCATCGACCCGTACTACACATTCAATACCAAGGGGAAAGAAGAGACCGAAGCGTATCGTGTGCCCGTCGCTAGATTGCTCCAAGAACAGCACGAAGAAGCCCGTTTGATGCCGGGCTTGTCTCGAACGGATGAAGCCGTGTTCAATGTTCCTCGCCTTGGGAAAAACCATCTCCGGGCTCGTCAGCACAGAGACCTCATTTCGATCCTTCCTGATGGCGCTCGGGTTTATGAATGGCACCCCTGGGAGAAAAATATCGCCAACCAAACGACCTACGTGGGTCGAGATGTACCTGTACTCGAATACCTCGACCGACTTGCGAATATCGGCGAGGACATCTCCTTGTACTCGACCATTTGGTACTACTTCTGACGCCCTAGCCGCTTTTTTCGCGATATCGCTGCCATGACCAGTTGAACGAATTGATCGCCCACGATCTGCCAATCGTATCGCTCCGCGGTTCTTCTCGCGGACAATGCCATCGGATCAAATCCTGAGCGCCCTTTCAACACCGCGATCAGACTGTCTGCCATCTGCGCAATCGAACTGCATACCGCATATCCCACGCCCTGTTGCATGCCATACTCACGAAGCAACGTCGGCGGAGCCACGATGGGCAGGCCACACGCCATCGGCTCCAGAACGCCTTTCCAACCATCCGGGCCAGAAGTCATCGGAATCGCATACGTGGCATGTTCGCGCATCAGCCTCGAAAAATCCTCATCCATGCCCCGCACTCGCACATGCGCACTTTCCAACGCACGAACCTCCCGGCACACCTTCTGACCTGCCAACGTCAGGCTCGCATCCGGAACCTGGACACGCACCCGTGGCAATACCTCACCAACCAATTCCTTGACCCCACGAACGATGGGGGAAGCACACAGATCCCCCACAAACAGGATTCGATTGCCCGACCGAAGAGAAGGAGGGGTGTAACAACCTGTATGGGTGTCGATCCCGTTCGGCACAACAACGCCAAGGTCGGAGCGTACCTGCTGAACTTGCAATAAGTCCCGGTCGTTCGCCACCGATATCGCGTCCGCCCTACGCCATACCCGACGCTCATGCCCCTCCCCTTGCCGCGCGCCGAGCCAACGCGACAAAGTGCGTGTTCCAAGGTCAACCAGGGCGCGATTTTCCCGAGATGACCGTAGTTCCGGCTCATCCACCACCACCACCGCCTTGGTCAAAGGACCAAGAACACAGCCAGATAGACTGTGGATGACAACGACCACATCAAACGGCTTCGCATCGTCCGCACGGGCCAAAGCCCTCGAAAGACGCTCCGGAAACCTCTGTACGGCCGCGGGCCCACGACGTTCCGGCTGCCTTCTCGATTCCATCACACTGGTAATGGCTCTTGCATAAGGTTCGATCGTCGCTCCCCCTCGCTTGGCTTCCGATTCGAGATCCTGCTCCGAAAGAGCAGAAAACAAATGCACCGCACCCTCTCGCGATAAGGCCAAGGCAAATTGGGCGGCCCTGCCGGGTATTCCGGAACCGGTCAGACTTGGAAACTGCGACGTCACCAGAGCTAATTGCATGCTCTTTTCGAGCACCTCCCCAATGAATGCTACCTGTCCAGGCTTGGAGGCTCAACCAACATATCCCAAACACGAGCAGCTTTCTGACTTTGCGATGCTACAAACCCCAGCTACGCTCTTGTCTCACAATGCCGCGGTTCGCTCCGATCCGAGTTCCCTGCGCTGCAATTAGCGTTGTTTTTGCGACGTCGTCACTCCTAGCGGCAGCCCCCTCCCAAAACAATACCGCTTCGCAACCCTCGTCGCACGAACAGGACCAAACGCCTTTTCCTTCCCCCGCCCACCCTTTTCGACTCGAAGCTACGGCAGGAGCCGGTTTCGGGAGCACAACCTTATCCTCCGGCGAAACCATCAACGCCTACGGTCCAGGACTTGGACTGCACGCCGGTTATACCTTCGAAATCGGTGTCGCGATTGCCCTTCAGTACCAGCATTTTTTCGGCACAACCTCTTCGTATCCGATTCCTCTCGTGGCACTCATCGAACATCGAACCGGTGCAAGCTTCGCCTCCGTCGATCTGGGATTCGAGTTCACCCCAAGCCATGCCATTTTTCGCCCTCACGTTGGACTTGGAATCGCCGGGCTTAGAAAATCCATCGAATGTTCACCCGTCGACGGCTCCTTCAGTGCGTTGGCAAGAGATGTCTGCCACGACTACCATGCTTCCCATGGTTCTTGGAGCAAAGCCATCGCCCCAGGCCTGCTCATGGGCCTCGGCTTCGATCGCTATTATGGCTTCGTCGACCTTCAATACTTGATTCCCGATGATGCCGAGGCCTTCATTGTCACGGGTGGATTCGGCCTCACCCTATGAACCATCCCGTCCACGACATTGCTGCCACTGCCTAAGTAGGCCTACATGAATATCCTCATGCGCGTCTTTCGATCACGATCCTTTGCATTCCTTCTGTCGATGCCATGTTTCGTCGGCCTATTGACGGAACCACGCATGGCTAGGGCCGAACAAGAGCAGCACGAAGATCCCGTCGTGCTCAGACCTGCCCCGGATTCCCTCACCAACCACATCGCCATTTCACCCAAAATTGCCTTTATCGTGCCCACGGGAAGTGCCGAAAAACGCTTTCCACAAAGAGCTTACGTCCAAGCTGGACCATCGTACGGACTGGATCTCGCTTATGGGCTAAGCCGCTATGTCGCGTTACAGGCACGATTCGAATACGGCATGCTGTCGGCCAATGATCAATGTCCCAACGGCGGAACCTGCGAGGCAACGACCCTCGCCTTCGGCGCTGGCGTCGATTACCACCTGGTTCATGGTGCCGCGTTCGACCCGTGGCTGCGCGCAGGAATGGGTTACCGATGGACACGATTCGATCTGCGCTGGGAGGGAATCAACCGCGATCGAGCTTACGCTGGGCTTGATTGGCTCCACCTCGCCATCGGAGGTGATTGGTATCCCCATCCCATGATCGGTTTAGGCCCCTTTTTCGCGCTCGATATCGGCTCCTATCAGGCGCGTCCCGACTCACCCCCCCCTGGAACCTCAGGACCAGCGCAGGCAACCGTCCATACCTTCGTTTCCCTCGGACTTCGGGCCGTTTTCGATCCGATGCGCTGAAAACGAAATAGAAAGCGGTCTGTCGGCTCAACCTCCCACGCCAACAGACCGCTTTTCATCGGTCCATTCCCTCGGATTTCTGCGTCAACCGATCGTCAAGCCAAGTGCTTTGCGCACCGCGAAGTACTCATTCGAAACCGAGAACACGATCATCTCGGTAATTTTGTCTTCCGGCGTGAGATCTCCAGGAACCTGTGGCTCGATGGATAGGATTTTTCTGGCGATTTCAAGGTCGCCACATACGACCAGACCCGCTCGACACGCCGTAAGTTCGGTCGCCTGAAGCCACCTTTTCAGATTGATCGCTCCCTTCGTTTCCATGAAGGTGCGAACGACATGTCGAAGCCCTTCCCGATGCTGCGGCTGCATCATCGCGGCAAGCGTCTTGGCCGTCACGTCCACGTTTTGCGCCATTTCCGGTGGCACCGGAGCATCCGGAAGAACCATCCGCAGTCCCGCAAAGAATAGCTGCGTCAACTCACTCTGCGTGGCGAAAATATTCTTGATGTAATGCTCGCCTCGGTAATTCGACAGATGTTTCGCCACGATGAAAGACAACTCATGCGGCGTGAACCCAGACAACACGCTTTGACCCGCCACCGACGCAAACGGCATGATGGGCGCCGCGGTCAATCCTCCCTGAATATTCGTATGAACATACAGTTCCGGCGCCGTTATTCCTAACACCTTCGCCACATGGAAAAACGTCTTCGCAAAGGTGACTGTCGTGGTATGCGCCTCCTGCTTGTATCGCTTGTCAAGCACCGGTAGCTGATTCGCGGCCTTGAGCTGTTGCATCTTCGCCATCAGCGCCGCGCCGGTGAGCATCTCGAAAATGGACCCAATCAAGGTGTCTTCCGTGCGGTGAAACACGTATTTTCGCCATGATTCGTTGTCCAACCGACTGCGCACCGGCGGTATGCCCTTGGGACGATAATCTTCGTAAAACTTCTGCTGATCCTCATCGGCCAGATGCAAAAACGAAAGGGCGCTGCACATGCACCACGCTTCGTCGAACGCCTGCTTCTGGTAATAAAGCTGGTATAGCGCACGGTAGGGCGCTTTTTGCGTCGGATCCCGACGCAGGATTTCTTGTTGCTCCTCGACCGCAAGATCTAGCTGATTGGCTGTCTCGTATAGCTCCGCGAGAATCTGCCTTTCCGTGATGTCCTCGGGCTTGAGCCTTGAAGCCATGCGGAACGCTTCGATCGCTTCCTTGACCTCGTTGAGACGATCCCGATAAACGATCCCCAGGTTGTGCCAAAGGTTGTACTCAAGGTCTACCTTGCCCTTGCCCGCAATGCGGTGAAGCATTTTGCGGAACGACCGCTCGAGCTGTTTCCAATCCTTCTGCGACGTAAGGATTTTGTTGATGCGCTCGAACGCCTCGAGGAAATCCGGATTCAAGTCCAACGCTTCGTTGAACAGTTCCACCGCACGACCAAGATCGTTTTGATCGCGATGTAGTTGCGCCATTGTGTACAAGTAACGCGCTTTTCGCTCCGGATTGGAGTCCAAGTCCGAAATCGTTTGAATCGTATCGATCATTCGGTCGTAGTTTCGCGTCTTCTGATACAGCCCGAGAAGCTTGTGCAACAACACATGGTTGTCCGGCTTGAGTTCGAGCGCTTCCTCCAATGTCTCGATGGCTTTCGGAAGGTTGTTTTCCTTCTCCGCCCAAATGTCACCGACCTCATTGAGCATCGCGAAGCGTTCTTCTGCCTCGTATATGTTATCGAGGATCTGACGCTTGTAGGCGCAAACCTGTTTCCAATCCGAGAGCCCGGCATAAATGTCCACCATCGCCTCGAGCGTCATTCGGTGCGCATCGTCGATCGCAAGCGCCTTTTCATAGTTGTTGACCGCTTGTTTCAACTGCCCTTGCTCGCGCTTGATACAGCCGAGCTTGTAGTACACATACGCTCGATCTTCGCGGTCGCTTTCCTCCAACGACGTCAGCACCTTCTGGTAGTTGGACAACGCGGCCGCCCAATCGCCCATCTTGAAGCTCACCTCCGCCAACCCACGAATCGTCTCTTGATCCGTCAGGTCCAAGTGGTGCGCCTCTTTGTACGCTTTCAGCGCTTTGTCATTGTTGCCCAGTTCCGCGGCAACCTTTCCTTGCATCGCATACAATTGATGCAGTTCATATCGCTCGAGTTTTCCCGCGCCCTTCTTCAACAACATATCCGCTAGCGGATCCGCTTCAGCCCATCGGCCCACCCGAACGTATTCCTCGAGCAACGGACGTGCAGCGTCTTCATTCTCCGGATCCGCTTGAAGTGCAAGCTCGTAGGCCTGCACCGCTAAATCATGCTCTTCGAGCTGTTGCTCACGAAGGTTACCCAGTTCCACCAACAGCTTCGACCGCGCACGCGATGACTGCGTATGCATCTGCTCTTGGTCCAGATAGCGCGCCGCCTGATCATATTCCGCCGCGTCGATCGCAATCTCCTTCAAAGCAGCCAACGTCAGAAGATGGGCCGGATCCAAATCCAACGCCATCTCATAACGTTCTCGCGCCGCCATTCGATCGCCAAGCTGCGTGTCCAGCGCACGACCAATCCGGTAGTACATCTCCACCCGCTGCGCACCATCCGCCGTCAACTCCGCAACGCGTGTCATGTAATCAATCGCATCCGCAGCGCTTTCCTTTCTCTCATACAGCTTCGCAAGCGCTTCCAACGCTCCAATGTTCGTATCGTCCAACTCCACGATGCTTTGGTACGCATCGATCGCACGATCCACGTCCTGCACTTCGTCCGAAAACACCTGAGCCACGTAACCGTAAAGCTCGATCTTCAAACCCCGATCCAACGTCACAGAAATATGTCGCTCGTAGGTGTTCACCAAGTCCAGCCATTGACGCAACTTCGCGTAACACCGCTCCAAACCAACAAGCGCGGGCTCCTGGTTCGGATCGACATCCAAAACCTGCTCATAACGCGACGCCGCCTCGTCAGCCTTCAGGAACTGCTCCTCGAAGATCGCTGCTACCTTCATCAGCACCTCGATTCGCTCACGTTCCGTTGGAACGACATCGAGCTGCTGCTCGAGAACCTTGATCATCTCCGGCCAATTGCCATGCGCCGCGTGAATCCTCTCCAATCCACGCATCGCAAGAAGATTGGAAGGTTCCGCATCGAGCGCCGCCTCGTAGGCCATCGTCGCCTTGTCGAGATCACTCAACGCCGTCTCGTACAACCCCCCCATTCGGACCTGTAGACTCGCTACTTCTTCATACTCATCCTGCTTCGCCACTACCTTGGCCGCTAGGATCTCCACCAAGTCACGAGTCTGATCCCGCTCCGAGTATATCCGCTCCAATGCCTCCAACGCCGGCAAATGATGAGGATCCACTTCAAGGGCGTTTTTGTAAAACACCATGCCCTTCTCTGTCTCACCAAGCTGCTTTTCCAACAACTCGCCAAGCTCAGTCTGTATCTCCTTCCTATCCTTCTCCGACGTCGCATGCTTCAACGCTTCCGTCAGCGTCCGACCCAACTCCTGCCATTGCTGATTTTTGCGGTACAAATTACCCATCTGCCGCAGCACCGCCACGTTGGTCGGATCAAGCTGCATCACCTTCTGGAAATAAGGCTGCGCATATTGCGCATGCCCCAAATCCTCGCCGTACCACTTCGCCAAACGGAGACATAGCTGAATCACTTTTCCCTGATCCTGCTTCTCTTGCTCCGCCTGAAGCCACGTGTTCGCCGTCTGGATCAACTCACTCCAGCGATTCGTCGCCTGCGCCATGCGCTCGAGATACCGAGACGTCTCATCGTCCCCGTAATCGTCCTCAAATGCTTGCAACAATGCTTCGAAAGCCTGGTTCTTATCATCGACATGCTCCTCGAATACACCGGCAATCTTCCGAAGAAGCTCCGTGCGCTCCGAGGCCTCTTGCCGCGTCTCCAAACGAGACAAGTACAGCTCAATCAACGGCTCCCAACGCTCCGCCGCCGTATGCAGTTGCTCCAATGCCAGAAACGCATCATCGTGCGTCGGATCGATTCCCAAGATCCGCTCGAACGCAAGCGTACCCGAATCCCGATCGCCAAGCTGCTCTTCCCAAATCCGCGTGACTTCCAATAGCTCACGGATCTGCTCCGCAGGCTCCGGCAATGCCTCCGCCCGCCGCATCTTCACGTCGATGACGTCCGTGTACCGCTCGTCCTGCCGATAGATGGCCTCCAAAGCGTCGAGCGCCTCAAAATCACCCGGATCTACCTCGAGCAATCGCGTCCATGCCTCCGCCGCATCGTACGGTTGCTCCAATACCGTCCCGTACGTGATGCCCAACTCACGGAATATGGACTTCAGCTCCGGTGCCTCCAGATAATCCGACGCCCGATCCACCAAGTTGTGCAACGCCTGCACAAGCTCATAGGCTTCCTGACGCGTTCGCCAAATATTCGCTATCGCTCGCAACGCATCGACGTTTGCGTAATCGATCTCCAAAACCCGCTGGTAATCGTCTATCGCCTCCTCATCGCGATTGAGACGAACCAAAAATACATACGCACGACGAAGTCGAATTCGAACACGCTCCTCGTCCGTATCCGCAATGTCGTGTTGACGCTCCAAAACGTCACACAACTCGGCCCACTGACCTCGACTCTCATACAGATTCGCAAGCGCCCCAAGCGCTTCCACATCCTCCCCTCGGAGATCCAATACCCGCTTCCATGTCGCTATCGACGCTTCCACGTCTCCAAGACGCTCCGACGCCAGTCGCGCCATCTTCGCACGAATGTCAGCCTCCTCCATGTCCCCCATCGCATTGTCTAGCTGACGCTCATACACCACATTCAAGTCCGTCCACGCTTGCTTGTACTCGTACAAACGCTCGAGGGCCGCGATCGCTTCCTCGTTCGATGGATCTAGTTCGTCGAATATCCGACGATATACCCGAATGGCGTCATCGTATCGTTGAAGCTTCTCTTCGTAGACAGCACCTAAGCGTCCGTGAAGCTCCACCCAATCCACCGGCTCATCAGAGGGACGAAGACGCTGCTCCAATACCTGAGCCAACTCCGCCCATTGCTCCATGGCCTCAAAAATCCGATCCAAATTCACCAACGCATCGGAATCCGTCGGATCGACACCCAGCACATAACGATACGTCTCAATCGCGTTGTCTATCTGCTGAAGCTCTTCTTCAAACACTCTCGCATGACGCTTTCCAATGGCTTTGCGAACCACCGGGTCCTGCTGAATATCCAGCACGTCCGCATACGCATTGCCAAGACGATCCCACCCGCCGTCCGTATCAGCCGCCAAGCGCTCTATCTCTTCGCCAATTCTTTCATCCAAAGGAAACTCACGGATCGCACGAATATACGCCTCCATCGCGCGAACCGGATCCAAAAGGTTGTGCTCATAATCCTCAGCTATCCGGTAGTACATCGCCAACCGCTCATCCGAATCCGTCAGATGTGCGAGCTGCGCCTCATGCACACCCGCCAGCTTCTCCCATTGCGCGTTGTCCGTGTACAACGGCTCGAGAACCTCGGCGATCTCCGCCTGCTTGACCCCATTCGCAAATAGCGTTTCCAACGCCTCGAGCGCGGCTTCGTGCTCCGGCATCGACACAATCACATCCCGGTACGACGCCACCGCCTGATCGATGTCGTTCAAACGAAGCTGATAAACCTGTCCTAACCGGTACCGATAATCGAGAACACGATCGGGGTCAGACGTAACCTCCGCCTCCCGAACCAATACCTGCGCCAAATCCCCCCACTGCTCCGTCAGCTCGAACAACCGATCCAACGAACTGAGCGCTTGCTCGTTCTCCGGAGCTACACCCAACACCTTGCGGTACCGAACCACCGCGTTCGTCAAATCCTCGAGTTGTGTCTCGTAGATCGCAGCCGTGCGTAACCCCAAGTCCACAAACCAATCCGGATTGTCTTCCAGACGATCCAACTCCCGATCGTACAACGCCGCGGCTTGACCCCAACGATCCGTAAGGGCCGCCAAACGCTCCAACGCTCCAAGTGTGTCGTGATTCGTATTGTCCAACGACAACGCTCGCGCATACGTGTCGAAAGCCGACGGATGGTCCTGAAGGTTGTCTTCATACAACGCCGCTATCCGGTGCAACAACTCAACCTGCAAGTAGGCATCGTCCTGGAATCGTACCTGCACTTCCAACACACTAATCAGCTTCGCCCACTGCCCCGCCCCATCATAAAACGGCTCCAATACACTGGCCGCCGCCAACGGCTCCCCATCGCCTTGCTTGAGGTTTTCCAAAGCCTGTAACGTCGGATCATGATCCGATTGCTGCATCAAGATGTCACGGTACAACTCGATCGCACGAGGCACGTCCTGCAAGTGCTTCTCGTACAACTCCGCGATTCGATACTGATACGAAATCGCCTCCGCAGCATCCATCGTAAGCTCCGACTCATGCTGCAATACCGTCAATAGCTCCGCCCATTCCCCCGACGCCTGATACAATACGTCCAACCGTCCAAGAGCTTGTAAGTCGTCCGGATCCAACTCCAACACCCGTTGGTACGTGTCGATCGCTCGCGATACATCCCCAATCTCGCGCTCGTACACAGCGCCCATCTGATAGTAAATCAGCTTCTTTTCCTCGGGATCAAACACCAAATCCACCTTCTTGGTGTACGCGCCAAGAAGATCCTCCCAACGCTTCAACCCCAAGTACTGACCGATCAATGCATCCACGGCCTGCACATCATCCGGATCCGCTTCCAGCGCCAACAAATATACCTTGATGGCTTCCTCCGGACGATTGAGCATCTCCTCCTCGATCGCCGCTGCCTGGAACAACGCCGTTTTCTTCTCCATCGGATCGTCGACGATCTCAGCCTTCGTCTGAAGAACAGCAGACAAATCCGCGTATCGCTCAACCCCACGGAACAACCCTTCGAGCGCTTCCGCCGCCGATAGACTCGTCGGATCGATACTCAACACCTTCCGATAATGCTTCACCGCATTATCCACATCCCCCAAATCCTGCTCATATACCTTGGCGGCCATCGAAAATAGCTGGCTCGCCAAAAAACCATCCTGCTGCGCCTGGGCTAGCCGCTCAAACACATGCGCAAGATCCGAAAACCTCGAGGTCGCCCGAGCAAGACGATCCAACGCCTCCTGCGTCGCTTCGTGTGCTGGATCCTCGGCCAATGCCCGTGCCAATGTATCGAAAGCGGCCGACAAATCCCCCGCCGCATCCTCGTACAAGGAAGCTATCTGATGCAATAACTCGACTCGCCGAACCGGATCATCGGTGCGACGCACCTGAACCTCATGCACCCCGATTAACTTCGCATAATCGCCCGTCTGCCGATACAGCGGCTCCAAAATCTCCGCAATCATCAACTCGAAGTCCGCGTTGGAGCCCAATCGCTCGAGCGCTTGCAGAGCAGATTCGTTGCCCATGTCGCGGGTCAATACCTGATGGTAAATGTCCACCGCCTGCTCGATCTGCCCCATCTTCGACTCGCGCAACGCTCCAAGACGAAGCATCAACGCCAATTCGTCTTCGTCGGTGACCGCAAGCCGTAACTGGGACTCGAGGTTGTCGGCTAACTCAAACCACATCTCCTGACGCGAATACAACGCGTCCAATGCCTCCAACGCCACTTGACTCGTCTCATCCAGCGCAAGCACCTCTTGATAGGCCGCAATCGCGTCCGAAGGACGACCCAAACGAGTTTCGTAGACCTGCGCCATCTGCGCGTACATCTTCTCCCGATCCGCAATGTCCTCCATCAACTCGATGCGCTTGCGGTACACACCAATCAAATCCTCCCAGCGCTCCGTGCGCCCATACAACGCCTCCAACGCCTCCAACGCTTCCTGATCCGCAGGATCCAAGGAAAGCACATGCCCATAACCCGCCGCCGCAGCGTCTACCTTGTCCAGACGCTCCTCTATCCTCGCCAGACGAAGCCAATACGACCGCGCCAACTCCACGTCCGTCAAACTCGTCGCGATCTCCGAAATGATCTCCTCCAACTTCGTCCACTGCTCCGATTCCTGCGCCAATGCCTCCAATTCATCACGCGCCTCGGTGTTCGACGGATCCTCCTTCAACGCTCTTGCTTGCGCAGAAAATGCTCGCGCCAAATCCCCAAGCTGCCCTGAAGCCGTCCGCGAAATACGACGCAAAATATCAACTCTCGTCGCCACGTCGTCCTGCGTCGACGCCAGCACTTCCAACACCCCTAGCAGCTTCTCCCAATCCTCACGCACTTCATAAATCGGATCGAGAATCTGTGCCGCCTCGGCTGCCAACTGCTCGTTCGACAGCATCGCCTCCAACGCTCCCCGCGCACCGTCGTGATGTTGGTCGACAAACAAAATCTCACGGTAGTTGTTCAACGCCCCCATCGGGTCCGATAGATGCGCCTCGAGCGTCGATCCAAGCCTGAACTTCAGATCGATCAACTCCTCTTCCGTGACGTCCAATTCAATGAGCCTTTGCAACACGTCCGCGTAACTCGCGAAATCCCCCTGCCCACGATACAACCCATCCAACGCACGCAAGGCCCGCATGTCCGTCGGATCCTCTTCCAACACCGCTACGTACGTCTCTATCGCACGCTCCGGTTGCCCCATCTCCGTCTCGTACAACCCAGCTATCGAGTACAATACTTGACGCCTCTCGTCGAAATCGGCCGTCAACTCACGCTTCTTCTCGTAGATCCCCAGAAGCTCGTCGTACCTCGATGTCTGACGATACAAACTCTCGAGCGCCGCGATCGCCTCAGGATTCTCGCTGTCCGCCTCGTACACCGATCGAAACTCCGTCAACGCGTCGTCGACATTGTTCACTTCGTCGACAAGAACTCGACCAAGCTTCAAATGAAGCGAGATCGCGAGTTCCTGCTCCCCATCGCCCTGCGCCACTTCAATGGCACGACGATACGATGCGATGACGCTGTCCCACTTTCCTATCGCCTTCGCCAAACGTTCTACATCATCACGACACGTCTCATCCCCAGGCGATATCTCGAACGCCGAAAGATAGCGCTCGAAGGCACGTTCCGGGTCCCGTACCTTCCCTTCGTAAAGCTGAGCTACCTCACGAAGAAGCTCGAGCTTCGTGAAGTCGTCCTCTTCATGCGAAAGCTTTACCTCCAATACCCTCGCAAGACCCTTGGCGTTGTCCGCCGATTGATAAATCGGAACCAAGGCCTCGGCCGCCGCCAAGTGATTCTCATCGAGCGCAAGCACCTTCTCCAACGCTCGTGCCGCACGATCCGGCTTGTCCTTCTTGTCATTCCAAAGCTGGGCCACCTTCATCAACAACGAAATCTTCCCAGCAGAATCCGTCTCCTTGCCCTCCTCCGACTCCAACACACGAATGAATTCATCCCACTTGCCAGAGTCCGAATAGAACGACTCCAAATCGTCCCATCGACGAAGCGTAATGTACTTCCGTCGAAGCTGCTCCTGCGCTCGACGATCATTCGGCTGTAGCACGAGCAGCAGCCGCCACGCTTCGACCGCCCCCTCCTCGTTTTGTAGCCGATCCCCGTAGATCGTCCCCAACTTGGTCAACAACTGAATCTTGGCCTTCTCGTCGTACGTGCTCTCCACTTGCTTTTCGAGAACGACAACCAATTCCTCGAAACGCCTCGCGTTCTCCAACAATGGCGCCAACGCATCCAACGCCACCCGATTGTCCGGCTCTACCTCGAGAACCGTGTTCCACAAGTCAATGCACATGTCCGGTTTACGAAGGCGCTTCGTCGCTACATCCGCAATGTCAATCAGTTCCGCTACACGACGATCCATCGGAAGCCCATTCGCTTCCGTCAAACGAAGCCGGATCAAACTTTCCCAATCCCGACGCTTCTCGTACATCTGAAGCAAGTATTGAACCGCTTGCGCATTGCCCGGATCGTACTCGATCACTTTTTCATACGCCTTGATGGCCTCTGCTTGATTCGAAAACTTGGTGACGAACAGATCCGCCGCTCGTTGATACAAATCAATCTTCTCTTCGACATTCGGAACCAAGTCCGCCAAGGCCATGAGCGTTCGCACCAACTCGTTGAAACGCTTGCTCCCCTCTTGCGTGACGGCCGCTTGACGCAGTTCCGCTATTTTTTCAGCATCCCCAGCCGACAGCGGCGCCGATTGCTCCTCGGCTTCCGCCTCTTGCGCGCTGTCCAATGGCTCGTCTTGAACTTCTTCTTGCTCAGCAACCTCAACCGTCACCTCCGCTTCGGCCTCGGCCTGCGCCGCTAGGATATCCGATGGCTGCTCTACCGACTCGCCTACTTCCACCTGGACGTCCGCCTCCGCGTCCGCACTCACCAGCGGAGGTACCGGCGAAATCTCCGCAGGTGCCGATACCGGCACCGGCTTCAAGGACTGACCAATCTGCGCCTCGAACGCCACCAGGCTCGGATGCCCATCCGCAAACGACGCGAGCTGCTCGAAAGCACGCTGCGCTTCCAACATATTTCCAAGCTTCTGCCAGTTGATGAGCCCAAGCTGAGACAACAGAAACGTGCGGCTTCCCGGTTGTCGGGCTTGCTCAAACGCTTTCGTCGCAAGCTCGACCACCTGTTCCCACGCTCCATCACGCGTTCCATAAACCTCACGTAAAAATAGAAACGCTGCCTCGTTGTCGGGATCGTACGAAAGCGCTTCCTGCGCAAGCTTCGCCCCAAGATCCAAGTTCTGATGTCGCGTCGCCCATCGAAGCCCAAACAGAAAGGCCAACTCAGCCCGCCGATCCGCTCCCTCCGTGGCGTCCAATACCGAACGCTGCAACGCCGCGATCTCGTCCGTCCGATCCGCTTCGACCAGCAACGCCTCCAACAACGTCAATACTTGAATATTGGTAGGATCCGCACGGAAGGCCTGCGCCAACATCCCTTCCATCTCATCGGGAGCAAATCGTTTCACGATCCGACCGGCGCGAAGGAATAGACGCGCTTTTTCCGATGGCTCCGCCGCTTCGTGCGCCGTGCGCAACAAGAAAGCCACCCGATCCTGCCACCCACCCGTGTCGATCTGAACGTCCTCCAAACAAGCACTCGCTTCCGCATTGTTGCCCTTCGACGCCCCCAACGCCCGCGCGTAGGTCGACATCGCCCTCTCATAGTCGCCCTCGTCCGAAAGGACGTCGCCCATTTCGAGAAGCAATTCGGCAACCCGTGCCGGTTCGGATTCTACCTTCAGCTCCAAATCGAGGAGCTTCTGCACCATGTTCAACTTACCAAGACGCCAGTAGATGCGGCGAGCATCTGCTAGGGCTTCCACCAACGCTGGCTGAAGCTTGAACGCGTCTTGGAAATGCTTCAGTGCCTTGACACTCTGCAAGAACTTGCCATCAAGAAGCCGGCCGATCTGCAGATGAAGGTGAGCCTTGTTGGATGGCTGAGACTCCGTTGCGATCGCTTTTTCAAGCTCCTCGAGCACCCCCTGCCAATCATGCACCACTTCGAGCTGCTTCACACGCTGCTGCAAATCCATGTATCCCTCGGTCGGTTCGGGAAGATAATTACGGCGGTTAGCCACACCTACGGGGCGAGCTATTCAGCTCGAATTCTCCCTTTACGGTCCCTCGAGCTTGACAAGCAAAGCGATCGCTTGCTCGCATTGCTCCCTGTATTTTTGCGCTGATCCACCTTTACACGCCTGCGCTTGGAATTTCTTGAGCATCTGAATCGCTTGCGACTTCTTCGGCGGGTTCAGCACCGCATAAGTGCTGCCAAGGTTGAACAGAATCTCAGGATTGTCCTTGCCGCCCAACTCATTGGCCGTTTCCAACGCTTTTACCATGCTTGGCATGTCATTCTGAAACTGCGCCACGCTCGCAAGCAAGACATACATGTTGAACTTCGCCTTGCTTTCATCCGCCGCAAACTTAACCCCCTGCTCAAGAACTCCCTTCGCTTGATCGAAGTAGTCCAAACGAATGTATAGGTCCGCTAGCGGCGCGTAAAACGATCCCTCGTTGGGCGCATGCTGAATCGCTTTGGTATAGTTTTCCAAAGCCCCCTGCTCGTTGTCCAAAAACAGCTCCACCAACGCTAACTCGAAGTAACAATGCGCAAATCGAGTATCCGCCTCGATGCACTTGACCAAGGGCTCTTTCGCCTCTTCCCACGCACTGCGCTGCTTGGACTTCGAAGCCACCTGCACCAGCGCGTAACCTCGCTCATAGTGATAGTTGGCATACTGCGGTGCAGCTTGCGTCGCTCGGGCAAGCGTAGAGGCAACCTTCTCCCACTCCTCCTTCTTCCGATACGTCGTCGCTAGCATGTAAATGATCTCATGGTTGCTCGGGTCCAACTGCGTCGCCGCCTCGTATTTGTCGATCGCAGCGTCATAGGCGCCCTGTTTTTTCAACAGCGTGCCCTCGTTGGCCAGGTTGACGGCTTCGATCTTCTCGCGACCGCACCCCGAAAGAGCCACAACGAAACCAAAGAACATCATCACGCACAACGTGCTGAGCTTCATCTGTTCTGCCACCTTTCCAACGAGCAGAGTTCAACTCCAATCCAGACCGAACCAACGCCTCGAGAAGCGAAAGTACGCGGCGCGGCTACAGCCTACCAACCAGTTCTATTCGAAACAGCAATAAGAAAGCCACACGCAACCGCGCACCCCGTATCACGCACAGGGCGCGGGAAGTCTACGCGGACGCGGCATGAAAAGTCTAGGGAGATCGGGAGTGAGAAGGAACCTGGCCCCGCGCCAAGCTCATTGACCAGGAGAAAACATGATCGGGTAGACAACCGTCACGATGCCACCCTCCGGCTGCGGAAACGACAAGCCATAGTAGGCTCGCGTCACACACGAAACCACTGCCGGATCCGGAAGATCCGACCCCGCGTTGCCCACGTTCGACACCGACCCGTCACGGCCAATCACGAACCGTACCGATACACGACCCTGCAAGTTCGGGTTGTTGCGAAGACCATTTTCATAGCACAACCGGAAACGCCCATAGTTCTGACGCACGATTCGCTGAATGACCTCCGGAGGCAAACGCCCACTCACCGTCGTCGCTCCCATCCGAACTTGAGGCGGCCTCGTCCTGTGCGAACCACCAAGACGCCCGTGCCCAGAGCCAAATCCCTGCCCCGTCCCGGTTCCCGCACCATGACCTATCGTACCAATCGAACCAAGACCGATTCCTTCGCCACGACCACCACCCCCTTCGCCAATACCCGATAGCCCCAAACCACCGGCACCAAACGCATCACCGATGGAGTCTCCCCACATATTCCCACGCGCACTGATGGGATCCGTACCCAACGAGTCGTCGCGCCCCCACGGAGCCGTAGGCGCATTCGGATCACCTCCCGCTCCCGTGTTCAAGAGCCCAATCATACCGAATTCAGCCGCCTCCCGAAGTGCCGCCGAACGCGCAATATGCGGATCCGGGTTGTCCTTCGGCCCCGCCACACCATAACGACGATTCGTGTTGCGCGAGTTCGGATCACCCATCGACCCTTCCTCACCCTTCGCCCTCGTACCCGTCCCACCTTCCTTGTTGTCCGGGTTGTCCTCCGCTACCTGATCCGTCTCCTTCTGCTCCATCTCACGCTCGGCAGAAGCATTGAGATATTGCTGGATCAAGTAGAGCTGATCCTTGCTCATCGCTCCTTCATCCGTCAGACCCAACGGCGGCATGAAAAACGCCATCGCCGACAGCAACCCAATATGAACCGCAAGCGACAATCCGACATATAAGGCGGTCGACCAATCACGGGACGACGAGAATATCCCGGCCGGTGCTTTGCGACCGGCGTTGACCGTCGCTACCTGAAACACCAACCCACTGCCCGGTGCCGCCCCAGGAAGCTCGAGCCGCGCCTTCGTGCCAAGAGGCAACGGAATCTGCATCGCCCCCGAATACTCCGCGCATGGCTGAGCGCCTCCACTCTGAAGCACCTCCTCCACCTTGAGCTTGCCTTTGCCCGGTACATCCACGAACCCCTTCGCCCCAGGAAGTACGACCGCCGCCACACTGCCCCCACTCACCACAACCACCGGAACTCGCGTCGCTCCCAGTTTTTCGGCAGGAATGAAGTAGTCATTGACAAGATTCTTGCCCTGCTCTTCGCCCACATAAAAGCTTCGAGGCGGGGATAAGTGAGAGACGTGCAACACAACGTCCCCCCACATCACCATCACCTCCACCGCCGGAACGTTCACCTCTACCTCGTCCGGGTTCACGTCCGGCCCGCTCTTCGTCAACACATAGCGAACTCCCCCTTCCCCTTCCGCACCAACATCCCCTCCCCCAAACGGATCCGCCGCCGCGGCAAATGGATTCGGCGAAGCAAACGCAAACGGATCCGCACTCGCTCCTCCGAAAGGATTCGCACCCGCTCCGTCGGCAAAAGGATTCGATACCGGCGGCGCCACCGGTCGCGCGGGAGCCGGTGCAGGAGCCGGCGCAGGGGCAGCAAAAGGATCCACCGGTCCAGGCGAAGCGGCAAACGCATCGGCCGGAGGCGGAGGCGCTGCCACCACCGGCGCGGGCGGCGGCACAAACGCGGGCTCCGCTACCGCATCTTGCGCCGACTCCAACACGATCAACGTGCCACCCACCTGAATCTGATCGCCCGGTCGTATCTTGCACTTGTTGACCTGCGCACCATTCACCACTGTCCCAGGCTCGTTTCCCAAGTCAATGAGCGTAATGTCATCCGTCGACGCTACCTCAATCACTGCATGCATCCGCGAAGCAAGATCGTCGTCGATCCGCAAATGACTTTTCGGATCCTTGCCGACCTTGACAATGTCCTGCGTGATCGATTCACGACGCACTAGTTGGTCGCCTTGGTACAATGCGAACGTTAGAGTAACCTTCATCCCTGCCTGACCTTTCACCGGACGACAACCTCAGCGCCAGCCGCCCGTAAGCTGACACCCGAAACTCCTCGTTTGCGCCTGTCGCCCGCTACAAGTTTTCGACTGACTTCAACATATTGTCGACGAAGGAGATGCGCGGACGAATCAGTGTGGTTCGGACCGGCCCAGGGCGAACTCGGATGGTTGCGTCGTTCGGCCCAAATCCCCCCGCTGCGAGAGGATCATCGTCGAACTCATAACCGTATCCGGATTCTTTACCTTCTTTCACTCCTTCCACCGAACGCTGTGCCCACGCGGCAGAAGCGATGAGAAAAACCCCCAGGCCTACAATGGCTGCCACCAACTTCGTTCGCCTCATCGTTGACTCCATAGGATTTGATCGTTTTTTGTTCCAATAAAAGTGTAATCAGGTTCGAGCCTTACGGTCAATGATCAATCTTGAGGTGCGCTCGAATCGGTGGACCATGAGACCACCGACAACCCGCCCGAACACAAGTTCCCCCACGAGATAAAAATGTTCGGTCGGTTCGACCAAATAGTCTTTGGTTTACTTGGCACCGGCGGGCGGGGGCGGAGGAGCAGCAGGAGGAGGCGACGGCGGAGGGTTTTTCTTCGCTTCTGCTTCGGCCTTTTTGGCCTCCGCCTCGGCCTTTTGACCTTCTCGAATGAACTCAATGATTTTTTTCATGTCTTCTTTTCGTTCATTCGCGTTTTTTACGGCCGCTGCATATTCCGGAGCCGAGCCGGCTTTCGCAATGAACGAATCGAACACCCGCGCGGCGTTCTCATAAAGGCTAATCTTTTTTTCCTCGTCAGGAGCATATTTCGCCTTGAATTCCTGAATCAGGATCGCCTCGTTGAAGTACGCCTCCGGCCGCGACGCATCAATCTGCTTGGCTCGCTGCAACTCCGCATCCGCTTCCGCCATCTTGGCGTCCAAGTTGCTGTCGTTGATTTGACCACGAATCGCCAGCGAGAGCCCCAACCGCCCTTCATAGTTGTTCGGCTGCATCTTCAACGCCGCACGATACGCTTCTTCCGCCTTGTCAAACCCACGGAACGACAAGTTGACCGCCGCATAGTTCATCTGCGCTTCAAAAAAGTTCGGGTCCAACGTCCGCGCCGTGTTGAATGCCTGCACCGCGTTGTTGATATTGCGCTGCTCGACTTGAATCAGACCTAATGTATTGTAAATAGGCCCGTATTTTGAGTTTTTCCGAATGGCCTGAGAACAGACGAGCGCAGCCAAATCAAGCATCTGGCCGCTCAGTTCCGCCTTCTCCGCATCCGCCGCCATCAATCGTCGACGCTTGCTGCCAGTTTCCCGCTGAGCACGAGCACGCGCCTGGTTCATGTAATACAAGGCGAGCTGATTGAACGCCGGCATGTAGCTGTCATCGATCGCCAGCGCTCGCTGCACGTTGAGTTTCGCGCAGTCCATATCGTCTTTGCAGCCCGATGCCCCCGTCGGTCCGTTTCGCTTCATTTGAAGCATCGCAAGGTTCACCAAAGCATCGACGTTTTGAAACTTGGCTTCCACCACGGCATCCGTGAGTTTCGAAATGGTCGGATCCAAAACCGAATCGCCCTTTTCCCGATACTCGTATAGGGCGAGCTGCACTTTGGCCCGGTGGAACGCGGAATTCGCGGATAATGCGGCTTGAAACTGCGCCTTCGCTTCGTCATGTTTCGCGCAGCGTTGGTACGCTAGGCCCGCATTGTACGATGCCTCCGGCAACCCTTTGCCCGTAGCATCTTTCTGCTCCTTGACCGCGTCCAAAAACTGCTGCGCCACACTCGTACACGAGGCGTCGCTCCAATCCGCTTTTTCATCTCGACGAACCATCTCATTGAGCGCTTCGTCGAATTTTTTTGCCGCTACCTGCACAACAGGGCCGTGCATCCCTTGCGGCCCCGAAGGCGTTTGGGCGGGAGTCGTGCTTTTGCCACCACAAGCCGCTGCGAACGCGATGACCGCAGCAAGCCCGATCAGTCTATGCGTTTTCATCGGTGCTCTCCTCCGTTGGGCGTTCGCGATCACTTCTTTGCCTCTTCTTCCTTCGTTGCCGCTGGCATGACCACATACGGCTCACCGCCAAGCTGCAACGGATAAGGCTTATCATTCAATCCGGAACCCACGAGGTCCGGACTCCCGCGAAACTCGTCCACCTTGTGGAATTCCGCCTTGTAGTTCTCCGCCAACCACTCCTCACAGGACCGAGAATAACGGTCGAAGTATTGGTGCTTGACCGATAGCCCTAGGCACGTCGTAAACGCCCCCTTCGCACGCTGTTTGATAGGCTCGCTCGCCGCATCGAGACTCTGATAGTACACGCCCCGCAACTCATCGTCGCTCTTCATCCACGCGGGAATCGGCGCACGACGGAAGTCCGCGACGAACTCGGCCCACATCGTTCCGACTGCAGCACCCGCGGCGATGACCCACTGGGGAGGTGGCGTAGGCTGAAGAGTAAGGATTTTTTGATACTCTTGGTCCGCAGCCTCGATGGCCGCCTTCTTCTTGTCGACCCAGTCCTTGACCTTAGTATCGATATGCTTCTTGACGTTTTCAGATTCCTTCTTGCGCTTCGCCATCTCCTCTTCGAACTCCCACGAGTCCATGAGTTCAGGCTTCTTGGTAGAGGGCTTGTAGGCACCGCTCGAGTACTCAGGGAACTTGATCGGGTCCACCGTCTTGCGACGTTTCTCCTCCGCAAAGAAGAAGTACGCTTCACCGACGGCTGTCAGGGCTTTGCCAAGGCGACGAGTTCGTCCCGCCTCGGGTTCGTCTTTCGCATCGTTGAGGACCGAATCGGCCGCCTGTTTGGGGTTTGCCCATAGGTCCATGACTTTTTTGTATTCCGGAGCGGCACTGGCCTCACGTTTCATCTGCACATAGATGTTGCCAAGCATCGCGTGCGCTTGCACACGCACGTCGTAGGCGGCGTGCTTGTCGATGAGGGCGATGTTTTTGGTGAGTTGCCCCCGGGCATCCTCCCACTTTTTCTGTTCCACGTAGTAATTGGCGATCGCGAACGCTATCTGTGCGTTTTGAACCGGTTTTCTTGCGCCGAAGTACTGCTGGAACAGCTTCGCGTTCTCGAGGGCTTTGGTGTCATGTCCAAGTCCCAAGCGAAGCACGACCGAGTCGGACAAGGCGGCGTCGGCCTTTTCATTCCAAAAATCGAGTGATTCTTTCGCGGTCGGCTTCGGCTTTTCTCGCGCGAACTTCTCGTACCAATCCGCAGCTTTGTCATAGACCGCGATGGCCTGGTAGTTGCCTCCGATTTCATACACGGCCTTCCGAGCCAACGGGCTTTCCGTCATCTTGTTGTCAGGATTGAGCAGGATCTGACGGCACTGAATCGCTTTGGCAATCAATCGACCTGCTTGGAACGCCCTGCAAGCGTTGTACACCACCTCATCGAGCCGCTCGCATTGCATTTCCTTGTTTGATTTGACCGCTTCTTCGCCGTACTTGCGCCACAGGCCAAGATAAGCGTTGGCAGCCGCTTCGTATTGACGAAGCGAACCGGCGCCACCCTTGTCCGCGAGCTTGACCATGTTCTCAGCCTTGAGACGTTCGATGTCGCATTGAATGCGGGTGAGTACTGTGCATTGATCCTCATTGGCGGCCGCTCGCGCACCCGTGCAATACAGCCCAATGAGTTTGGGAACATCCTCACCCATCTTGTCGAAGCAATCAGGACGCGGCGGGTCGACTTTGTCGCCCAACACGTTGATGGATTCGAGATAAAGCTGGGCCGCGAAAATGCCAGCCTCGTGGTCCGCGTGGTTCATCGCCACGTCTCGGAACGCAAGAGCCGCCTCCTCCCAATGCTGCGCTTCGAAGTAAGTCCGCGCGCGCGCGTATTTGACCTCGACGTATTGATTCTTGCCTTCCTTGTCGGAATCCGCGGGCTTGATGTAGCAAACGTAGCGGTTGAAAGCCGTAATCATGCCCTTCTGCCGCTCGGAGAACTCCTTCTTCTTGTACTTATCCGCATCAGAGGCTTTCTCTTCCTTCTTGGCACCAGGCATCAGACCGCTGCCCTTGCGATCCTTGCCCCCCTTATGCTCTTCGTCGTAGATGTTTTGGTAGCAAAGCACCGCGGCGAACGCTGCTTCCGGAGCTTCCGCGCTCGTTGGATTTTCCGCTACGACAGCGTCGAAAGCGGGGCCACATTGATCCCATTTCTTCTGGGCGTAGAGCAAGTCCGCCCGGTGATATTTGATTTTGTAAATCGTCGGCCAATCCTCTTTTGCGATGCGCGGGAATTCGAACTTCGCAAAGTCTTGCGCCGTGAAGTTTTCAACGACTTGCCCGTAGAGATAATCGGCGAGAGCCATGGTCTTGGGATCGTTGGTTCCTCGAACCCCTCCCGAGCCGACCGCCTCGAGATGCCACGCCATCGCCGTCTCACTCAGAAGCCCAGCCGTGGCATTGGCACACTTGAGTTGCGTGTCCCCCGTGCGCCCCTTGGACTTGAACTCTTTGTATACGCCCACCTGACCGTCGAGCACCTTTTTGATCTGGTCCTTGTTTCCAGACTTCATCGCCAGCGTGGCCTCAGCGATGCGCGCGTGATACTGGCAATATCGCGGCCCCCGATCACGCTTCATCAAATCCTGATACAAGGCGATCGCCTCGGCATAATAGCCAGTGTCCAGATAGTTCTGCCCAAGCTGGTCCATCATATCGAAGGTCTTGCTTTCCTCATTCGGTTTGTCGCCCGACAACCCCTTGAAGAAGCCATACGCCGCCTCCGGCCGACCGGATAACGCGTACACGGGAACCAAGTCTTTTCGGGCTGCCACCGCCAACGGACCAGCGTTCGGCAGGTTGGGGTACTGCTCGGCAAACTCGATCGTCTTTTTGAAGTGCGTCAACGAACGCGGAAAATCTTCCTGGTTCCAGTTGACATAGGCGAGCTTGTAATGGGCGTAGCCGAACATTTTGTTGTCCGGCGGCGGATACTTGATGACCTCGGTATACGCCTGTTTGGCTAGCTCGAATTTGGAAGCGTCGGACTGAGCCTCCCCAAAGAACAATTCGCCGAACGCCAGGTACGCGCTCGGGATGTACTTTGAATTCGGAGTTTTTTGGATCAACTCGTAATAGACCTTGCGAGCGTTGACCAAGTCCTCGGCCTGCTCATATTCGTACGCCAAATAGTACAACACCTCGTCAAGGTTCTTATCCGATGGGTACTGCGTCTTGATGAGGTTGTAGAAGTGGATGGCCTTCTTTCTGGCAAGCAACATGACTTGATTGGCCTTCGCGGCTTCCCCGGAGTTTTTCTTGACCTCCGCTTGGGTTTTGTCGCGACGTGCCGCGTTCTCGAGTTCCACGTACGTTTCCGCGAGTCGTCTTGCAATACGGACGCGATCGGGGGCGCGACGCGGGGTGGTTTGGAACAATTGCTCGAGCCCGCTGATTTCCGTGATGAGCAGCGCCCGGACACGAGGCTTCAGCGCTTCTTGTCGTTGATCGCGAATGGCAAACGTATCCATTTCTGCTGTCGGCCCGCCCGGTTTGCTTTTGGCATCGCGTTTTTTCAGGTCGACCTGTTCAGGAGCGCTCTTGAACCGAACACGCGGCTGCTTGCCGTGGGTCCCCACGTTGAACGTGGTCGGCCCAGACCCCGGACACGAGGCTAAGTTCTTTTCAGCCTCGTTCGACCAGCAGGCCTGTCCTCCCGACTTGGGGGCGTCGGCGGCGTACACGCCTGCAGCCCATGTGAGCGCGATGGCGCTCATGCACAACGCGCGGATGTTCCGCAATGGCTTCATGATGCCTACCTCCCGCAGTTCGAAATCACGACCTGCCGATAAAATCCCAGTTCGTCGCGCCAGAACTCACCGTTGAACGGCCAAAGCACGTGCTCTTCATCCGGCTTGACCACACCATAGATCTTTGATTCTTCGCGTGAAACCTGTCCGCTCTGGACGGCTTGCTCGAGTTTGTTTCGTTCGGCCGCGGTGACGTCGATCAGAATTTTGGCCGAATCACGAAGATGCTCGTTGAGTTCGTCGACAGTACGCTGGAACCGGGCCCTGGCCAGGTCACCGGCATTGCGAATCGCAAGGTCTTTCGCGAAGTCGAGCGCATCCTGCACATCGCCCCCTAGAGGCGAGTTTTTGAAAGCCGCGGGCGCTTTTTTGAATACCCGCTCTTCTTCTTCGAGCACCCGAACATACTCCAAGTTGCGCAACAACTGCCTGTCGGACAACGAGTTTTCCACGATGGGCCGGACCTTGGCATCGAGGTCCGCCTTGCCCTCACGTACGTTTCGCAGAAAATCGAACATCTTCGCCTCTTGGTTCTCACCCTTGTAGCGAGCGAGTATTTTCTCCATTTCGGCTTTGATCGGCTCGTACTTCAACTTGAACCGAGCGACCACGGTGGTGGCCTCCTTGTATTGACAGTTCGCGAAATAAATGACCGCTTTCAAAATATCCGATTCCGGATAGAAGGAGTTCGGGAAAAACGGTGACTGAATCGTGTGGATGTTGCCAAGAGCACGCGGATAGTCGCCCGCCATGAAGTACGCCCACGACTGCTCGAACAAACCGTCGAGCCAGTACTCGCTCGCCACGTCGATCTTGTTCCAATATTTGACCGCTGCACTCAATTTCGTGGCATCCACGGTGGGCGTGTTGTTGTCATCCAACCGGATCGAAGCCGTGTAATAGGTGCGGGCCATCGACAAGAACGCGAGGTCACGCATTCGCTGCTCGTCTTCCACTCCCTCCACACCATCATCAATCGCCCTCACGATGCGATTGAAGGATTTGACGGCTGGAACCGAGCGACGGAGCTGGACGTAAGAAATTCCCATAAAGAACTGGGCTTGCACGAAGTACTTGCTTCGCTTGCTTACGTTTTGGAAAAGCCGGATGGCTTCCTCGTATTGCCGGTTTCGATACTTATATCGTCCGAGCAAGTAATTGAGTTGCCAGAACAGTTCGTGCTGGTTGGGGTTATCGAAACGAGCGATGGCATCCGCCTTGTACTTGCCCACCCGTTCGATGATGTCGGCGGGCTCGGGCAACTGCGTGGCGAGTTTGGAAAGCCACAACAAAGTCTCGTTGAACTTCAGGTGGTTGGGGTTGTCCGCGATCAAGCTGAAAATGTTGTAACTCGCCTGATGCAATTTGAGCTGGTACAGCGCGATCGCGAGGTTGTATTGCGCGATCTGTCGGTTGCCCTCGTCATCATTCGTCTCGTTTTTGAACACTCGATCGAGAGCCAAAGCCGCCTGGGCCCATTTCTCGCTATCAAATAAGCGCTTGGCTTGAGCAGCCTCCTCCGTCATCTGCCCGGCTACGACCGGGCCTGTAGGCTCACTTCCCGGATCGTCGAGTTCAATATCGACCGCCGATTCCGCGGGGGCTTTTCCCCCGCCCTTTGCGCCTTGGGCTACGGCGCTTCCGGTTGCAAAGCCCATGGTACTGACGACCAGGCAGATGCAGGCAAACCGCTTTAGCATCGCTTTTCCTCGCTTTCGGCGACGTTTCTCTCTGAGTCCGTCTGGGTGTTCTTTCGGACCCCGAAAAAGGTAAAATAATCAATGATGACTTGGAGATGGCTCCCGCAAGGGGCGTCATGTTAACGATTCGTCGGAAAGGTTGTCAAGCGCCTCCTCCCCCCCCTTGTCGGCTCGATGTCGCTTCGTCGTCGTCGCGCCGTCCGTTCCGCCATTCCTTTGCGTAGAGAAACTCGCTTATCGCCAGCCGCATCCAAAACCGATATTCACCACAGCGCCAGTTCCCCGTTGACTCCGCGGGCGGCTATGATCTAGTTTGCGTTGTCACTGTTTAGGCGTACGGTGGACAATTACGGTTGCCTATCGTCGAACGTATAACTATTTCGAGCTGTTGCCCGAAATCCGTCCTCAGGGAGCCCACCACGATGATGCGGCAGACACTCGTGTCCGCTTCGATGGTTTTACTGTTCGGAGCCGTCGCCCTCGCTTGTAAAGCTGGCGGTGTCGGAGACCCCTGTATTCCGAACGATGAATTCAGCGCATCTTACTCCGGTGCTTCGGAGAAAGGCGCGCAGATCGAAGACCGTTCCTTTCAATGCGAAACGCGCGTCTGTCTCGTGAAGCATTTCCGAGGTCGCGTGTCCTGTCCTTTCGGAAACGAAGAGGGGCGCAGTACGCCTCTCTTAGCAGAAGCTTACTCGGGACCAGATGCCAAAGACTGCATGGTGCCGGGAACCGATAAGAAGGTCGAGGTCCCCGTCAACTCCCAGTGCAAAGCTAGAAAAGGCCACGTGTACTGCTCGTGCCGCTGCGATGGGGAGGACTCGGCAGCCAAATACTGCGAGTGCCCCGAAGGCTACGAATGCAAAGAGGTGACTCGTTCCCTCGACCCACGACTCATCGCCCCCGGTGATAAGTATTGCGTTAAAAAAGAAGACAAAGAGACCGATGGATATACCTGTGACCTCGGTTGCCACGAAGCACCCGGCGGCTGCGGGTTCACCAAAAACGCCTACGAGTTCTAATCCCTCCGCCCATGGGTTCCATACCCACTCGTCGAATCTCTTCGATAGGTCGACGCGCCGAACAAGCTGTCGAGCAGTATCTCCTACAGCGCGGCTACCGCATTCTCGACCGAAATCTTCGACTCGGACACCTCGAACTCGATATTGTCGCCCAAAAAGGCTCCCTCATCGCCATCGTCGAAGTGCGGCATCGCGGGCCCACCTCTTTTCAATCCGCCTTCGAAAGCATCGACCCTCCGAAACAACAGCGTCTCTTTCGTGCCGCCGAACAGTTGTGGGAACAGCGATTCGCCACAGACCCATCCATCGAACGCATCCGCTTGGACATCGCAAGTGTATCGTTCGGCCCCCATTTGGAAACCGTGGATTATATCGAAGGCGGGCTGGATTGATTCCGCTCAGCTATCGAGACGCGAAGCCATCTCGTCGTGAAGCGCTTTGAGGGGGGCAAGTTTGTCCGCCGCCACATCGCTCTGTTCCAAGGATTGAATAGCCTGCTCGAGCCGCTCCATGGTATCGATGTGCCGCTCTCGCAAACGGTCGACCATCTTTCGGAAGGTCTCGAAAAATTCGACGAGTTCATCGCCCTTTCGGAGACCGGAATCGATTCTCAGTTGCCCCTGGCCGACTTTGCGCAACAAACCGCTCATCTTGAATACGGGCCCCGCGATCTTGTGCGTGAAAACAATTCCAGCAAGCGCAATGGCCACCACCAAAATGGCAAGCCCCCCCACCAACACCCACAGCGTTTTTTGTTGCTGAACCGCAAGATACGCCGCCTGGGATTCGAGCGCCTTGGCGTCTTCCTGCAATCGCATCTGTTCAGCGGCAAGTTCCTTGTTGTGCTTGTCCGTATCCGCGTTGAACAGCTTCGCGAGTTCCGGATTGTCGGCGTACTCTCTCGCGATGTTCATCGCGACGACCTCAGATACTTTTTTACTTTCTTCAACGGTTTTCTGTCCTCGTCGAACCGTTTCTCTTCCTTGCTCGACAGCGTGCTGGCTTTGAGAGATGACGGCTTTGTGGGTGAACCACAGTTGGGTTCCCAGCACGCCGGATAGAAACAGGGCCACCAGCACCAGCAGACCCGTGTACTTGAGCTGAAATCTCGGGTCGAGCAGGTAATTGCGCGCTCGACGTTTGTAGGGAGGAGGTGAGACAGAAGGGTTTGGGGTTCCAGTCATGATGAGCCTCTTGAGCAGTCAGACGCCCGAAGGATCGTTTTGAGACACGAACGGTAGGGTAGCTGGTCCAATGCCATACGGACAACAAATCCCTTGTTCACCCATTTTATGGTTTGGTTGTCTCCGCCACCGTGATGAACCGGGCGACCGCGCGTTCGCAGGCCATCTTGATCAATTCATTTTCCGATTCGCGGTCCTCGGTCGGGGTCCCCGATTGCGTGAGTTTCGGCGCGAATTCCCCTTGAAGCGCTTGGTTAGGATACGTGAACATGGTCAGACGCACCCGAATCGTAAGGCTCGAGTCCGCATATTCGGGAGCTTCCACGGTGGGTTGAAGCAAATACCCTTGAACCTTATGCTTCTGTATCACAGCTTGCGCCTGGGCGGCCGTCTCTCCCGAAGGCGCCACCGCGGCGGCCGGATTCGCCAATAACGCCTTGCGCACGATTGATTGAACTATTTTGTCAATCTCCGATGAACTGCGCGTCCCCTTATTTTTGGTTTCCGCTACCGCCACGTACCACTTGGTAGAAGCATCCGGTGGACGCGACGGCAGCTCCGTAGCTCCCCCTTTGATTTGGGTGATGGATCGCGCGATTTGAGACTTGACCGAAGCGTTCGATTCGGATTGGGCGCGTCGCTCCAAACACGCCACACCCCCAGTTTTTCGAAGCCGCCCAAGGCCAGCCGCAGCAGCACTGCGAACCGTGGCATTGCCATCGTCGAGACCAGCACATAGCGGAGCCACCGCGTCATCGGCTTTCGACGCCCCTAGCGCTAGAGCCGCTTGCACACGGACACGAAAGTCCGTCGCGTTGCGAAGCCGTTCCGCCAATTCCGCGACGGTAGGTCCTGCAAACGCCGCAGGCGCGGTCGTCACCATGACAAGAAATGGGAGGATCGCAACCAGTCGTTTCGATGGAAAGCGAATTCGAGCCATACAACCACCCAGATTACCACGGGGCGAACGAGGAAGGATCTTGTATCCTATTGGTTCCGGATTTCGGAATCGACTTCATAGATCGACGAACCAATGACCGAGCTTGTTCAGACAAAATGTCGAATTTTTCTCCGTCGACGTAATCTCAGCCCGTTTTCAGCCCTGTTGGCCCGTTGCTTCGGGTCTTTATTGCTGTCGGGCCTTCTCGTCCTACATCCAATTCCGTTGGTAGCGGCCCCCCGCGTCCTCGTTCGAGGCGCCTCCAGGCTCGAGGCCGTCGCGTCAGGTCCCCAAGATCGCATTCAGATTCACGGCACGCTTCGTGACGAGGTTGGCGAACCGATTGCCGACGCCCTTTTGCTCGCCAGTGCCATGGCGGAACCGGGGGTAACCATTGCCTGGCGCACCGTCGGCGCCTGCACCGATGAGTCCACCTCCCGTTCGGACTCTACCGATGTTCCCGTTACGACGGATGCATCCGGCGCATTTTGTTTCGTCGGCTCGCTTGCGCGAAGGCAAGCCATGGTTCGAGTGGTATTTGCCGGCTCCGCACATTTCAACGAAACGCAAACCATCGCGGCATGGAATGCCTCGCAACAATCCCTATCGATCGCCTTCACACCCCGTCCAGAAAAACTCGATCTCGATGCGGACCGCATTCTTGTTTTCGCCCGAGTCACCCCAGCAACGACAACCTCCGTTCGAGGCTTACCCATCGCCTTGAAGACGGAAGATGGTTCGACACTGGCGACAGAGAAGACGGATGACAGCGGTCTCGTTCACTTTGACGTCGCGAGTGCGGCAATGGCACCACCTGGAATTGGTGCTCTGACGATCGCGTTTGCGGGCTCCGATCATTTCACGCCCGCCCAAGCTACCACGAGCGTGACACGCTCGGTGCGGGTGGCGCTCAACACCGACACCCAAATCATTCGAGGTGACCCGTCTCGAGGGCTTGCCCTTCAGGTGCATGCGTTATCTTCCCGCGGACCTGTTCCTTCGGGAACGATCGAGGCGAACCTCAATGGACAAGTCATTGGCACCGGCACCGTGATGAACGGCGCTGCCGATGTTTCCCTTACCTTTTCCCCAAGCCATGGTGAGACACGCTATTCGGTGGATTTACACTATCGTCCGGATTCCCCGTTTTACGAACCCGCGAGAGCAACACCTGTCCAAGTCATGGCGGAAGCTCCTAGTCCGTGGATTCGATTCATCCCGGTCGCCGCCGCCATCATCGTCACAGCGTGGTTAGCCCGTGGGTGGCGTCGTCCACCACGTCGTGAAATGCGCGCCTCGCGTACCCCCATATGGAAAGGTATCGCCTCCGTCGACGTCGTATCCGCATCGTCGGTGCGCAACCAGTGGACCGGTCGTGTCGTGGATGCGCACGATGGTTTGCCGCTTTTTGGCGCGCGGGTACGAGTGATCGCGCCCACGTTCGTCGACGAAGACGTCGTGATGGAGGTGTATGCCGACGACAGCGGTCATTTCGAATTTCGACTGCCATCGGTGGAGCCGGCTCTTCGGCTTTATGTGGAGACAGCGACCCACGCGCGGGTCGACCAACCCCTTCCCCCAGCAAGCGAGATGGTCATAGCCCTGGCAAGTCGTCGAAGGTTATTGATTGACCGGTTGGTCCACTGGGCTCGTGACCGGGGAAAGCCATGGTATCGTGAGCCTGAACCGACACCTGGGCAGATTGCCAAGGTCGCTCGCGCACATCACGGGAACGAAGTTGCAGTATGGGCGGAGCAAGTCGAGCGAAGAGCCTTCGGGTCGGACCTCGTGGATCAGCGTATAGAAAAGGAAGTTCATGACCTCGAACCGCGAGGACACGCTCTACGTTGACGCGCTGGGATCCCTCGTTTTATGGTGCGCTACCATCGCACGCTACGTGCAGCGGGAGAAATTGACTCATGGAGATCGTTGGCGTCATCATCGCGATCGTTGTTATCGTCGCGATTTATTGGTTTGTCATTCGCAAGCCTGGCTCTGTCGAGCAACTTCCCGAACCCCAGGAGCCCAAGCGAATCGCTGCTCCACCGGATCGTCCGAAGGCAGGCAAGCAGACCGGTCAAGAACCGGCGAAAGCAAAGGCACAGACGGCTTCCCAGAAAGCGGAAAGCGAATCCTCCCCATCGGTTCCAAAGAAAACTGAATCGAAGGCTCCCGAAGCAAAGAAACCGGAAACGCAACCAACGGATTCTTCCGTTCGATCTTCCCCGCAAACGGCGCAAGCTGCACAAGAGTCGCCAGCGGCAGAGACTGAACCCGCGGAACCAAAGACGACGGGAACTGAATCGTCGGAAGATGCCGAGCCCGTGCAGCAGCCACCGTCGGCGAAAGAGCCCGCGGAGGACTCACCAGCGCCACTTGTTGCGCAGGCAGTGGACGTTCAGGTCACGACACGTGCGCGCGACGTGCAAGGACTTCGAAAGGGGTTGGGCAAGTCAAGAACGTCAGATGGATTTTTTGGTCGTCTTGCGAAGTTGATCACGGGTCGAAAAGAAATCGATCCGAGTATCGTGGACGAAATCGAAGAGGTATTGATCACGTCAGACGTTGGAGTGAAGACGACGGAAGCGATTTTGGAACGTCTTCGGGAAGGGCTTCGCAGCAAGGAGTTCAACGACTCTGACAAGGTATGGGATGCACTGCGACGGGAAGCGGTACGGATTCTTTCGTTGGGTGCAGGCGGCTTGACATTGCGTTCGAAGCCGACGGTAGTTCTGATGGTTGGCGTGAATGGATCGGGTAAAACGACAACGATTGGTAAGCTTGCCACGCAACTCAAAGCGGATGGCAGCAAGGTATTGCTTGCGGCGGGCGATACGTTTCGAGCTGCAGCCGTGCAGCAGTTGCAGGTATGGGGGGATAGGGTTGGAGTTGACGTGGTCAAGGGCAAAGACGGAGCCGACGCGGGGGCGGTGATATTCGATGCGATACGAAGGGGACACGAGCAACAAGTCGATGTCGTGTTGGCGGATACGGCGGGTCGTCTTCACACGAAGACGAACCTGATGGAGGAACTCAAAAAAGTTGTGAGAACGATGGGCAAAGCGTTAGAGGGGGCGCCTCACGAAATTTTGTTGGTTCTGGATGCCACCAATGGCCAAAATGCCGTGGCGCAATCCCGACAATTTGCAGAAGCGTTACCTTTGAGCGGAATTATATTGACGAAACTCGACGGTACGGCAAAGGGTGGAGTGATTCTTGGAATCTGTGATGAACTCAAGGTACCGGTTCGATACGTTGGGCTTGGTGAGAAGGCCGATGATCTTCGGCCGTTCGATGCGGAAGAGTTCGTAGAGGCACTGCTTGGCGGTGCTGAATCTGAGGACAATGAAGCAGCGTAGAAACAAGAAGGTTGGCGAGAAGATGGATTGGGAGTTGATTGTTGAAAACTCCTCATGATATAGTCACGCCCGCTTTGGCCAATGGCCGTTTTCTACAATGGTTCTAACAACTTAGGCCTGTCAACTGCGCGAAGAAACGATGCGGAAGGGCTCACAATGAAGCAGGCTCGCACAGGACTCCTCCTGGGCATGGCGCTCTTGCTGGTGTCGGCAATTGGAGTAGCCCAGGTCAAGAAGGCGACCACAGCCGAGGAAGTGGCAGATGGTGACGATGTTGAATTCGATGCGGATGCGCCTGAGGAGGGCGAGGATGATGTCGAGACGGACGAGGGCGGTGGTGCGGTAGGGTTCGAGGAAGGTCTTGGCGACATTTGCAAGGTCGACCCCGATGCTTGCCCGAAGATCAGTATGGATGAAGCCTCCAAGCAGGATCTGAATCCGCAGATCTATGCGGTGCAGCAGATATACGCGCTTCGCCGCGAACGCTTTGAGCTACAACCCTATTGGTCGTTCACGATGAATGATCAGTTCGTGTCCCACCCTGCCCCTGGCGTTGCGCTCAACTATTACATCACGAACGTGATGGCGATAGGAGCCAACTTCAATTGGTACCAAGGGTTGAATACGGACTCGGAATTCAACGCTGCCACGCGCCGGGCGGTGCGAGTGGGTGTGCCGCTCAATGAGTACCAATGGTCCGCGGCTCTGAACTTTACCTACGTTCCGATGTACGGAAAGTTCGCCGGGTTTGGAGACTTCATCTTCCACTGGGATGGATACGTCGTAGGGGGAGTCGGAGCCATTTCGACTCGGCCGATCGTCGTATTCGATCCGCGGTACCGGAACTTCTCCTTCGAACCCAAAATTGCGTTCAATGCGGGCATTGGTGCTCGCATCTTCTTCAATCGCTGGTTCGCAGCGATCATAGAGCTTCGTGATTACGCCTATCTCGAGGAACTCGAGAATACAGCCAACTACGATGCGATGTTTAGTAGCGACGATGCACGGACGGCTTGGCGTCAAGACGAAGCGAACTGGACGGACGAGAAGAAGCTTACCAACAACGTGCAAGCCCAGGTTGGCATCTCGATCTTCTTGCCGTTCTCGTGGGAGTACCGGCTTCCGAAATAACGAACGGTGGTGGGAATAGGTCGGATGATGGCAAAGGGAAGGACGAGGGCGACAATGCGACGAATCTTCGCCACCGGGCTGCTGGCAGTCGTTGGCGTGCTCGCGATGGAATCGACTGCGAGTGCTCAAGAAATTCAGCTCACGGGGCCGTTGGCTGGTGCTCCAGCCGTGCGTGAACTCCGTTGGCACCGTAACAAGCGGTTCGAAATCGCTCCAGCGATCTCGTTTACTCTGCTGGATGAATACCAGCGGACCATTTTTGCTGGTGCTCGGTTACAATATCACTTGACAGATTGGTTGGGCCTAGGCGCGTGGGGTGCTTATGGAGTCGTGCATCTCAACACCGCGTTGACCGATGAAATCGATAAGGTCAACAAAGATCGCTGGGATAGCTCGAGGGACAACGATGCACTGACGGCGGTCGACCGAAACGCATCATTGTTGAGTGTTGGCTACGACTTTCCACAGCAGCTCGGAAAGATCCAATGGGTCGTAGCCCCTCAAGTCACCGCGGTACCGTTCCGTGGCAAGCTTGCCTTGTTCGAAAAAGCCTTCGTCGACACGGATCTATACTTTTTCGCTGGACCCGCGTTCATTGGCGTCGTCGAACGCGAGGATTACTCCGTGGCGGACTTTGGCAATCCGAATAAAACCGTATTAGAAAACGGGAAACCCGTAAAATCCTATCCTACCGCGTCTCGAGTAGCCATCGCGCCTACCTTCGGTGCTGGTCTGTCCTTCTTCCCCGGAAGTTGGTCCGGTATTGGTCTCGAGTATCGAGCGCTTCCTTTTTCGTGGAACAACTCGGGATTCGACTCCCAAGGAGGCCCGCCCGACGAAAACGGACCGGATAGCATTGTCGATGAAAAAGACCGCCAGTTTCGCTTCAACCAGATGATCACGATCAGCTTCAGTGTCTTCCTGCCTACGGACATCAAAGTCAGCCCCTGAACCTAACGCGCGGCAAGCCAGCTTCCACCAATCGACACACCCCTTGCAAAGATGCGTGGCGAATTGCCGCTTGCTGTGCCTTTGTCATTCACCCCACCATTGCTCCACCACGACTTCCGGTTCCACTCCGTGTTTAATCGCAAACTGCGCTCATGATCCGACGCGTCGGATTCGATATCCTACCGAGTCGACCGCGCCCCCGATTGAGTCTGCGCTGGAATATGGCAGGTCTTGAGCGGCCTGGGCATCAGTTTTTTCTGACGATTCCCTCTCGAAGAGCATAACCGGTGGGAAGGGCATTCATGATGTCGTTGGAAAGCTCAGCGGGGCAGACCCATTCGCGAGCCAGCATCCCTTCCGCAATTCGATTCTTGATGCGAACGGACTCTTCGGAAATCAGTGCGCGCATCAGGGCCGTGACCGAAGTTCGATCTTCTTGAGAAAACAGCGTCGCCACGGTGTGAAAACGCACTCGTTCATCGAAGTCATCAAGAAACCTTTCGACGGCAACCCGCACATCGTCTCTTTTCTTTCCCTCGAGTTCGGCGATGATCTGCAGCTTGGGTTCTTGGTTTTTCGAGTAATCCGTATCGAAACGTTCCAGCAGCACGAGCAGTTCATCGACAAATGCCTCTTCGTCTAGCAGTTCTTCGAGCATTTTCATCGGCCAGGTGAAGCTTTCCGCCTTCATACAAAACTCGCGAATCGGCTCTACAGCAGCCGGTCCCGCGGCAATGATTCCGCGAAAGGCAATTTCTTTTTCTTCTTGATCGGTGATCGACGGCTCGATGTAGAAAGAAAAACGTTTCAGCAACGCGGCTGCGGAATCAGCGGTCGCAATGGTGCAAAGGCTTTGGATGGCCTCGAGGCGGTCATAGGCCTGTGCGTTTTTGTTGGCGGCCATGCGTCCAAGCCGAGCCACGTTTTTATCGTGTTTCGAATCGTCGCTGTCTTCCGCTTTGCTTCTTTTGAAAATATCGAACAGGCCCATGTCATGACCTCGAGGGGTACTGAGGATTTGGAATCGAAAGCGCCATAGCACACGAAGACGTCTCCGCGCGAGGCGCATACGAGGTTAGCTATGCTTCATGGAAGTTGGACAGCGAGCAGATTGACTTCTCGCCCGCGAAGCTGCACTTGGTAACGAACCGGGCGCCCCGATTTGGCGCTTTGCTCGGCTTCTCGCTGACGAATTCGTTCCACGAAACTATCTTTCGTAATGTGATCGACAGCGTCGCCGATGCTGCGTTTGGCATTCACATATTCCTGGAACAGTCTCGCGTAGTACTGTTCCGCTGGCTCAGCAGCGAGGGCGCTTGCCACCGCGGGATCGACTTTTTCGGCGGAGGCCGCCGCCGCGGGGGCGTCAACATCCAAGGCGCCTTGGAAAGCATTGGTCGACGGTGCAAGCGAAGGCCTGCCATCCTCGTCCGTATCATCTTCTTGCACGCCCATGAGTTGGTTGAGCAAGGTATTGATTCGAAACACGACGCCTCCCAGCACGGCGTGTTCGATTTCAAAGCGGACATCCGTACGCCCATTGAGAATTTGCAGCAGTCCTTCTTCGAGTTCTTCAACGGGTTTGGAGATATAGTTTCCGAGTAGCCATCCTGCGATACCGACGAGGATGAGACCCAAGACGACCATCCCGAAAATGGCGTAGAACACGCCTCCAACGTCCATGACGGAAGCCGGTGAAACAGCGATGAGGACAGCTTTGGTGCCGCCATAGCCTCCGAGAGGAGCGCCTACATAAATCCAGTCTTTGGGACCGCCAACGAGCTTTTCCGCGGCATCGAAGCGCATGGCACCTTTGACGCTTTCCGCGAGGGGGCCTTCCGCTATGGCGTTGGCGGCGGTCGCGTCGACCGTTTTCGACTTCGCCGCTTTTTCGATTCCTTTCGGCCCTTCGACGGCGACAACGATGGCCCCCCCACTGGTTTTCTCTATCGTCCGAGTCATTCGCTCATCGTTCAGGGGCGTACCGTAGATGACGCTGCCGAGCACCTGGCCGGAGGCGTTTCGTACGGGAGCGAAAGATACGAGCCACTGTTGAGAGAGGTTGGGAGCGAACCAAGTCTCGGAGCCGGTCTGCCCATGAACGATGGCTTCTTTCATTCCTGGATGCGCTTTGCCAATATCCTCACCTCGCATGAGGTTATTGCCATTGCGTCCGAGCGATAAGCCATTGATGTCGACGAAAGCGACGACAGCCGGATGAAGCCCTGCCAGTGCTGGTGTTTGAATAGCGGCTTCCCGCAGGCCATTGGCTTGCTTGGTAGCAGCCTCGGCCCGAGCCTCTCGGACGGCGAGTTCGAATGGTTCGCGCAAGGCAGGTTCGTTGACCTGATTCGCCAACCAACGCTCCACCTGAAGGGCATCGAGTTGCAGTTGCGCGTTGGCCGCCGATACGGCTTGGGAGGCATCGGATACGATGGCGGCTTCATTCGCAACCAAGCTTTTCAACTGAGTCCAAAGCAAGGCGCTGAGGAACACACCAAGGAGGACGATGACGACACTGTTTACGGTGATGATTTTCCAGCGCATCGGGCTCTTTCTCCCCAATCGGGCGACCCCCGGTACCAAGCGCAACGCAAACCACTGTGTACATCAACAATGGCGTACTTGTGGGAAGAAAGGTACCACTGGCAGAGGCCGGGGTTCAAGCTTCGGGTGGAAGGCCAAGCCTAGCCGGGAAAAAAGAAAGCCGGTCTGCAACGCAACCGGCTCGAATATATGGTCTGGAGCGGGAGACGGGACTTGAACCCGCGACGTTCACCTTGGCAAGGTGACACTCTACCACTGAGTTACTCCCGCAGGGGAGCCGGGTGAGTACACGCATGGCGCCGCCTTGTCAACCCAATTTTGAACCTCCCGGGCGGTACTACATCCATGCCTGAGCAGAATTGCACAGCCGAACGCAGTCGCGGTATGATGTCGGACGACTGGGGCTAGTCCGTCGTGGATTGGGCACTTCGCGAAACCCGTGAAGGGGGAGGCAAACATGAATTACCAGCAAGGCAAGGACGTAATGTTGTCGGCGGCAGTGACAAGCGAAACGCCAACCAACTGGGGCTTGCTGAGGGTCAAGGGTGACGGCTCGCTATCTCCGCTGCCATTGTTCGATGGGGCCATTGTCGACGTGACGTGCGACGAGTCTCACCACGATGGCGATACGAGTCATGTCCGCCATCACGCGCAGTTCATCGTTCGTTCGGAAGGAGTGTATGTATCGGATTTGGATAGTGGCCAGGGGACCTGGGTGGATGGAATTGCCGTACGTAAGCTCGGATTGGCCCATGGTTCGGTCTTGAGGTGCGGGCGCTGTATCGCCTTATTCGTGGAGCGAGACCTGGCCCAATCAGCTAGCCCTCCAAAACGAAAAGGAAATGTCGTTATTGGAGTCCGGCTGCAAGCATGCCTGGATACGGCACTTGGGTTCATTCATGGGAAACGTAGTTTTTTGGTCGAAGGCAACGCGGGTGTTGGCAAATCGACCATGGTGGACGCGGCGCTACGGAAAGCAGGGGAAACAACGCCTGTTTGTCATCTAGACGGCGCTTGTTTCGAGTCGGAGGCGCTCGTACGAGCCTTTGAACGCACGTCTCCTTGCGTGTGGGTCGTGCGTCACTTTGAGCAGTTTCCACGAGCCGCGCAGGCAGACCTTGTCCGCACGGTTCGAATGATGGATGGATCGTTTTTGATCGGGACAGTGGTAGGATCCGTCGAGCATGCACATGCCGAAGGACGCGTTTGCTCATCGTGCATGACATTGATGGGTTCTCACGTGATCCGTGTTCCATCCCTCATCGAGCGCAGAGAAGACATCCCTATGTTGACAATGGAGTATCTTCGAAGAACCGAGGTCCCGATGACTTTTGATGTCATGGGATTGTTCGAATGCGTCTTGCGAGCCGGGTGGACGGGCGGTATCCGGGAACTGCAGGATCATCTATCTGCCGCGTTTTCGTCCGATTCGGTATCGGAGGATCCGATCAAGACACTTGCCCGAAGCATTCCCCGTCCATGCTCGAAAGAACCTTTGAGCCTTTCGTCATCGGATCCCGATTTGGCGCGCGTTCGACTTCAAAAAGCGCTCACGATGGCGTCCGGAACCGTCGCCGAAGCCGCCAGAAACCTTCGCATATCGAGGCAGACGTTCTATCGAGAGCTTCGTCGATTGAGTGTCGAAGCGACTCGTTCCTGATCAGACACGTTCGACACTGAAAACACCTTGCACTTTTCGCAACGCCCGCATGATGATTTTGAGTTGCGACAGGTCAGCGCAGGGAAACGTGAAGATGTTCATGGCGCGTCCGTCTTCGACAGCTCGGCTCGTGACGGCAGTCAGGTTGATATCTTGGTCCGAAAACGCTTGTCCCATCGAAGCCAATAGTCCCGGGCGATTGACGGTCAACACCTTGAGCTGCACCGAGCGATTGGCTTTGACACGAGAATCCCAAACCACGGCGATGCGGCGATCGGGGTCGGTTTCGAAGGCTTTGGTACAATCCCGGCGATGAACCGTAATGCCACGACCGCGGGTGATGAATCCAATGATCTCATCGCCCGGCAAAGGATTGCAACACCGAGCAAAGCGCACCAAAACATCATCGATCTCGCTGACTTTCAGCCCCTGGACGTCTTTGCCCATCAAACGGCGAACGAAGTGTTCGATCCGTCCTTCACGAACACTCGCCTTTGGTTTGAGCTTGGCACCATCGTCGACAGACCGAGACAAGGTTTGGGTAACGCTCGCTGGAGCCACTTTTCCATACCCCACGGCAATAAACAGGTCTTGCAGCGTGGGTATCTCGAGTTCACCAAGAACCCGACCAAGCTCAGCGTCGTCTTTGGTAAACCGTTGAAGCGAGAACCCGTTGTCATGCAATTCTTTTTCGAGGAGTTCTTTTCCGAGTTTCGACGACCGCTCTCGTTCTTCATTTCGTAGGTAGGCGCGGATCCGATTACGAGCCCTGCTGGTCGCGGCGAATTCCAACCACTCCTTTTTCGGCCGTTGGTCCGGACTGGTGATCATTTCGATCATGTCACCATTTCGCAACTTATGTCGAAGCGACGAGACGGTTCCGTTGACGCGAGCACTGGAGGAATGATGTCCGATTTCGGTATGAATGGCGTAGGCGAAGTCAATGGCGGTGGCACCTTTCGGAAATACGCGAGCCTCCCCTTTGGGAGTAAATGCATAGACTTCGTCTTGGAAAAGATCGATTCGGATGCTGTCGAGGAATTCCGCCGCATCTTTGACTTCCCGTTGAACGTCGAGCAAATCATGGAGCCACCCCAACCGTTGCATGAGTTTGGGGTCGGCCCCTCCGGACAGACGATCTTCATAAATCCAATGGGCGGCGATACCTTCCTGGGCCACTCGGTCCATTTCTTTGGTGCGGATTTGGATCTCGACACGTTCCCGACGCGTACCGATGACCGTGGTGTGTAGCGATTGGTACATATTCGGCTTGGGTAGTGCGATATAGTCTTTGATCCGCCCCGGAATCGGCGTGTAACGCGAGTGGATCGCCCCCATGACGCCATAACAATCCGCTACCGATTCCATGATGACATGAAAAGCCACGAGGTCACGAAGCTGTTCGAAGTCGAGGTTGTATTCGACCATCTGTCGATGAATCGAATACAGGTGCTTCGTTCGTCTATACACCTCCCCGGCGAAACCGTGATCATGAAGCTGCTTACGTAACTCCTCGCAGATTTCACGAGAAAACCGCTCACGCACCGCTTTGGTTTCCCCCATCAGACGAGATAGATTTTGATGAGCCTCCGTCTCGAGGAACTGAAAAGACAGGTCCTCGAGTTCGGTTTTGAACCGATGAATACCAAGACGTGCCGCCAAGGGAGCAAACACCTCACGCGTTTCACGGGCGATACGTTCTTGGGAATCGGGCTTCATGAACTCCAGGGTTCGCATGTTGTCGACGCGATCACAGAGTTTAAGGAGTAAAACCCGGATATCCCGCGACATGGCGACGAGCATTTTTCTCAGATTCTCCGCATCTCGTTCTTGACGAGAGGAGAACTCGAGTTTGGACAATTTGGTCACGCCATCGACCAGGAAGGCGACTTCTTTACCAAATACTTTCTCGAGATCGTCGACGCTTTGGGCTGTGTCTTCGACCACATCATGAAGCAGACCTGCGCATACACAGGCGGCATCGAGGCGCAGTTCCGTAATGACGCCGGCGACAGCGGCCGGGTGAGCGAAGTAAGGATCACCGCTTTTTCGCACCTGCCCTTCGTGGGCGGAATTGGCGAAGTCGTAGGCTTTTCGCAGCAGTTCCGTATCCGCCGTTGGTTGGTAGGCGAGCACACGCTCGATCAGTACTTCAAGCGGGAGGGTGCCAGTGCGTGAGCTGGGAAGGTTCAAAGCCAAGTCTCTGAGGGCAACCAGTTATAAGGTATCATCCACGGACAAAACGGGCAACGTTACGGCTATCGTTCCTCTTTGGAACGTGGCGGGAGGACCGAAGTGAAGGGCGAAGCGCAAGAACGAGGTTGCATGGCACCGATCAATGCTAAGCTCTCGTGCCCGATGCTGCTGGTCCCGCTCGGGACAGCGTGAAGTGTGGAGACTTCGGATATGATCGACGAAATAATCGGCGACCTAAATAATTCCATTGGCAAGTCCCAAGAAGCGTTCAAGCGCGACTTGAGCAAGCTTCGGACGGGACGCGCGCATGCTGGCATGCTCGACAGCATTCGCGTGGATTACTACGGCACGGCAACGCCATTGAATCAACTTGCCACCATCAGTGTACCCGAACCTCGGCTATTGACTGTCAGGCCGTGGGACAAGGGTGCGGTCAAGGCCGTGGATAAGGCATTGCGAGAAAGCGATCTGGGCATCAACCCCCTGCTCGATGGTGATGTCATTCGGATCCCAATTCCGCAATTGACCGAAGAACGACGCAAAGAGCTGGTCAAGCTCGTCAAACGCATGGGCGAAGACTGCAAAGTCGCGGTCCGCAAGCACCGACACGATGCCATGGACTTACTCAGCAGCCTGCAAGACGAAGGGGAGGCGAGCGAAGACGAGGTAGGACGCGCACGAAAGCGAGTCGAAGAAGTCGTCGCCGAGGCCGTTCGCAAGATCGACGAAATCCAGCAAGCCAAAGAAAAAGATGTCTTCGAGAACTAATCCTGGCTTGCTCAGCCCTTGACATTCGGGGCTCGGGCATACGAAAGTGAACTTTCATCGATCAATTTCGGAATATCTGCATGGGTAAGCCGAACCCCCCTCATCGAATGCGAATCGTTGCTTCTGGATTGACAGACGTAGGTCTGCAACGGGAACACAACGAGGACAGCTTTCTCGTTCTCGAAGAACACGATCTATTCATCGTGGCGGATGGAATGGGAGGCCATCGCGCGGGCGACGTAGCGAGCCGCGTAGCCACCGAAACGATGGCTGAGTTTTTTCGCTCTACTGCGAATGACGATGTCACGTGGCCGTATCATTTCGACACGTCCCTTTCTGAAGAAGAAAATCGGCTATTGACGGGGATACGACTGGCCAATCGACAGATATTTGAACGAAGCATCCGCTCTCGGGAATACCACGGCATGGGCACGACGATGGTAAGTGCTCTGTTCGCTCGGCATAGCGGCAAGCTGTACATTGGTCATGTCGGTGATAGTCGGTGTTATCGCTTGCGCGAGGGCGAGGTGCGCCTGATGACCCGCGATCACTCGCTGGTCAATGACTACTTGCTGGCCATGCCAGAGCTTTCGGAAGATCAAAAAGGCGAACTTCCCAAAAACGTGATCACTCGAGCCTTGGGAATGCAAGACCATGTGGTGGTCGACTTGCAGTGCGACGAACCCATCGAAGGCGATATTTACGTTCTATGCTCCGATGGACTGTCAGGGATGGTGCCCGATGAGTCTATCCTCGAAACCCTGAGCGACAGCACCGATCCCGAACAGATATGTCGTCGCTTGATCGAAACCGCCAACCACAACGGCGGAGAAGACAATATCACAGCCGTCGTGATGCGCCTGGTCGCCGACGATCGACCGGATGATGAACCTGAATCAGAGCCGCTGGACGACCTCTAACGCTGGTTCGAAAAAGGGCGTTGCGCGGTTAGGACTCGCAATTCTCGAAGAAGAGATATCCGTTCACCAACGAACACTTCTCGTTCTCGGAAGAGCCAGTTTCGATCAGAGGGCACTCGAAACTAAGCCAAATTTTCCCTTCCTCACCTTCGATCAGTTGAAAGTTACAAGGAGATTCGGCGCTTGCTCCGTATGACTTTCCCGCCGTATTCGCCCCAGCCACGAAAATACGTCCTTGGTTCGAGTTGCCCTCACCCACGGCTGTTGGAACGAGACGGAACCGGGTCAAGCCTTTGGAAATGCTTCCGCTCGCTACAAATCCTTGACCTTTTTTAACGACCGAACACTCAATCGTCGCGTCATCGTCGCCGTCCGAAATGGTGGCATGCTGGGCCGGTCCCACGGCACCCACCTGAAGCAAACTCGGTTGCATGGCCGGACAGGTAACGCTCGAGCCAACCGGATTGCCAAAGGTCACCGTGAACGCTCCTTGAGGCACGGGAGAAGAAGGGTCGCTACATCCCCCAAGCCCAAGAACCGAAATGAGTGCAAAACCACTTCCAAGGTACCGCGACACGCTCATGGTCTTTTCCTTCTTCCATCTCAGCATACAATAGCTGCCGGACAAGACTAGCTCACGGCTGGGGCAGGTCGCAAATACCTGTCGATGAGGATTTCAGCAGGAAGGTGGGTAATGGGGTGACCGACGGGATTTGAACCCGCGACGACTGGAGCCACAATCCAGTGCTCTACCGGGCTGAGCTACGGCCACCGTGTCGATGGGCGGGACATATTACTCTTGTAATTCCGAAACGCAACGTCAGAACGCTGCTCGAACCAAAGCTTCATGATAGGTTGCAGGCGTAGGCAGGGTGAATCTGGGATATTTTGGATAGTAGGCGTAATTGAATGAGCCAACGCGTCGCTTTCATGATTGGGGTCATGGTGCTGATGGTCGCCCTGGGGGGGTGCCAAAAACGGCTTGCGGCCGAGCAACAAGAGCTAGCCCCTGAAATGGGCGCCGACGACCCCGGTTTGGAAGACCCCGGCGAAAGCCATCGAGACTCCAAAGTCGACCGAACGATCAAGTGTTTCAATGGCGCCATGCGAATCAACAAAGCGGCGCAGCATTACTTCGGCCGCTTGGCCGGTGGATTGCCACGACCGGGAAAGGTGCCCTCCGTGGTCGGTGTACCTCCCGCCACGACCCTACAACTATGCCAAGAAGCCAAAGCCGATCTCACGCCACCGATGGCCGAGATAGACCGAATCATGCCCCGATACGTGGAGCTGGTTGCCTCATTGATCCGTCGACTCGAACAGATGGACAAGTACTACAAGGAAAAGGGGTACAGAGGAGACGGGTTTCGACAAGGCAAGCAGATGCACGAATCCTTCAAATCGGAGCAGGAAGAGTTTCAGAAGCTTCATGACCAATTGGCCAGCGCCATCGATGCGGTTGCCGACAAGCGTGACGACGAAGCGATTCACAAAGAATCGAAAACGCGAAGGCTTCGATACTACTCGTTGGTGTTTTTGCGCGATGCAAAACTATTGTCGCGCGAGATCACTCGCGACAAACCCGACGTGCCCACGATAACCACGATGCGATTACGCGTGGCGGACAGCCACAAGGACTTGTCCACTCGGGCCATGTCCCACCCCGATGAGGTCGACAAAGCATTCATGTTCGCCATGTACATGGGTCGCGCGGATACGTTTGTGCAGACGGTTCGAAACGTGGATCCCACCAAGCTCGTCGATCAGGACCTCGATGACATGCTCAACAAGTATAACGCCATGATCGACGCTTCCAATCTCGTTCGTTGGAAACCGTGAGCCGGTTGGTGCCGCGGGCATCTCCCCCTGCGATCGTGCGCCACGGGGCGCTTTGCCATTGTATGGATAGACCGAGGCGTTTAGGAAGGGGACGAAAGCCGGAGGACCGTCATGGCCGAATGCAATGTGTACGATGAGCTTGTGTGGCGTGGATTGATCGACCAGGCCACGAGCCCTTTGATCCCGGATATTCTCAAGAATGAGAAAGTAACCTGTTATATCGGCTTCGATCCGAGCGCGGACTCCCTTCACGTCGGCCATCTGCTGCAAATTCTTTTGCTGGTTCGAATGCAGCAAGCGGGACACAAACCGATTGCTCTTCTTGGCGGCGCCACCGGCGTGATTGGAGACCCCAGTGGGAAAAGCGAAGAAAGAAACCTCTTGGATCTCGATCGAGTCGAGCACAACCTCGCGGGTATCCGAGCACAGCTCGAGCATTTTTTGGGAACGACCGAAACCGGTGCCGTCACCATCGTCAACAACCACGACTGGCTTGGTTCGGAGCGGTTGTTGGGATTCCTTCGTGACGTTGGCAAACACTTCTCGGTCAATGTGATGATGAGCCGAGATTCCGTCCGTTCACGGCTCACGCAACGCGAGCAGGGAATCTCCTTTACCGAGTTCAGCTACATGCTACTCCAAGCCCATGATTTTCTTCATCTTTTCGATAATTACGGATGCACCTTCCAACTCGGTGGTAGCGACCAGCTCGGCAACATCCTTGGTGGTATCGACTTGATTCGTCGCTGTAGAAAAGGACAAGCCTTCGGACTCACCTCTCCCTTGCTCACCACGGCGGATGGCAAAAAGCTGGGCAAGACAGAAAAGGGAGCGGTCTGGCTCGATGCACGAAAAACGAGCGCCTATCAGTTTTATCAATATTGGGTGCGCTCCGACGATCGAGACGTCATCAAGTTGCTTTGCATGCTCACGATGCGAAGTCGTGAAGAGATCGAAGAGCTAACCACACAGGTCGAGCAAGCGCCGCACCATCGACAAGCGCAACAAACACTAGCGCGAGACATGACTGCCCTGGTTCATGGACCGCAGGCGGCCGTGGAGGTCGAGCGTGCTGCGCAGGCTTTGTTCGGACAAGCGATTGCGGAATTGAACGAATCCACTTTGTTGGATGTTATGTCCGAAGCCCCATCGTTGGAACTACCTGCCACCGCTTTCGATCACGGGGGTTTGGAGCTGGTCGATCTTCTTACGCGCACGCAATTATGCGCGTCCAAAGGAGCCGCTCGCAAAGACATCAGCGCGGGGGGAATCTATGTGAACAATCGTCGAATCCAAGATGTGGGCAACAGGGTCTGTCGATCCGACGCTTTGCATGGTCGGTACCTCGTGTTGCGCAAAGGCAAAAAGAATTTTTTTCTGGTCAAATTGATGGTGTGAGCGTGTGCAATCCGAAGCGAGATCATTCGCTTCGACGTTTTGCCAATAGGTCTCCGAGCGTGCCGAACTTGGATTCGCGCGCTACCTTCGTTCTATATTCTTGATAGGCGGCTTTCTCGGTATCTTCTTTGAGTGCGCGAATCGATAGTTTGACCTCGCCTCGCTTCGAGTCGACATCGATAATCTTGGCTTCAAGTCTCGTACCCGCTGGGTACTCCACGCGAAGATCGGTTCCACGAGCGGTATTGGTGTGACCCGCGGGGATGAAGCCCCGGGCACTCGCACCCGTCACACCAAGGATACGAACCGTCAAACCGTGAACGTCCGCGGAAACGACTTCGATCTGGACCGTGCGATAGGGAGCAATTTTTTGACGCGGTTCCTGTTCGTCTCCAGGCAATGCAGGGTGCAACGCGATTTTTCGCTGTTTGATATCGCAGCTAACGACCACCACATTGATTTCGTCCCCGATCGAAATGACTTCAGACGGGTCATTGATTCGCAGCAGGGAAAGGTCGGCGGTTCTGATCAAACCATCAACCCCTGGGACGAGTTCCACGAAAACACCGAAAGGTTGCATGCGCACGACCCGTCCAGCCACCCGAGATCCCACGGGAAACTGAGATGCGCTGGCTTCCCATGGATCTCCGGTAACCGCTTTTCTGCTGAGCCAAAGCTTGCCTTTGTCATCGACACGAAGAACTTTGACTTCGGTGCTTTGTCCAACTTTGAACAAGTCGGCGAGTTTGGCGTTGCGTTCGAAGGAAGCTTCCGAAATGTGGATGAGTCCTTCGATATCGTTGGCGGAAGGGATGGCGACAAATACCCCCCATTCGACGACGGATCGCACGGTAGCTTCGACGACGGAGCCAATTTGAAGTTTGGCGAGCCCGTCTTGACGGGCTTGGGTAGCTTCTTTTTCGAGCAATTCACGACGAGACAGGACGACTTCCTTGCCGTTTTTCTCGTACTTCATCACCTTGAAGGGCAATCGTTGCCCCACGAGATAAGACAGGTCGGCTCCGAGACGAAGGTCGACATGGGAACCAGGAGCGAAAGCGCGAAGTCCATCGATGTCGAGTTCCACGCCGCCCTTGATGACGCCCGTGACGAGTGCATTGACGAGTTCACCGGAAGAGAGTGCCTCGGAGACGACGTCTTTGGCATTCTCGAAGCGTCGGGGATTGTGGGTAAGCACGACGAGTCCGCCTCGCGCTCCGTCGCCATGCACCGTGGCAATGAATTGGTCACCTGCCGCGGGAGGATCGGAGGAGAGTTCGTGACGGTCGAATATCGCTTTTGCCTTGCTGGACAGGTCAATGAAGATGGCATCGGCGAGAACTTCGATCACTTTTCCGAACACTTCCTCGCCGACGGGAAAGGCAGGGCGTTCACGGGTGGGTGCGTTTGCTTTGGCTTTCGGATTTTGTTTGCCACGGGGATTCGAAGCATCGTCTTTCGCATCGTTCTTTTTCGAACGCTTGCCACGTCGCTTCGCCGATGCGGACTCGACTTCGGTGGTCGTGCGTTCATGATGAGCAGGCCCATCGATACGATTACCGATGTCGTCACCGGGCTCGTGCCAATCGTCATCCCACGCGGTTTGCGCGACTGCGGGAGCGACGACATGCGGTGCTTCATTTCCCGGGCAAGGCTCGTCGGTGACCTGCTCGGGGTTCACCGCCTCGCTGGAGCACGGCTCTTCGACCTGCGATCGGTCGTCGTCGCACGCGTGGGTTTGGATAGCTTCGGTTTCAGTGGATACGGCGGCTGTCGTATCGTCTGGTGAGGGAGCGGCAGAGGATGCGGCCGCTGGGTTGATGTCGTTGGTGTCGGTGCTCATCGCACGCCTCGATAGGGGATGAAAGAGGGCGCAGAGGATAGCGTATGGGTCTGCGACCTGCGACAAGGATCGTGTGACTGTTCAAAGATGAAAGAAGGTGCATACCACGAGATGGCCAGCCATGGGTTGGTAAGCACAACAGAAAACACGACAGCCCCCATGCATCGACTCTCCGGATAGTGCAAGGTGGTATCGGCAGGGGACGTCAGGAAACGACGCGGTTTCGTCCCATTTGTTTGGCACGATACAAAAGTGCATCGGCTTTGGCGTACAGCACTTCCGCGGTATCGTTGGCTTCCAGACTCGCCACACCCAGGCTTATGGTGACCGGGATTGTGATGGTGTCGAACGATATTTCGGCGTTTTCCACGAGAATTCTAATTTTGTTGGCCACCGCCGCGGCCTCCGTCACTCCGGTTTCAGGCACAATAATTGCGAATTCCTCCCCTCCCACCCGCGAAAATATGTCTTCCCGTCGGATATTGACCCGGACCAAAGCCGCGAGCTGGCGCAAAACCGCATCGCCCGCAATATGACCAGAAGTGTCATTGACCTTCTTGAAATGGTCGATATCGAACAAAATCAGTGACAAAATTCGTCCATATCGTTTGCTTCGGGACACTTCCCGCTCCAAGGCTTCGTGAAAAAAGCGTTTGTTGTGGGCGCCCGTAAGACCATCGAACGTCATCAACCGATAGATTTCCTCGTGATACGAGGTTTCCACGCTACCGCCTTCGAGAAACTTCAAGATCGTCCGACCGACCTTGATCTGATCACCATCTCGCAATACCCGATCCGTCACGAGTTCATCATTGACATAAGTACCGTTTGTCGACCCAAGGTCGATGGCATGCCAATGGTCATTGGACCAGACGATACGGGCGTGGCGACGACTGACCGATTCCTGATCGAGAGGAAAATCATTCGAGGGATGCCGTCCGATTTCCATCGCGCTGTTTCTGCGCAAAGGAATTCGACGTCCGAGTTCAGGTCCGTAGATCATCACGAGACATGCTTCCCCGGACGGCGCAGACGCATTGTTCGGCGTTGGTTTCAGTACGGTGATGACCGTTCTTTCGTCATCGGCTGGACGGCGAGGCACGCCTTAGGATAGCACGGTGCATTGAAAACCGTGAAGGGCAGAATCATATCAAGACAGGAGGGACGGAGAAAAGCCCGCCCCAACCAAATCCCGGAAGGAGCGTATTGTTCTGCTATTGTGCAAAGCACTTCGCACATGAGACTTTCGTTTCGTCGCACAGGAAAACGACTAGCAACCAGCGACTGTCGTCCACCGATCACAAGGCAATTGGTCAAAAGGTTGTCGGCAACCAGCCTGCTTGGCCTGTGCATCGTGGCATGCGGCACCCCAGTGGCGTCGTCGCCCTCCTCTTTCTGGCTTGGACCATTACGAGACACCAAAGCTGCTTCAGTGGATCCAATACGATACCGAGGAAAGCTATTTGCAATCCGCATGACGCAACCCGCGGGGGAGACGACATGGATACGTTGTGCTTTGGAGGTTCCCTATCGTTATGAAGCGGTTGCACCCATCACCAAAACGATTGAACTCCCGAACGTCGAGGCCACTCGTCAGTTGCTTCCCGCGAGCGGAGAAGCCCTGGTTGCTCTGCTTCAAGCGGGCACCCCTGTGCGCCTTCACTATCAGATCGTAGGAAGATTCGTTGTCGACACCGAATCTCCCCGCTCTGCAAGCATCGTTTGCCCATCCGCAACACACTACGTTCGCTCCATCGCCCTGGGGACCTACCGAATCATCGTTGGGGCCGAAAAATCGGTCAACGCGGTGATTTCGGCCGATACACAACGGGATACTTTTGGGCGCATGCCATCATGCGCAACCCTGGCTCCTTCTTCGCCCAAAGAAGGCTGCACCGTCCCACTCGCCGTGCAACTGTCGAGGATCGAAGGCCACGATGCATCGGCGAAAATGCGCACGGGGGATATCGCGAAGCTCGACCATGTACCTAGAGCGGAAACGATGCCTTGGATTCAAGTGAATTCGTTATCATCGGACCAGCCCCAGGCACCATCCCAGTGTACGGCTGGGTTTGAACTGATTGGGGATGTCGATCAGGATATCGTTCGATTGACAGCGCGTTGTGGAAGCGCACTCGGGATGGTCGCGCATTCGGAAGTGTTGACCGGACAACAGGGAGCCACCGACGAGCAAGCGCGATACATCGTCAAGCTTCAGGCAGGACAGTGCTATCGGGCTTTCGGTGTAGGAGGCCCTGGCGTGCAGGACCTCGATATGGGCTGGAATTCGCCAGACGGTTCGTCCATCGCATGGGATACAGGCCCAGAAGCGTGGTCCATCGCGCCCATCCACGGTCCGCTATGCGCACCGTCGTCAGGCGAATACGAGTTGGTGGTTTCCGTAGAACGAGGCCAAGGGGCTTTTGCCGTTCAAGTGTGGCGGGTGGCCCCGTAACGACGATCGCCTACTTAGTTGACAGTCGTACAAGATGACAAACTCATAAATTGCAGCTATATTTGTGTAATTGCAAACTCAGTTGATTGATCTACCGGAACATTGGCGCTTCGCCCTCGACACCGTCGTCGGCCAAGGCGCCAGTGGTATCGTTTGGCGAGCCAAAGACAAGCAAACCAACGCAATCGCCGCCGTCAAACTCGCCCGTGACCCGAGTTCTGCCGCCGCGCTCGCCCATGAAGCCGAATCACTGCTGCTTGTCGGTTCTCCGCACTTGCCTTCCGTTCTCGACCTCGGCCAACTCCCCCATTCCGAAACACAATCCCCCCAACCCCAGGCTTTCTTAGCCTTGTCCTGGGTCCAAGGCCAACGCTTGTGCCCACAATCCATACCGGACTCCCAGCGGATTGCCATCGCGACGGCGATCGCCAGAGACGTGGGCGCGGCACTCGACGACTTGCATCAAGCCGGAATGGCCCACGGTGATGTCTCCCCCAACAATATCCTCATCGACCAACAGGCCACAGGGTACACGGCAACGCTCATCGACCTTGGCTACGCGGTCGAAGCCAACACCGACGACTTGTGGGGGCTCACCCTTCGATACGCGCCACCTGAGCTTGCCCACGGCCAGCGCAACGCAATCGCCCGTGACTTATGGGGATTCGGCTTGTGCCTGGCCGAGGTTCTCGACGCAACCATCGCTCAATCCGCAACCCCCGCCACAACGCTTTGGTCACGCGATTTGATCGCGCCATGGGGGGCTTGGCTTCGCGCATTGACCGCGCAGCAACCCTCCGCACGCCCTTCCGCCGCATGGATTTCCCGTTGGATCACCGGGTTCCGAAGCAACGCGCGTCGCCCGGCTCGCGTTCGAACCGCCTACTTGCGCACCCGAAAACAAACCCTGGCGCTTGCACGACAAACCATCGAGGTGCGCATTTCCGAATCGGTCTGTCCGTGGCTCGAACAAGCCGTGCGTATCGTTCGCACCGCGCACGCGCTGCGACATGGTTCCGCGCCAAACCACACAACGACTTCCTTGGATATCCAACCCCTCGACGCCGCGGGGATCAAACGCTGGTTGGTCGCGCTGGTGGGAGTTGGCGCCACCCATTGGTCTTTGCCCTCCACGATCACGCAGCGTTCAGAACGCGATCTTGCCGCGTTGCTCGAACGACTCGCTCATCGCAAAGACCCATCGTTATGGACGCTATTGGACGTTCTCGGTGTCTTGCATGACGATGCCATTCACGACGTTGCCCCAAAGGGGCAAGACCCTGAAGACGACGTTCCGCTTGCCCTGGCCCTCGTCCAACGTCCCGTGTCGGCGGCCGCGATGCAAGTAGCCGAGCAGCGGCTCTGGAAAGGATCACTACCGGAAATCCATCGCGTTTTATTGGCGAAAGCGATGCGAAGCGCCGGTGGTTTAGGGACTGCTTATGCCGTGGTCGACGGTTGTTCTGACACATCAGCAGAGGTGCTTCGCGCCGATTTGCTCCGTCGGATGGGGCGAAACGAACAAGCGATTCAGCTTGCAACTTCTCTGATCGCGAAGTCCGAGGTAACCACCGATCACAAGGACGAAGCTTCCGCGATTCTGGCACGGGCGATGCTCGACAATGGTCATGCCGCGCAAGCATTACAAGTCATTGAAACATGCCAAGGTGCCCCGGCCGCAGAGGTTCGTGCGTTGGCGCAGTTGGCTCTCGGCGACCATCCGCGCGCCATACAATCCATGGAAGAAGGCCTTGCGGTGGCGCACAACGATGAGGAACGAGCCAGACTGTTGTGTGTGCAGGGCATGGAAGCACACGCCCGTGGAGCCTCCAAGCAGGCGTATGACTCATTCGTGCAAGCCACCGAATACGCCATTGGCGCAGGCTCCATCATCGAGGAAGCCACCTACCAAACCGGTGTGGCCGCTGCGGCGGTCGACGCTGGCTACGTGGAAAAAGCGCTCGATGCATCACTTCGCGCGGAACTGCTTTGGGAACACCTGGGTCGTCCAGAAAAAATGGCTTTCGCGCTCTTGGCACGAGCCTCGGCATATCATCTGGTGGGATGCACTCACGATGCCCGACAACACGCCCAGCGAGCCCTCGATCATGCGCGAACAGCCGGAGACCCACGCGTCATCGCTTATGTGCGAATGTTGATGGCCGATCTGCAATCCGGAGAGCAGCAGCAACGAGAAGCGGACTTGGCCTTTCAAGCCCTAAGTGCCCACGGAATCGTGGATGATAGGCTTCGCGCCCAAGCTCGAAAAGCAAGCATGGGAGCGCTTTCCGACGATCAAATTCGGAAGTTGGATCTTGTCGCTGAATCGGAAAACGTTGGTGTCACCGCGAAGATGGAATGGTGGACGGCGCGAGCCCGCGCGTGGAATGGTGGCCACCGGCTCGGACGCGACATGGAAATCGTATCGAAGATCGTTCGTTTGATATACGAGCCCATGCCGATTGGAATCAAAGGGCCCGGCGTATTGGCTGCACGAATCTTGGCGGCTTCCGCGGCTGATGGTGAGACAACACGTACGCTTGCTGCGCTACAAACTCGATTGTCTTTGGATTTGCTGGAGCACGTCCCTTCTTGGCTCCGCGACAGCGCCCTTTCCGTTCCCTGGGTGACGCAGGTGCCCACGGGCATGGACCAAGGAGCCACGGTCGATCGAGTCCAGCACCTTGAAGTGCTGATCCGAGCCATGGCAGAACGGAATTCGTTGCGCCAAGTTCTCGACCGCTCGTTGGATGCCCTGGTGCTATGGACGGGTGTAGAAAGGGGAATCCTGCTTCTTCGCGCGCCAGGAAATCGACTCGTCATTCGTGCCGCCCGAAATCTAGAACGTAGGGATCTGCAGGGCGACCAACTCGAGCTATCGCATTCGCTCGCGCAAAGAGCGCTTGTCACGCGAGAGCCCGTGGTCGCGGTGGATGCTTCGGGAGAAATGACGGAATTGCATTCTAGCGTCGGCAAACTCGGGCTTCGAAGCGTTCTCGCGGTTCCGCTGATTAGTCGAGGCGAGGTGCAAGGCGTAGCCTATTTGGACGATCGCTTACGAAAAGGAGCCTTTGGCCCCCAAGAGCTGTCATGGGTGCGGCTGGTTGCTGGAATTGCCGCCATGGCCATTGCCGACGCGCGTTCACAAGTGCTGTTGCGCCGCGCCGCTCGGACGACCGCACGCGCCAATGCCATACTCAAAGAGCAGCTTGCGCAACGAGAGGCGGAATTGGAGCGTGTGGAAAAAGTATTGGCAAGTGGACAAAGCAGGCCGCGACGCGGTTACGAAGCGATCATTGGCGAAAGCGAACCGGTTCGCCGCATGCTAGCGCTCGTCGATAGGGTCGCCGCCACGGACTTACCCGTGCTCGTCGAAGGAGAAACAGGATCCGGAAAAGAACTCGTCGCAAAGGCCGTCCACGACAATAGCCATCGCCGCTCCAAACCGTTCGTCACGGAGAACTGCTCGGCCATCCCGGAAGCGTTGTTCGAATCAACCCTATTCGGCCACTTACGGGGCTCGTTCACCGGCGCGGATCGTCGACGATTGGGCCTATTCGAAGTCGCGGATGGGGGCACGTTGTTCTTGGATGAGGTAGGAGAGATACCGCTTCCGCTGCAAAGCAAGCTGCTTCGTGTGCTGCAAAACGGCGAGATATATTCCGTGGGAAGTTCCCGCCCCACGCGCGTCGATGTGCGCATCATTGCAGCCACCAACCGGGACTTACGCACGCAAGCGGCCGCTGGCTCTTTTCGGGAAGATCTATTCTTTCGTCTCGGTGTCGTCACGATACCGGTCCCTTCTTTGCGCGAGCGAATCGAAGATGTCCCGCTGTTGGTCAAACACTTTCTCGACATCCACGGCAAGAATCGAAAAATCAAACTCACGCGGGAAGCCTGGAAGATGCTCGAATCCCATTCATGGCCAGGAAACGTCCGAGAACTCGAAAACGAAATCCGACGAGCGTTAGCACTGAGCGATGATGTCATTCGAGAGCAAGATTTGTCTATTGGCGTGATGGGGCCGCAGTCCAAAACGACCTCGGCTCCCAGCATGAACCTAAAAACGCGTCTCGAGGAGTTGGAGCGTGAACTGGTGAGGGAAGCGCTAGAACGAACGGCTGGCAACCAAAGCCGCGCTGCCCAACTACTTGGCGTATCACGCTACGGCCTTCAGAAAATGATCAAGCGTCTGGACGTGATCCACAAGCGTTAGGACGAGCCAGTTTCGAGCTGACGAAACAACGCCGACACAGCGGGAAAAGCCCGCAACGGCTCACAGAACCGTGAAGCCAGGCTGAGCAATTCTTGCTCCAACGAGTCTGCCTTTTGACTAAGTTCTGTCGAACGTTGTTCGATGGCTTCGCGTTCTTTTTCGGAAGACGTTTCAAGGCGAAGCAATCCAGCGCGCAATTCACCGATTTGGAATTCAAGATCGGTCACGACATTTTCTAATTCCACAGCTTTCTTCGATGCTTCCAGGTCCAGCTTGCGAGCAGCAAACCAAGGATCAATCGCATCGGCAAGCCGCCGGTAAGCATCCGCAAGCTGAGAATAAGGCTCCTCGAACGCGCTACGGCCCTCCCACAAAATGACCTCCCGATGCAAAGCCATCGCTTGTTTTCTAAGCGTATCGGTACGAATCGACGCCTTCTCCGCCTGCTCTCGAGCATCGCGAGCCTCTTTTCTGGCCTTGGACGCGTCTAAGCCCAACCCTTCGACGGCATTGCCAAAACGTTGTCGTCCTTCTTTCGACTTTCCTTCCAAGGCCGAGAGCATTCGCTGTTCCTTGATCGCATCGGACCGTAACACACTGAGTTCACGCACTTTTCTTTGAATTGTGGCAAGCAGCTCTTTGGCCTCCGGGGGTTGGTTTCCCCCATGGGCTTTGGCGAGCATTTGTTCGAAGACCAGAGTACGTTGCGCCCAACGATCCGTGGTTGTCGAAGGTAAGGACTTGGCTTCTTCCTCCGGAAACACTTGTTCGACGCGCGGTTCGGGAGGCACGGCAATCCTGGCTTTCGCCGAGATTTCCAGCAGTTCTTTGCATACGGCATGAGCATCGACAGGTCGTTTGTCCGCCGTTTTTTCCAGCAGAGAGGCTATCAACGCTTCGAGCGATGGGGGAACCGATACACCCATCGAAGCAACCGTGGGAGGCGTCTCCTTGATATGTTGTGAAAAATAGGAAGCCACATCGGAAGCCTGAAACGGGAGCTTTCCGGTCAGCATTTCGAAAAGCATCACCCCAAACGAATACAGATCGGCCGAAGGTCCCGCATCGATCGTCGAAATCCGCTCGGGAGCCATGTACTGAGGAGTACCAAAAACCTCGCCAGCCGAAGTTAAACGAGCATCATGCATGGATCGCGCAATGCCGAAATCCAGCAACTTGGCAAGCGGAGACGTCCCCTCGCGCGCGCATAAAAATACATTGTCCGGCTTCAGATCGCGATGAATCACATCGAAGTCATGCGCACGAGCCAAGGCGCGAGCAATCTGCAACGCAATGGGCATTGCTTGGGGCATCGTCAACGCCCCTCTCGCAATGACGTCAGCCAAGGTTTCCCCCTCGAGATATTCCATCACCAAATACGGCAACCCGTCGTCCGTCTCCCCATGATCGAGAATCTCGATGATGTTGGGATGCGCAAGCTTCTGAGTCGCTTTCGCCTCCCGACGAAATCGCTCGCGAACGACCTGGTTACGCCCCAATCCGGAACTCAGGATCTTCACCGCACAGGCGCGTTTCACCACACGATGCCGCGCCACGTACACGGTCGCCATCCCCCCCTCCGCAAGCACACGCTCGATCTCATAGCGTCCGGAAAGCACCAGCCCTATGCGAGGGTCCTGCATCGCCACAAGAGTCTCCCCGTCGACGAAGCACTTCGTGGCATCTGAAGGGTACCGAAGATGACAACGAGGACACGTCTTCATGCTGCTCCTGACACGATTCAGAACCCGCGCGCATCGATGATCGAAAGCGCGACCATGACCCCTAGGCTAAACGGAGGACGCCCGCGAACGGAAGTCTGATAAGGCAATCGATTGAGAACCATCCAACACGGCCGACCCATTCCATTTGGCCGAGATTCCAAGTTCCTACAAACCAAACCAACCGCTCTCATCTTTCAACGGTTCTTACCGAAAACTCAATATCTTCCCGCTTGCTTGCTGGATTTGCGTTTCAGACGATCCGCACACCAGGACGCCGAATGGCAAAAATTCTCGGAATGATGCATGTTGTTTCCAGCGTTGATCTTTCACGGTTCCACCATGGCAAGCTCATCGTTCGCACCCGCAGTCATCGGCTCGTTGCTCGTGATGGCCACAGGCATGGCAAGCCTGTCCGCGGGGATCTGGTTCCTCTTGCCCAAAAACGGATATGCGGCCGAAGGGGTTCGAATCGAAGGAAAGAAAATTCCTCCTAATACGACAGCAGAACAATATATTCGCGAGCTTGCGCAGCAAAAAATGGCGCGAACCGTCGCCCTTCAAATCCCCAATGCCTCCGATTCACCTTGCTCGCTCGAACAACTCGGTGTGCGTCCCGACATCCAGACTACGATGCGACGAGTCATGCAAGTCGGTCGTCAAGGAAGCCTCGCCTATCGAATCGCGGAAAGCTGGCGCGCACGTCGCGCTGAAATCAACGTGCCCCTATCATTCCACGTGGATGCTGACCCGTTGTTGCAACAGGTGATCGAAGCCAAACAAAAATGGGACTACCCATCGACACCCGCACGGTACGATTTTCACACACAATCGGCGTTGCCCCACAAAAACGGAAAAGCTCTGGATTCTTATGGCGCTCTCGATCGACTCTACGATTCGTTACGTTCAGAGGAAAACGCGATTGATCTGCCGGTGCCCGTGGCGGAGGTGCCCCCTGTCGTTACGGCAAATTATTTGGATCACTTGGATATGAGCCAACGGGTGGGGCACTTCGAAACACGATTTGCTACCGCAGGCGGACAAGCCAACCGGGCCCAAAACATCGCCACGGCCGCCGCACGATTGGATGGAATCGTCATGTTGCCGGGCCAAGTCATTTCCTTCAATCAATTGGTCGGCCATCGAACGATGGACAACGGTTTTCAAAAAGCTTGGGAGATCTTCAAAGGAGAGATGGTGGAAGGGGTCGGCGGAGGCACGTGCCAGGTCGCAAGCACCCTTCACGCGGCAGCTTACTTGGGAGGACTCGATATCGTCGAACGCTCTCCCCATTCTCGGCCAAGCGGCTACATCGACATCGGCTTGGATGCAACCGTGGTGGATGGGCTCGTGGACTTGAAACTTCGCAACCCATTTTTATTTCCCGTGGTCTTGCATAGCGTCGTGAACCAAGGACAAATCACCTTTGAAATCTTGGGAGAACAACGACCCGTACGCGTTACCTTTCGCGGAGAAGTCATCAGCACGCAGCGATACAAGCGCAAAGTCCAAGAAGCCTCATGGCTGACGGAAGGGCGGGTTTTGCGAAAACAACGAGGAATTCGCGGTTTTACTGTAAGAAAGGTGCGCTTGATCCGGGCAAGGGATGGACAACAGCGGGAAGAAGTGACCCGAGATTTCTACCCGCCCACGACAGAAATATTCTTGGTACCTCCAGGCACGGACCCGGAAAAGGATCTTCCCCCTCTGCCTCAAGAAGGGGGAAAAGCGCAGGACGACACGGATAGAGACAGCTCCGAGCGACCGAAGCTGGAAATCGAAAACGCCCCCTCCGCGCGAGCCCCCGCCCCCACTCCATCTCACCACGTGTTCATCGACCGATAATGGCAAACATTCGCCCAAATTGACGCGGTGTGATAGGGCCCAATGGGATGCAGAAACGTTCTGAACGCCCTGTAATCGAGATACCGGACCAAAAATCCGATCGGCCAGTCTGGACCAAAGTAGGCGTTATCGCGTTGCTCGGTTTCGTTATCGGGATCGCCGTGCCACGGCTGGCAGAATTTCAACTCGGCCCCACACCCCCCGAAGAAGGATCAAAAAAATCCGAGTCTTCCACCCCCTCTTCGCCAGCTTCCGCTTCGTCCACGGCCTCTGCCCTCGCCACAGCCTCCAGTTCGGCCAAAACCCCAGCCCCCGTCGAAGTGCAAACCGTCGTCGTGAAAAAAACCGATGTCCTCACCTGTCGTGACGAACGCAACAAAACCGTGGAAACATGCGATCGTCCTGATTTTGATTCCCTGTTGATTCCCGTCGTCAAAAACCTCGAAAAATGTCCAGCCGGTGCCGGCCTCGCGGGAAAACTATCCATCGGCTTCGACCTCAACTTCCAAAGCGGCAAAACTGTCGTCCTCCAAGGCAAATCCACCACCATCCCCCATTCCACCGTCCAGGGCATCTTGTCGTGCGCCAACGAAGAAGCCAGTCGCATCAAGCTCGACGGCATGCGCCATGACCAGCGGCGATACACTGTGTTCTATTCTGCCTTTTTCTTCCCCCCGGGAAAAATCATCGATGCAGACATGCAATCCGATGAACCCGAACGAGATTTCCGGGTCGCGGAAGGACCCGAACCAGTCCCCACCGAATCCATGGGCTCCGCCCAGATCGTCTATGACTCGGTCCTGGTTCGCGACGCTCCCAAAAACGGCAAAGTGATATCCCGTTTGGTTCGCGGAACTCGCGTGGAACTTCTGTCGAAAAAAGACAGTTGGTACAAGGTCAAGTTCGGTGAACGGGAAGGCTGGGTCTACCGAGGCGCCATTGCTCAATGACGATACAAATACGTCGATTGATCACACCATCAACATATCGCGGCGGACCAAACTGACGCATTGTCGATGTTCATGAATCGGAAGATTGGCTTTGACGATCGACCTCACGAGTGTCGGGTTCATCCTGCATCGCGACAAGCACAAGGGCTGCACCGAAAACCGGAACGAGCCAAATGAGCCATAGCTGAGCGCGTCGCTGCGCCGGTTCGAAAGAAATGTCCCGACGCACACGTTTCGTTGCCACCACTTGGAGCACCAGGGTGGTGAGCAAAAGAAGCGGGACGATCAAGGTGAGAAAATCGACGTACATGGTGGAAGTGAAATGTAGCCACGGCTTTTCACTCAGCAAGGAGGGCGGCAAACGATTTTGGATTTGTTACGAATCCGAATGTTTGCAGACCGTCGCTAAGAAAGTTGGCCGCATCACCATTTCACGACGATAACGCAGAGGGTATGCCCATGACGTCCTGCCACAACCTGTTGTTTTTTGCACTTTTCGTGTTGGGTTGCGGCCGCCCGGACCAGCCAATCCAAAAACCATGCGCCACGGATGCCGAATGCAGTCCCGGTACGGCGTGCCGCATCGCTCGCTGCCGAAAGATCTGCAGTACGACTCTATGGGTGGGACAGACGGTGCAAGTGCGTGGACTTCAAGGACCACGCACCGCCACGATCTCAGATTGCGAACCCGCTCCGGCTCCGGCCGCAAGTTCATCCTCCACCGCCGCGGCGTCGACCCCCACCCCCGGCCCACGAAAGCTTTGGGTCCGATACGACTCCGGGTTGGAAGAGCAGGTCGAACTCAAGCGGGTGGTCCTCGACGGCTCCCCTGCCAGTCGACCGGATGGCCGATAACGAACGTTCATCCGCGAATGAACTCAAAAAAGGCATCGTCATCGAGAGGCGTGGGAAGCGGTACCGTCTCGGGGACTATCTTTTGGATTTTTTCGGCCAATTCAGCGAAAACGAGCGCCGTGGGAGACGCGGGGGCATACTCGACGATTGTCTTTCGCTCTCGCTCCGCGGCGATGATGAGAGGGTCACGAGGAATGAACGCCAGGTTCGAAGTTCCGAGTCGTTGCGCGAACCGTTCGATGAGGCCGCGATCGGCACTCGGCGTACGAAGATTGGCTACCAAACCCGCCAACACGACACCGTTTTCATGGTACGTGTGAATCGCCTTGGAAATATTGTTGGCGGCAAATAGCGCCATGGGCTCCTCAGACAAGACAATGAGGACTTTTTGAGCGAATCCCTGGCGCAAAGGAGCCGCAAACCCCCCGCAAACCACATCGCCGAGCACATCGAAAACCACCGTATCATAGTCACCTTGCTCCATGACCTCGAGTTCATCGAGCAATTCCAGCGTCCGCGCCACACCCCTTCCCCCACACCCCACGCCAGGAGCCGGACCTCCAGCCTCACAACAATGGACCCCATGCCTTCCAATTCGAAGAAATGCCTCGGTCGACGATAAATTGGGATTCGCCACCAACGCATCGAGAACCGTCGTCATCGACTGGTCCGCATCCATCAGACGAATGGCGGAATCGTGTTTCGGATCGCAGCCGATATGAAGAACCCGTTTTCCATGGCTCGCGAAATGGGCACTGAGAGAGGTTGCGACGACAGACTTTCCAATGCCGCCTTTTCCGTATATGGCGATGCGTTCCATGAGAACGGGAAGATGGGGCGCAAGTCGTCGATGTGTCAACCATGGTCCCCAAAAGGACGCTCGGCTTGCTTGCCCATCCGAGGCGCGGACCGCGATTGTTCCGAAACGGAACCCCGGGTTTCCCATTCCGAATTCGCCACAAGCAACTCCGCCTTGACACCACTGCCATCGTTTCGCATCACGCCTGCCATGACCAAGCACCGAATTTTTTCCGGTATCCAACCGTCGGGCGTGCCGACCCTCGGCAATTACCTGGGCGCCATTCGCCATTGGGTGGGCCTTCAAGACGAATATGACTGTCTGTATTGTGTGGTGGACTGGCATGCGATCACGCAGTGGCAGAGCCCGGAGTCGCTGTTGACCCAAACGCGGGAAATGGCCGCTGCGCTGCTCGCTTGTGGCGTCGATCCCACACGTTCGATTTTGTTCCATCAATCCGCCGTGACCGCGCATTTGCGGTTGGCGTGGATATTCGAATGTGTGGCCCGTATCGGCTGGCTCAATCGAATGACGCAATTCAAAGATAAAGTAGGGAAAAACCGCGATAGCGCTTCCGCGGGTCTGTATACCTACCCGGTGCTGATGGCCGCGGATGTGTTGGCATACAAAGCCACCCACGTACCCGTTGGCGATGACCAGCGGCAACATCTCGAATTGGCCAACGATATCGCCCAAAAGTTCAACCATGATTACGGCGTCGAGTTTTTCCCACCCATCGTGCCCATGGTCCTGGGCCCCGCCGCACGGGTCATGAGCTTGCGCGATGGCACAAAAAAAATGAGTAAATCCGACTCCTCGGACCAATCACGCATCAATCTCACCGACGACGCGGACACGATTGCAGCCAAAATTCGTCGGGCAAAAACCGACTCGGAACCTTTGCCCTCCGAGCCCGAGGGATTGGAAAACCGGCCGGAAGCAAGGAATCTCGTGGGGATCTATGCCGCGCTGGCCGAATGCGAGCCAAAGGAGGTTTTGACCCAACATGGGGGCAGCGGGTTTGGCGCTTTCAAAGAAGCGCTGGCCGAATTGGTCATCGATAAACTCGCCCCGATTGCCGAAAGCATGCGACAACACCTCGCCGATCCATCGCAAATCGACGATCAATTGCGTCAAGGGGCCGTCCGAGCCGCCGCCCTGGCCGACCCTATCGTGACAGAAGCAGAGAAATTAGTTGGATTCCTGCGATGAGCAGGCTCATGGGACAGGCATCGGCGTGATCAGAATCGAAGGAGCCGACGAAATGTCCACCACCACGGCACCCCCGTTGGGCGACAGGGTCTGCGTCTTTTTCGTTTTCGAATAATCCCAGCGATACACAGTCACATCGTGGGAAGCAGGTACGCTGATGGTGGCGCTTGCTCCCTCGCCTGCCGTGGTTTCAGCCCATACGACATAGGCGCGGTCTCCCTGTTTGGTACGCAATGCCACCGAGCTTGGAGAACCAAGCGCTTGGGTAGCGACGGGATCGGAGTGGGCACCGGCCAGCAAACCGCCCAACGTGGCATAAGCGACTCCGGTATCGGTCAGGATAGCTTGCCCCAGCTCACTGATATTCATGAGATTTTCGTATAAGCCCATATAATCGAACGGGCTGGAAGAGGCTCCCGGATCCGCGGAATCGCCCAAAATAAACCAATCGATACGATCGATTCCCGCGTTTTGCGCCAGGGCCATGGCTTTCATCAAGTAATTTGCGGCGTAATCCTTGCCGCCAGGGCGGCCATCGACGGCAAACCGGGGTGCTCCCGACTCGGTTACGATAAACGTTTTACCAGATACCCCCGCCTTTTCGAGTTGCGTTTGTAGCTGGTCGTACAAGTGAAGGAGACCTTTCGCGCCCGCATCGGAGTTGCCGTTGGAGAAGATAGGATAATAGTGAAAGCTGACGACATCGAAGTAGGCATCGCCTTTGCGGGGATGGTCCGCATCCACCTTGCCGCTGGTCGGCTCGTCGGTATAACGTAAGATGGCATTGAGAAACGAGGGATACCCAATCCCTCCGAGGGCCACTTTCCCTTGGGGATCGAGATGGTGGACAACCTCCCATGTAACTCTAAGCAAGCGAATATACGCGAAAATTGTATCGTTCCACCAGATGAGATCCGAGGGATTCGGAGGCTGCGTATCCCACGATGACGTGGCTTGCCAATGGCCCCCCACTTGATCCGGTTCGTTCCATACTTCCCAGGTGTGGATATAAGGACTGTAGGTGGTGACCACCCGAGCGACGAAAGCAGCCCACGGATTGTTCGGATTCACTTGTCCGTTGTCGGTGAAGATGGGCTCATAGAGATTGTTGGGAGAATAATGCTCCCGTTGCCAATCCGCGGACCCGGCGGGAGCGGTCGAATGAGCTTCCGACGCGCCGACGAGGAAGCAAACGAGATCCTGTTCTCCGGCTTGCAGCATACCGGAGAGTTCTTGGACGTGGATATCGTCACCCCATCGGTCGAGAAATGGCTCGGTGAGTTTGTGGCGATGGGAGTTGGCTCCGGCGGCGAGACCGAGTTGCGATTCCTCGCTATCATTGAGTTGGGGATTGTAATAGCCAAGGTTCAACCCATAGGTGAATGGCGAGCCTGTTTGCCCACCGTTGGCTCCGGAGCCCGCCTCGGCCCCCGAACCACCCACCGCCCCATGAGCGCCGGCCCCCCCGGTAGACGATCCGCCGGAACCATTGGCCGCGGCACCACCCGTGCCTTCGTGATGGCCCTGCCCGGCCGCACCGTTGCCCCCAGTCCCCTCGTCGGGACCCGTAACCGGAGAGGCTCCTTGCTCGCTCGAACTGCCACAGCCGAGCATCATCACCACAAGCGGAACCACCCAAGCGCTCGCACGTTTACCTGCGGAGGAAGCGAAACCCATACCCATACCGCCCACGATAGCATGGAACCCAAAGCCTTCGATAGGGATTTGCACGAACCATCCCCAAGCCCCCCAAAGAACGATTGCCCATGCCAACAGGATAACCTATTGAAATTACAGAATAATTATAGGGGTATTCAAACAGGTACTTGCGTATTATGGTGAGTGAATTCGATCGACGGGCAAAACCATTGAATCCGTCTATCGAATTCACCTTTACGTGTATCGATTTACCATGCTTGTTGACGATCCTCTCTGGTACAAGGACGCCATCATCTATCATCTTCATGTCAAAGGTTTTTTTGACAGTCAGGGGGATGGGTTTGGCGATTTTCCGGGTCTTTCGGCGAAGCTCGACTATATCCAAGAGCTTGGGGCGACGGCGATCTGGCTTCTTCCCTTTTATCCTTCCCCCCTTCGGGACGATGGCTATGACATAGCAGATTACTTCGATGTTCATCCTCGTTACGGGACGCTGCGGGACTTCAAGGCATTTGTCCGTGCGGCCCATCGTCGTGGGTTGCGTGTCATTACGGAATTGGTCATCAACCATACGTCGGACAGGCATCCTTGGTTTTTGGACGCGCGACAACCGGGGTCATTGCGCCGGGATTATTATGTATGGAGCGACCGGGATGATCGGCTGGGGGAGGTACGGATCATTTTCAAGGATACGGAGCAAAGCAATTGGGCGTGGGATCCGGTGGCGGGGCAGTATTATTGGCATCGATTTTTCTCCCATCAACCGGATCTCAACCACAACAATCCGAAAGTCGTGCGGGCCGTTCTCAAAGTGCTTCGATTCTGGTTGGATATGGGGGTCGACGGGCTTCGACTCGATGCGATTCCGTATTTATGCGTGCGTGAAGGAACGAATTGCGAAAACCTGCCGGAAACCCACGCGGTGATTCGTCAGATCCGGGCCGAGGTCGATGCCCATTATTCCAATCGTATGCTGCTGGCCGAGGCCAATCAATGGCCCGAGGACGTGATTCACTACTTCGGGAATGCGGATGAATGCCATATGGCCTTTCACTTTCCCCTCATGCCACGAATCTACCTGGCCGTGGCCCAGGGGGACCGCGCCCCCATCACAGATATCTTGCGCCAGACTCCCGCCATCCCCGACTCTTGCCAATGGGCCCTTTTTCTGCGCAATCACGACGAACTGACGTTGGAAATGGTGACGGAACAAGAGCGGGCAGCCATGGTAGCCCATTACGCCAAAGACCCCACCATGGTCTTGAACCTTGGGATTCGTCGTCGATTGGCTCCTCTCATGGATAACGATCGACGCAAAATCGAGCTATTGCATGCTCTATTGCTATCGATGCCCGGTACGCCCATCCTTTATTATGGGGATGAGTTGGGCATGGGAGACAACGTATATATTCGTGATCGGGACGGGGTTCGTACGCCGATGCAATGGAGTTCGGACAGAAATGCAGGCTTTTCCCGAGCCGACCCCCAACAGCTTTACCTGCCAGTGATATCGGATCCGATTTACGGCTATCCCGCGGTGAATGTCGAAGCGATGGAGCGAACGCCAACCTCCTTGCTCCATTGGATGCGGGCGATCATCGCCGTCCGTAGGCGTCATCGAGCCTTCGGGCGGGGTGGTTTGCACCTGCTTTATCCATCCAATCACCATATCCTGGCCTATCTTCGGCACCACGACGAAGAACTGCTGTTATGCGTGTTCAATCTTTCTGCTTCAGCCCAGGCGGTCGAATTGGACCTTCATGAGCATGTGGGGCGGTATCCGGTGGAATTGCTCGGAGGTTCCACCTTCCCTCGCATTGGGCAACTGCCGTATCTGCTCACCTTACCCGCCTATGGCTACTATTGGTTTCGGCTTTCCTCGCCGCATCAACCGCCTCTGCCCATGCCCGACAGACCCGATTTACCCTTTTTGGTCATCGGAAGGCAGGCCCGGGTGGACGACGTCCTCGGCCCTGTTTTCCATGATATCCTTGGGGATTTTCTTCATCGACAACGCTGGTTTCAGGCCAAGGGGAGCGTTATCCTGGCAATCCAAGCTACCCTCGATCGAGTGTGGGAAACAGGACCCGGCGAATGGCTCTGGGCGATTGTCCGTGTCGAAGTGCAGAACCAGGCTCCCCAACGATATTCATTACCTCTCGCCGTATTGTGGGACGAGCAAGCGGAATCGGTGAAACAATCGGCGCCCGCCCGAATTCTGGCCAAAATTCGCAGAGGTCCAAGAATCGGAGTGGTTTGTGATGCCTACCTGGACCCGCAATTTGCCTTGCAAATGTCGAGTGCTTTCGATCGAGCCGAGCATCTTACCCTCGCGGGGGGCACACTCCGCTTCCTTGCCACTGCAGCTTACCAATCACCCGTCCACCTGCAGCCAGCGCAGGTCGAGCCTCTCGATGTCGAACAAAGCCATACCTCCGTACGCCTCGGCTCCTTGCAAATCTACAAGAGTTACCGTAGGTTACAGCGACGTGGCCGCAGTGAGGTGGAAATTGGCAGGTATCTGACGGAATCCTCTCCTTTTCCCAACACCGCACCGGTTCATGGTCATGTGGAGCTTTCAGATATCGATGGGGAAAACCAGACCATCGGGATTCTGGTGGGCTACATTCCCAATGAAGGAGACGCCTGGAGTTATACGTCGAATTATCTCGAACACTATGTGGAAGCGCGATTGGCCGACGAAGAGGGTCATGGCAAACCGACCGAGCGGCATGGGGCCTACGCGCCATTCGCCAAAAACCTTGGGAAAAGGACGGGACAACTGCATCTGGCCTTGTCTCGACCCACGGCGGATCCCGCGTTTTCGCCTCGACCCATGACCGGCGAGGACGTTTTTCGTTGGGCTTCTTTCGTGCGGCAGGATGCGATTCGAACCGTGGATACGGTGGAGGCATCGCTACATCGTCTTGACGAAAGCGCGCTGCCCTATGCACAACGTTTGGTGGAAAGGAAGCGGGAGCTGTTGGAGCGTCTCGAACGGGAGGCGCCGCATCCCTGTGAAGGCCTATGTTGTCGTTTTCATGGGGATTTTCACCTTGGCCAGGTTCTCCTTTCCCGGGGGGATGCTTATATCATCGACTTCGAGGGGGAGATGGCTCGACCCGAGGGAACTCTCGAAGAGAAGCATTCACCGCTGCGCGACGTGGCAGGAATGCTTCGCTCCTTCAATTATGCGGCCATCGTGGCATTGGCAGAGATATCGGCAAGTCTCGGACATGCGGTGCAACTCGAAGGGATTGTCCGAGCGTGGGAGCAAGAGGCCAGGCAATCGTATTTGGAGGGTTATCGAGCCGTGACCCGGGGCCGCGGGTTGGTGCCTGACAACCAAGAGGCATTTTCCTATCTTCTCGAATTGTTTTTGTTCGAAAAAGCTCTTTATGAAATCAATTACGAGCTGAACAGTCGTCCTCGCTGGGTTCTGGCACCGCTTCGCGGTGTGCTCGCCCTGCTTGACCATCCTGGCTTTCCCCAAGAGCCATCTTCGAAATGATTGCAGGATTACCTACGTTTTGGACCATGCTAGATGCCAGTCCGCATCGTCTTCTGGCTCTGGACTACGATGGCACCTTGGCGCCTTTTCGGGTGGACCGTAGGCAAGCGTTTCCCTTGCCTGGCGTGGTGCAAGCGCTCGAGGCCCTTGCCTCGCGAACCGACACGAAACTGGCGATCATCTCGGGCCGTCCGTTGCGGGATTTGAAGAAGCTGTTGCGGCTTTCGGAGGGTGCGGGCCTCACCTGGGTGGGAAGCCATGGCTTCGAGGGGCAGCGAGCCGATGGGGAAACCTGGACGCGGCGTCTTACGGCGATGCAATCGGAAAACCTGCTGAGCGCACGACGGGCCGTGGAAGCTCTTGGTCATGGCGCCAGGCTGGAGAACAAGCCTTCGGCGCTTGCTTTTCACACGCGAGGCATGGAGTCCGAAGAGGCAAAAAGCCTAGAAAAAACAGTATATTCCGTCTGGACGGCTCTTGCGGATACCGCCGGACTTCGTATTCATGCTTTCGATGGAGGCGTGGAAATCCGCGTCACGACCGCCGACAAAGGACAAGCCCTCAAGGAGTGGGTGAATCAGCAGGCGGCAGGAGCTTTCGTGGTCTATGTCGGCGATGACAGGACTGACGAAGACGCTTTCGAGGTCGCTCAGGGGTTTGGGGGTATTGGGATTCACGTGGGTTATGGGGAGACCTGCGCCTTGGGCACACTAGCTGATTGTGAAGCGGTATTGGCCTGGCTACAACGTTGGGCGAGGATGCCAACCTATGGAAAGGTTGGGGGAATTACATGAATGGCTCGCGGGATTTTCGACGATTGGTGGTGGTATCGAATCGACTTCCGATCGTATTGGGGCGAGATGAGAAGGGACAATGGGCGGCGCGTCCGGGAGAAGGAGGATTGGTGACGGCGTTGGCGCCGGTTCTTCGCAATCGTGGAGGCGTGTGGATTGGTTGGCCGGGCACGGATGATAGGGAGGCGCTGGACAAGGTGAAGGCAACATCCGCGCAAGCGGGTTATCAATTGCTTCCCGTGCCGCTGACGGCGGAGGACGAAAAAGGGTATTATCATGGTTTTTCCAATGAAACGATTTGGCCATTATTTCATGACCTGGTGGGTCATTGTCGGTTCGAACCGGCTCATTGGCGAAAGTATCAGGAGGTCAACCAGCGATTTGCCCGAACGGTGTTGGAGACTACCACCCAAGAGGATTACGTCTGGGTCCAGGACTATCATTTGATGTGTTTGGGAAGTATGCTTCGAGAAAAGGGGGTGAAGCGTCGCCTCGGGTTTTTCTTGCATATCCCTTTTCCCGCGGTGGATATTTTTTCCAAATTACCATGGCGCAAGCAGATCCTCGAAGCCCTGTTGGCCTACGATCTCATTGGGTTTCAAACCGCCCGAGACCGTCGCAATTTCATCCAATGCGTGCGCAGCCTCCTTCAGGGAGTCCAACACGTTGGGCGAGGATACCTCGGAGCGATTCGGGTGGGAGAAAGACAGGTTCTCGTGGGTCACTTCCCCATCGGAATCGATGCCAAACGCTTTGCGTCGGAAGCGGCTTCGGCTCCGGTGGCTGAGCAGGCCTGGTATATTCATGAATTGCTTCCCAAAAGACAGATTGTGCTCGGCATCGATCGACTCGACTATACAAAAGGAATTCCCGAACGATTACGTGCGGTTGGCAACGCGCTGGAGCGTTTTCCGGAGTTGCATCGGCAGCTTACGTTCGTGCAGGTGGTGGTGCCGAGCCGGGTCAACGTGGGGGATTATCGTCAACAACGCAGAACGATCGAGCAACTCGTAGGTAAAATCAATGGAAAATTCACGACCGCGGGCTGGACTCCCGTCCACTATATCTATCGTGCCCTTTCCTGGCATGAATTACTCGCCTATTACCGCACGAGTGAGATCGCACTTCTGACACCTCTCAAAGACGGCATGAACCTCATTGCCAAAGAGTATTGTGTTTGTAGTGTCGAGTCAGGCGTGCTCATTCTCAGTGAATTTGCCGGCGCTGCCCGGCAACTGCAGGGAGCCTTGTTGGTCAATCCCAACGACATCGAAGCCACCGCGGATGCCCTTCGGCAAGCGTTTCACATGCCTGCCGCCGAACGAAAGCGTCGCATTCGAAAGCTTCAGCGGGAAGTGGATCGGCATGACGTGTTTTGGTGGGTCGATTTATTCCTGAACGCCGCGTTTGGACGTCGCCTTGCCGATTTTCCGCTTGCATGACGATTCGCACCCTCTTCACGAGTACCAAAACAAAATAAGTCGGAGCCAATTGCCCGATACGTTCTGCCCGACGTATCCTGAGGGTATGTGGGTGAAGTATTTCCGGTGGATTAGCGTTGGGTCATGGTTGCTGCTCGGATGCACGACCGAACCCGACGGGAGTCCCGCAAGCGCGGGGGCGTCGGGGAACGGGGCAGATGCCGAGCCTGGCGGTGGGCATGGGGGTGAAAACGGCACCCCAGGCGGCCATGGTGGCGAAGCCGGACAAGGTGCCGTGGGTGGTTTCGGAGCCGCGGCAGGTCAGTCCGGCGCGGCGGGGTCGGCGGGAATCGCAGGATCGGCAGGGATGGCGGGACAAACCGGCTCAGGTTCGACCGGCCTTTATGAACCATGCACCACCACGGCCGAATGCTTGCCGGGGCTGCATTGTCAAAGCCATGTTCCCGAACCGCAAGGGGGCCTGTGCAGCCATGCTTGCACAAGCCACGATGATTGCGAAAACACCGCGAGTGGCAAAGGAATCTGTCATCCCGTCACCTCCACCTGCGTCCTCGGTTGTGGGCTCAATCCCGGACAGTGCCCCGACGGCTTGGTGTGTACGGACTCCCAATTTTGCGTGGAGAAATCTTCTTTGGCGGCTTCGAAAAACACCGGCCAATCCTGTGCGACGGAACTGGAATGTCTTCATGGGGCGGCTTGTATCTCCGGCGAGCATACGAGCGCGTATTGTTCTCCCCCGTGTCAAAACGATGAGGATTGCAAGACGGGGGCACCAGAAGCGGTGGGCAGTTGTAAGCAAGCCAGTGGATTGACTTTTTGCATTTATCTATGCGGGATCATGGCGAACGGCGCAGCCTGTCCCGGCGATCTCACCTGCGAATTCGGGATGTGTCGATAATCCCAACTACGGAGGCCCATGCGACGCACAATAGCATTTCTGCTCCTAGTGATTGGTACGGGATGCGGTTCCGATGATGATTCTCAGGAAAGCGCGGAATCGGATTTCATCGCGCGCTGCAACGCAGCTTACGCGATATCCTGTGACAAAGGGTTTGCCTGCGACTCCGTCCATTACAAGGGTCGATTCAACAGCGCTGACCATTGCAAACATGAGATGTCCAAATCGGTACAGGAATCATCTAAAAAATTCTCGACCTCGGCGCTCAAGGACTGCGCCGACACCTGCGACCTCATGAAAAACGACATACAGTCAGCGACTTGCGAGGAATTGGATCGAATGGTGTTCAATGACTACTCATGCGGTCCGTAATCCCTATTGGGATATCGACGAGGAGCGGTGAGGCAGATGGGGTCCGGTGGCCCCGGCGAGAGCCTTCAGTGTTTTTTGAGTCGGGTGATTCCCGGATGTGTGGGATCGCCTGGCTCATGACGCGGATTGATATTCTTACGCGTGCCATCTCGCCCCGTGAACGATAGCAACAGGTCCTTGTCGAAAAGGAATTGGTCGCGAGAGTCATAGGGCACGGCGTGTTCACCTGTGTCCATGCGAATCGCATCACAGGGACATGCCTCGACACAGAAGCCGCAGAAGATGCATCGGAGTTCATCGATCACGAATCGGGCGGGATAACGCTCGTAGCCGCGTCGTTCATGCCCTTCCGGATACTCCGCCGGTTCGATGAAAATGCATTGCGCCGGGCAGGCGGTAGAACAGCAGAGGCAGGCCACGCAGCGGGGCGACCCATCCTCCCGGACCGTGAGACGATGCAGGCCTCGGTTACGCAATGGGTAGGGTCGCTTTTGTTCCGGATAGGAGATGGTATTGATGCCATCATCCAACGCTTCGAGCACGGGGTCGTTGCGTTGCCCGAGCATGAGTTCCTTGGTGTTCTGGAAAAAGTGCTTCATCAGCACTTTCATTCCTTTGGCTGTTTCGGGGATATACGCTTGAACGCCAAGGGTCCGTGGTGTTCGTCGGGTTTTCTTCCCGACGATTCCTCCACCTGATTTTTTGGGGTCAGCCATGGTGATTGGGTGTCCCTTTCGTGCGCATGGTCAGCCATGCGTTTGCTTCGATCACGCTTGCATGGGGGAGTGCCTGGTGCCTCCCTGTTCCGCTACCATTTTCGCGGTGGAGGTGAGCACGACGCGATGCTTTTTCGCCGGTGCGAGCAACCATCGAGCCATGGCAACGATGGCCACCACAAAAGCAATCATCGTGGTGAGTTGGGTGAGATCCGCGGCCACGCCGAGAGCGTTTTTCGCCATGAGACTCGCGTTATCGATGATGAGCAAGAGGATCGCGGTCACAAACACGTTCGCAATGGATAGGGGCAAAAGCATCCGCCAGCACATTTTCATGAGTTGGTCATAGCGGAAGCGCGGCAAGGTCCAGCGCACCACCACTTGTAGCCAGGCGAAAGCCGCCACTTTGAGGAAGAAAGCGACGACCTGCAAGGCCACCACCGAGCCATGGGTCATGGCGTGCTTGAGCAACACCGCATCGCCAATGGCGATGGTCAAGCCATCCCGATGCAAAAAGGGAAGATTCCAGCCGCCAAAAAACAGAGTGATCATCACGGCCGAGGAGGTGACCACCTCGATGTACTCCGAGAAAAAGTACATGCCGAACTTCATGCTCGAGTATTCGGTGAAGTAGCCAAGGATTTCACTCTCTCCTTCCGGCAAATCGAAAGGTATCCGTTTGGTCTCCGCGGTCGCGGCAATGAAGAACAGGAAAAAAGCTAGCGGTTGGACAAACACGCCCCACGCGTTGTTTCCTTGCCACCGCACCATGTCATCGAGCCGGAACGTCGAATAGATCATGAGCAACCCGATCAACGTCATGCCAAGGGTGATTTCATAGGACACGAGCTGACCGGCGGCGCGAAGGGCACCGAGAAGGGAATACTTGTTATCGCTTGCCCATCCACCGATGGCAGCGCCCAAAATCCCGATGCCGGACACCGCAAAGATGAAGAGGATGCCGATGTCTAAGTTAGCGATTTGCATAGGGATTCCTGCCTCGGCGCAAACTCCGTCGCGCGATACCACAGGCAGAATTTGTGTCCACTGGATGCCGCCTTCCGCGTTTTTGGCAAAGCACAATACATCGCCAAAAGGTACGACCGCCATGACGACCAACGGTGGGAACATACCGAGCATGGGCCCAATCGAATGAAGGAGGCGGTCGCCCCGTTTGGGCATGAAGTCCTCCTTCCAAATCATTTTGATGCCGTCGGCCATGGTGTGAAGCAAGCCGATCACCCGAAGCTTGAAGCCTTCCTTCGGGACTTTCGAAGCGGCTAGCAGGCCGCAAGCGGCGATGAGCAACGCCAACACCGAGGGCGCTGCAAGAAACAACGCAGGCTTGATCGAAGCCGCCCATTCGGTGCCGCGCAGGGCATACCGAAGCACGAATACCGCGATATGAGCGACCAATCCGAGATAGAAGACACGTCGAGGGTCGCGCACTTGCTCAGCAAGAAACGCTTCCAAAGCATTGCTGGAGCCGCGACGAACGGCCCAGGTCGTCAGCATCGCGAGTACGGTCCAGGTGATGAAAACGGAAAGCTCCGCGGTGAGCAAGATGCGTTCCGTCATCCGAAGCGCACCAGCGACGGTATCGGGAAACGACGTAAGCCAGCCCCAGGCACCGATACCAGCGGCGGCCAGCAGGGCAGGACCCGCAAACATGCCTCGGGCAAGGGTTGGCGGAAGAAAGAATCGCGCTCGATTGGGTCCGATGCGGTCTTGCATCATCGAACTCATTCGACGGTCATTCCAGGTCAATGCCCCGGCGAAGGCCAGGCAGAACACCAGGATGAACGCGATCTTAAGGAGCGTGAAGATCAGCTCGACGATGGTCATGCTCTCGCCCTCAGGAATCCGTGGAGGCAGCAGCCTTATCGGCGGCTGTCTCGTTGGCATTCGCGTGATGATCGGCCGAAGCCGAGACGTTTATTTCAGGTTTGGGCAGGCAGGCTTTGGGCATTGCCTCCCGCAGCGAAGAAAGGGAATTCCAGGCCGGTTCGTGTCCCAACCCTACGCATACTTCACGAACGAACTTCCAACCTGGCTGGCAATCGTCGGCTCCAGGATAAGCGCGTCGACTCTCCTGGGCCATGCCCTTGGCATTGACATAAATGCCGTGGGTTTCCGCCCATGAGCTAGCGGGCAAAAAAACCTCCGCATGCTCGTGAAGAGCGCCCTGCCAACCACCGATCACCACAAGAGACGTAAGTTTGTCGAGGAGCGAATCGGCGTCGGCGGGCCAGACGCTTCCCATCACGATCAGATGCTTGATGGAACCGTCTTCCACGGCCCGGGTCAGTTCTTCGATACCCTTGAGTTCCCGTTCCGCGACCGCGCGAGCCCCTGCCGTGTTGGGGTTCTTATCGACATGACGCAAGATGTCATCGCCCTGCCCTTCAGGCTTTCCGATGAGGAACCAAGCTTGAATTCCCATGGCGCGGGCGAGCGTGACGAGCGCGAAGTTATCTTCGCAATTATGTTGCGCGCTCAACACGACGGCCGATTTGTCTTTGGGCGCATTTTTGATCAGTTCGACTGCTTTTTCGATCGCCTTGGCAGCGAGTGTGTGTTTGCCGCCGACACGGATCTGAGTTGCGCGCGCGTCGTGGGTGGCGTGATAGCTGAGCATGCCTTCATCGCACATCCAATAGCTGTTGACGCTCTCATTGTCCCGCGGACGATAGCGGTAGGCGCGTTGTGTACGCGGGTCGAAGTCGAGCCATGCATTGCAGCCTGTGGCGCATCCCTGGCAGATCGACGGTGCGGAGCGCAAAAACCAGACGCGAGCTTTGAAGCGGAAATCCTTGGTGGTCAACGCGCCGACAGGACAAACAAGTTCCGTCATGAACGTATAGGGATGATCGAGTTCTCGCCCTGGAGAGACGGTGATTTCGTTGAGGTTGCCTCGTTCTCTCACGCTCAGGACCGGGTCTTTGGCTACTTCTTCGCAGAAGCGGACGCATCTCGTGCAAATGATGCATCGTTCGGCATCGTAGACGATGGTAGGACCGAAGGAGACGGCCTTGGGTTTGTGGATCAATTCATCGGGCATGCGCTTGGGGGTGCGCATATGGTCGAGCCAATAATCTTGCAGTTTGCATTCACCGGCTTGGTCACATATGGGGCAATCGACGGGGTGATTGAGCAGCAAGAATTCTTGGACGGCGTGTCGCGCGCGTTTGACGTGTTCGCTGGTGTCGCTGAGCACTTCCATATTTTCGGTGACGGGCACCTGGCACGCGGGCTGCAGTTTGGGTTTTCGTGTATTGACGTACTGCCCGGTGGTTCGGTCGAATTCGAGGACATCCAGGAGCATGGGTGGTCTGCCGGGCGGTGGAAGGATTTCCACCAAGCACATTCGGCAGTTAGCGGCGACACTCAGTCCTGGGTGCCAGCAGTAATACGGGATATCGATACCCGCGCGATAGGCGGCACGCATGATGGTGTCACCAGCTTCGAACGGGACGTCTTTGCCATCGATCTTGAAGGTCGGCATGCGTAATTCCCCAGCGTCCACGGATCGCTCAGTGGTCGCACTCGCCTCCGATCATATTCATCGAGCCGAAGGTTGGAATGATATCCGGAACCATCTGCCCAGTGATCAATTTGCCCAGCCCACCAACAATGGCGAAGGAAGGTGGACGTATTCGAACGCGGTACGGAGTGCCGCTTCCATCCGAGATCACGTAAAAACCAAGCTCACCATTGGCCGCTTCCGTATAGCCATACGCTTCACCTTTCGGGACTTTCAACCCCTCCATGATCATTTTGAAGTGGTGAATCGTTGCTTCGATGGTGGTGTATACTTGCGGTTTGGGAGGCAAAACGGCTGAAGCATCGTATAGGTTGATCGGTCCGTCTTTCGGCATCTGCTCGACCGCTTGACGAATGATCCGAGCGCTTTGGTGAATCTCTTCGGCACGAACCATCAACCGATCGTAGTTGTCTCCCTCGTGGCCCACGGGCACATCGAAATCGAACCGGTCATAGACGAGATACGGGTGGGCTTTTCGGATGTCGTACGGCACCCCCGTCGAGCGCAGGCAAGGTCCGGTCCATCCGAAAGCGATGGCCTCCTCGGGGCTGATGCGCGCGACTCCCATGGTTCGATCCATGAAGATGCGATTGGTTTCGAGCAACGAAATCCCTTCATCGCTGGCGGCAAGCACTTTGTCGAGGATGGCGAGCACGTGTTCTTGGAAGGTATCCGTAGGCGGATAGGCCATACCGCCGATGCGGCAGAAGGAATGGGTGACGCGCGCTCCGGTTTCTTCTTCGAACAGGTCGTAAATCATCTCGCGAGCGCGGGTCCACCACAGAAACGGCGTAAATGCGCCGAGTTCCATGGCCATGGCCGCGTTGCAAACGAGATGATCGGCCATACGCGCCAACTCGCCGAGGATGACTCGGTAATACTGGCAACGTTCGGGAACCTGCATTCCGCTGAGCTTTTCGACGGCGAGAGCGAATCCGACGTTGTTGAGCATCGGTGAGGAGTAATTGCATCGGTCTACGTAAGGGAAAACCTGAGCCCACGTTCCGCGCTCACAGCTTTTCTCGAATCCACGATGCAGATAGCCGATTTGCACATCGGCCTTGACCACGACTTCTCCGGACAGCTCCACGGCGATGCGAACCGTCCCGTGCATGGCAGGATGGGAAGGACCCATCATCAGTTGCATGGGGTCGGATGGTAGCTCGAGAGCGTTGTCTTCCACTTGGTCGAGCGGTTCCATCAGTCCTCTTCTTTCATATAATCGAGGTGTTTTCGTCCGAAAACCATCCCCTCATCCGGTCCAAAGGGCGGAAGCTTTCCCAACACGTCCGGACCTTCCCGATAGGGAACCAGCGGTTGTGTTTTGGCGGCGGGATAATCCTTCCGAAGCGGATGCCCCTCAAACTCTTCGTAAAGCAAGATGCGGCGAAGATCCGGATGACCTTCGAAGCGGATACCGAACATATCGAACGTTTCCCGCTCGAACCAGTTGGCTCCGACCCAAACGGGCACCAGGCTGTCGATCACGGCTCCCTCGCAGTCTTCATCTCCCACGCGAGCCTTGATCCGCAAGCGATGCCCAAGTTCCAACGAGTTGAGATGGGCCACCACCTCGAGTCGCTGCGAGTCCCATATATGATCGACCCCGCAAAGATCCACCAGCATGTTCATTTTGCATCGTGGATCGTCACGAAGAAAAGTCGCTACCTCGCGCCAATGTGCCGCATCGAGCACCGCGGTCTCATCGCCGCATTGGTCGTGGGTGCTCAATACAATCGAACTACCAAAGCGCTCGGAGAGAATGTCGAGAAGCTTTTTCGCCATCACCGTACTCCGGGCTATCCTGCTGAATCCTCAGTTTTTCGACGCAGATTCACCAGATTTTGAGCGGGATCGTGACGTGGTTTGACCACGCCGGGCGTGGTATCCATGCTCGCGATCTTGTCTTGTAACAAAAGCAGTCCGTCGAGCACCGCTTCCGGTCGCGGCGGACATCCAGGGATGTACACATCGACCGGCACGACTTTGTCGATGCCCGCCAATGTTGCGTAATTGTCGTAAAAACCACCGCACGACGCGCAGGTACCAAAGGCGATCACCCACTTGGGTTCCGTCATTTGTTCGTAAACGCGTTTCAAGATGGGCGCTTGCCGCTGACTGATGGTTCCCACGACCCAGAGCACATCGCTTTGACGCGGGGTAAACCGAGGCGCTTCCGCGCCAAATCGAGCCACATCGTAGCGGGGGCTTGCGGTGGCCATGAACTCCATCGCGCAACAAGCGGTGACGAATGGATACTGGAATAGAGAGTACTTTCGCGCCCACGCCAACAATTCATTGAACTTGGTCGTGGCAAACCCAGACTCACCCGCCTGAATGACCCGCGACGAGGTCGGCTTCGTCAGTTCTCCCATTCAAGCGCTCCTTTCCTCAATTCGTACACCAGCCCGATCAGCAACATGGCTAGAAACGCCGCGGCCATCAGAAGCCCCGCCCCGCCCAAGGACTTGAAGTGTACCGCCCAGAGGTAGAGAAACACCACCTCCACATCGAACACCACAAAGGAGATGGCGGTCAGGAAGTACTTCACGCTCATGCGCAAATGACTGGCCCCTTCCGAAGGATTGCCAGACTCGAAGGGCATCATCTTCTCCGGAGACGGCTTCTTCGGCCCCAGATAGTGGCTCGCCAAGAAAAAGCCGATGACCACGACGAACGCGAGGGCAAACATCAGCAAGAGCGGTGCGTAGGTCTCAACCATGAAGACACGCTCCTCGAAGGAGGTACGAACCCACGATACCGAGCCGAAGTGCGCGGTATCGTGCGATGGGGTTACGTAGTCGGGGGCTCGAACCCTGTCAATTGAACAGACCGCCGGACAGGATGGCTCATGATTTCAAGCCAATACCAACGACCACCATCCCATTTTCGCCCAATCTGTGGCATGGCCTTCCATCGCACCATTGGTGATTCTCGACGGCTGTTGTACATTCCGCCCCTGTCGATATCCGGCAAACCATGCAGCGCCATTCATGGATCGTCACGTTTGACCTTGGCAACGTAGTCGTGCGCCTGAGTGGGTCGACCCGTGAATCAGCAAAACGCGCGGGAATTCCGTGGCGACCCGCCACCCACGCGGAGCGGCCGGAACAAGCCTCGCACCTTTTGGAACGCTGGCAATTGGGCCAAATCGATGACGATCGCCTGTTCGAAGCCTGGGCCGACGCCTTGGGAGGTCGCTTCTCCGCCGCGGAAGCCGAAATCATTTCACAAGCTTGGTTGCTCGGTGAATTCGAGGGTATTCACGATATCATCCAACGTCTCGATCAGCGCCACGTACGGCTCGGATGCCTGTCCAATACCTGCAACCACCACTGGCAATGGATGCTTAACCATCCCGATCGTTTTCCATCGTTCGCCTTGCTTCACGAAAAGCATGCTAGCCACTTGATGGGGGTCATGAAACCGGACCCATCGATCTACGCGCGCTTCGAGCAAGCCGTTGGCCATCAAGCTTCCAACATCGTGTTTTTTGACGATATTTTGGGAAATGTGGCGGCTGCCAAGGCCCAGGGCTGGCATGCATTTCTCATATCCCCCCAATGTCCACCTTCCGAACAGATCGGAAGTGCCCTACACCAGTTGGAGTTGCTTTGACGTCACGGGCTGAAAAAAACTAGGTCCGTGTCGTGGCGTACCGTTCGATGCATGACCGCAACCCATTCATGTCAGGAGAAGACCATGCCGCTGCCTTTCGAACCATCCGACGCCCTGCTTCTCGTTGACGTGCAAGTGGATTTCTGCCCCGGCGGTTCGTTGCCCATCCCGCAAGGGGATACGGTGGTTCCCGTGCTCAACCGATGGCTCGAAGCCGCTGCCACCACGGGCATCGCGGTGGTCGCATCGCGGGATTGGCACCCGCCTCACCATGTATCTTTCGAACCCCAAGGAGGACCGTGGCCGGTTCATTGCGTCCAACATACCCCGGGCGCAGCATTCCACCCCGACCTGGCTCTTCCCAACCACACCATCGTCATCAGCAAAGCCGAAACCGAAAGCCAAGAAGCCTATTCGGCCTTCGACGGCACCGGTCTTGCCCAGCGTCTTCGCGATGCCGGAATCCGTCGCCTCTGGGTAGGCGGCCTTGCCGAAGATGTGTGTGTCAAGGCGACCGTTCTCGAAGCCCTTCGAGAGGGTTTCGAGGTTCGCCTCATCGAAGGGGGCATGAAACCAGTCACCGAATCGGGAGGGCAACAAGCCCGTGAACTCATGTTCCAAGCCGGCGCCCAACCAGGAACACTTGGCTAGCGTGTCGGAATTTCGAAGAGATCCGCTCAATGGCGGATGGGTCATCATCGCCACGGAACGCGGAAAACGCCCCTCGGATTTCGGCTCCGTTCGCAATGAACGAAAACCGGGTCCTTGCGTGTTTTGTAGCGGCCACGAATGGGAAACCCCCCCTGAAGTGCTCGCGTTCCGCTCCCCCGAATCCACCCCCGATGCCCCCGGGTGGACCGTTCGCGTGGTCCCCAACAAATACGCGGCCGTCGGCATCAACGCCCGGCTCGATCGCAACATGGATAACCTCTTCGATTCCATGACCGGGATCGGCATGCACGAGGTCGTGATCGAAACCCCCGACCACGACGCCAATCTTTGCGATCTATCGGTGGACCATATCGCCAGCGTACTAGCCGCCTACCAAGACCGCGCCCGCGTCATGATGGACGATGTCCGCATCGAGTATGTGCAGATTTTCAAAAACTGGGGTTCGGTCGCTGGCGCTTCTCAAGAACATAGTCACGCGCAAATCATCGGTCTTCCCATCGTTCCACGATTCGTCAACGAACAAATCCAATGCGCTCAAGCTCATCGCACGGCCACGGGACGTTGCCTGCTTTGTGATATCGTTCGGGAAGAACTTGCGCGAAAAGACCGCATCGTCAAAGCCACCACCGACTTCGTTGCGATCGCGCCCTATGCCTCACGATTTCCCTTCGAGGTACATATTTGTCCGCGAAGACACGAGTCGGACTTCATCGATGCTTCCGAAGAATTGCTGCATGGCATGGCGCGAATTCTCAAAGAAGTACTATTCGGGCTTCGCATTGCGCTGATCGACCCACCCTTCAACTTCATGATCCAAACACGCCCCAGGGTCGCTCCCGGCGGCCGCTGGTCGCATCCCGACGAATTTCATTGGCATTTGGAAATCATCCCCCGGCTCACCCAGGTGGCGGGATTCGAATGGGGCACCGGGTTTTATATCAATCCAACGCCCCCAGAACAGGCCGCGCAATTCCTTCGCGACGTTCTTATCCCTATCCAATTGGTCGGTCAGTCCTGATCAGGAAGCAGGTGGCGTCCAGGCCGTTGCCGCTAGATCGCCTTCTTCGTATCCAAAGAATACCTTGGTCTGCTCGAGCATGAACTGCTGCCCTTCCTTGCTCGCCAGATCCACCCGATAGGTGTTGATGATGCGCACCGACTCGTGCAGCCACATGTCCCACGCCTCTTTCGAAACCTCTTCATAGATCTTTTGTCCGAGAGCGTTTCGGTACGGCGGCTTCGGAAGCCCCGGCAATAGTTTGCCTAGTTTGCGGCATTGAACCATCCGTTCACTCACGTCGACCTCCTCGTCAATCCTTGACGCTGCGGTTGTATGTCTCTTGCCCCAATTCCGAGGCGGCTCTCAACTTGGTTCGAACACCACCCCACGTAAAGGGCCTTTCGCTCCAACTCAGCCCTGTTCATACCCCATGTCCCGTTCGGTGGCATGGTACTGCGCGGCCGTGCGCGCCAACGTATCACACCGCTCGTTTTCCACATGCCCCGCATGGCCCTTCACCCATCGCCACTGCACGGTGTGACGCTCCGCCAGCTCATCGAGTCGCCGCCACAAATCCGCATTTTTCACCGGTGCCTTCGACGATGTCCGCCAGCCGTTTTTTTTCCATGCCCGGATCCACTGCGTAATACCTTGCCTCAAATACTCAGAATCCGACGTCAACGTTACGTGGCACGGACGCTTCAACGCACGAAGCCCCTCGATCGCGGCAAGAAGCTCCATCCGATTGTTGGTCGTTCGGCGATATCCACAGGACAGTTCTTTGCGCGCCTCCCCCCAAAGCAGAACGACCCCATATCCCCCAGGACCAGGATTCCCCAAACATGATCCGTCGGAAAAAATCTGAACCTGCTTGGCCTCACTCATCTGCCGATTCGTAGCGTCACGTCCCGATCGAGAAAAGGAAAGAACAGTCGCCCACCCTACCAGGAAGAACGGGAACTAGACAATTTAATCAATATATCCAATAGGTTATACCTGAACGGACAATGCGTCTCCTTGTCCATCCCCCCACCCGTCAGGCCTCGGCTTCCAATACGTCGAACCATTGCTTCGCACGCAGTACAGCGCTTTCCCCTTCTCCATTCCTATCACGCAAAACGCCATCTCCCCGCGCATCCAAAAAGCGTCCGGACAACGACAAAGGTGCCGTGCGCAACAACCACGCCAACGCGATCGCGGCATCGACCGGATGCAACAACTCTCCCTGTTGCTTGAGTTTCCGAAAATCGTCCACGTCGGGAAAACGGTCTTCCGGCATCTCTCGTATGATGCGCTGCATACGCGTTTCGATGATGCCCGGTGCCACGGCAACGATACTCGTCATCGAATCGGCTTCCAACGATGCCACTTGCGTCATGATGTTGACGGCGGCCTTGGAGGCGCAATATGCCGCCCATCCTCGATACCCACGCGTGGCAGCCCCCGAAGATACATTGACGATGCGTAAAGGGTGTTCCGGTTTTCTATGTGCCAAGGCTTGTCGCATACCCACCAACACGCCCGTCACATTCGTTCGCATATGGGATTCGAAAGCCGAGACATCGAGAGATTGAATGGGGCCTACGGGCTCGAGAACGCCTGCATTGTTGAGCATGCCTCCGATCGGCCCCATCGCTGTCGCAGCGCCGAGCGCACGGGCCATCGCGGGCTCATCCGCGACATCACACGCGACATGCTCGACTACCGCCCCTTGGCTCCGAAGCCACGTCGCTACCCGTTCCAACTCGGTCGCATCGCGCGCCGTCAGCATCAACGGGCATCGAGACACGGCCAGCCAACAAGCTACTCCAAGACCAATCCCGCGGCTTGCGCCCGTGATCACCACAACGGCTCTGTCCTGCATTGGATCGTGGCTCATGGTCAACGACTCGAAAGCTCCGATGCACCAACGTTGCCTCGGGTTGCGTGAATCGACTACACGGTTTGTGTCACACTATCATGGATGACGACACGCCATGACCTATGATTCCCTCGCCACCGTCGTGAAACGAATCGCATTCATCGCCTGGTGGCCACTCACCCTTGCCTGCGATTCACCTTCCAGCTCGCCGCAGCCCACGGCATCGTCTCGGATCGTCTCATCATCCCCACGCATCGAAATCATCCCATTTCCAGGCTCCACCTCCGAGGTTCGGGATTGGATCCGCAGCCAGCGCGAGCGCGCCGCGTCGGAAGGACGCGTAGCTGTTGTCTACGTGGGAGCACCGTGGTGTGAACCGTGCCAACGGTTTCACGACGCCGTTACCCAAGGAAAACTCGATGCCCGATTCCCCACCCTTCGTCTGCTCGAATTCGATCGAGACCAGCATGAAAAGTCATTGCAAGAGGCGGGATGTTTGTCCGAACTCATTCCGCTTTTGGCCAAGCCCACCGAGCAGGGCACCTGTTCCCACACACGCGTCGAAGGGGGAATCAAAGGTGATGGCGCGGTGGGATTCATTGCCTCGCGCCTCGATGTCATGATGCGCAAGTAGTCAATGACTCTTTGGGCGAACTTCGATGATATTGTCCGCCAGCAGACGCGCTTCGAGCCTCGCACTCGCCAAGACGGCTCGAAAGGCCGCTTGTAGCGATACGTTTTTCAGTGAAAGGCTCACCTTTCGCGCCCCCGCCTCGGCGGATATGATCACGTTGAACTGCCCGATTTCCGCAAACCATCGGAGAGTCTCATCCACCGGCGCTTGATGTAACGAAAGGTTCGGCAAGCGCCGCCTCGCGCGCCGCAACAACACATCCACGGGATCATCTTCGATCGCAGACTCGATCCGAACGGTATCGCGCGCAGGCACATGCATCGCCTTGGACGGATTCGTTCGCCTCGGATTCCACGCGGACCATTCGGGGTCGACAGAGGCAGGACAAACAGGTTGTTGCGGCTCTGGATAGCCACCGCAAGCCATGCTCCACAACAAAGCGAACGCGCCATACCGTGAACGAAACATGCCAAGCAATCTGCGATACGCAAACAGCCAGAGCAAGGCTCGACATCCATCGAGTCCACGTCATTGAAGACCGCAAGCTAATGCGAAGACTCGGAAACGTCCTGCTCATCGATCTTCGCAAGAATGGCATCCGCCCGTTCAGGATACAGCCGACGAATGCATTCACGACAGAGTCCATGCGAAAAGCGCGCTTCCGAACGCTCTTCGATATACATTTCCACGGGCTGCCATTGACCTTCGTCATCGCGGATTCGTTTGCATCCAGCGCAGATGGGAAGCAGGCCCTTGAGAACGTCCCGCTCTTGCTCCGCTTGCATACGAGCGGAAAGCTCGTGCTGTACCCGTTCATGAGCTTCACGCAATTTTCCAAAGGAACCGCGTAACCCAACGATGAGTGGACGAAACACGAACACGCCCTCCGTCGCAATCAATAGCAACGCCAAGCCCACGATGACTTGAAGCATCCACGACACGGTCATCGACCGCGCCTCGCTGTCGCGCTGTATTTCGAAAAGCAGACTCTCCATGTCAGATACGTAGGCGTCACAACGCTCCCCGAGGTTTTCCGGAACGCTCCCATTCCCCTGGACAACAATCTGAATCGCCGCCTGAAAGCCCTCGAATTTTTCCTGAAACTCCGCGCGTTTCTCCTGGTTGGCAGGAACGCGAAAAATATCCCCGCCCAGGCCAGCCTCCCCCTGCAACAACCGCTCATGCCCCATTCGCCATCTTTGATACGTGTCCTGCAGACTGCTTCGAGCCTTCGTTCTATCGACCGCCAGCGATGATGCCTCCATCGCCAACACGTCCCTGACCATCCGTTGCGCCAACATACGTTGGCGACCCGCTGCATTGATCAGCGCCGCATCGTGCGTAATGCGAGTGTGCTGCTCCCGTACGATCAAAAATCCCAGCAATACGATCGCGGCCAGCAACGACAGCGCGGCAACGTAGATGATCGTCGCCTTCGCATACGGGAATTCCGCCTGCGTCTCGTCGTCCATGATTGATATTTATGGGTTCATGATTCTCCCAACCCCAACGTCAAGATGGACGTCGACAGCCAACTGGCAATTGCCGTTGCCATCCATCGAAGCAGGTACTTGCCCCACGATCTAACAATGGACGGCTCATGCGCTCGCACACGAAATGCTCCAAACCCATACGACGCGTTTCGCCGCAACGGATGGAAAGCGTACTGCCGGAATCATCCCCCTTTGATGATCGCTCCCGCCAGGCTCAACACGCCCGACGCCTTCACGTCCACCATCGCGCTGCCCTCCACCTTCACCATCAGTCCTTTGATCGTGATGTTACCGCCCGCATCGATCACGATGCTCCCCGTTCCCACTTTCAACTCCAGTCCCTGAAGCGCACTCACCACCAGTTTGCCTTTGACCGTAATCTCGTCATTACCCTTCACTAACCGTTTTCCATTGCTGCTCACCTCCACCTTTTCGTCCATGCTCACACGGAGTGTGCGAGCACCACTGATCTCAATCGACTCGTCCTTCGACACCTTCCGCGCACGACTTCCCTTAATGGTAACCTTCTCGTCCTTACCCACCTCTCGCGTTCGACTCCCCTTGATCGTCAGCGTCTCATCTTCCTCTACCGTCTCCGTGCGACTCCCCTTGATCGTCAGCGTTTCATCTTTCTCCACAGTCTCCGCGCGACTCCCCTTGACCGTCAGCGTCTCATCTTTCTCTACCGTCTCCTTGCGACTCCCCTTGATCGTCAGCGTTTCATCTTTCTCTACCGTCTCCGTGCGATTGCCCTTGATCGCTAGCGTTTCATCTTTCTCTACAGTCTCCGTGCGATTGCCCCCCACCGTCGTTGTCTCGTCGTTTTTGATATCCTTTTTTCGATCGTGGTCCACGATATGGGATTCGTCATTTTTGACGTAGGTATCGAGGTTTTTCTCCGCTTGCAGATAAACCTGCTCTTCGTCTTTTTTGTCATCGAAGCGCAGTTCATTGAAGTTTTCCGCCGCGCCACCAATTGTCCTGCTCTTGAAACCGCTCTGGCTATGATTGTCCGGTAGTGCGTAGGGCGGCATGTTGTTGGCGTTGTACACACGACCGGTAACGATGGGACAATCAGGATCGCCTTCGAGATGTTCGACAATGACTTCCTGGCCGACCCTCGGAATGTGAATAGCGCCCCAACCTGCTCCCGCCCACGCTTGCGCCACGCGAACCCAACCACTGTTGCTGCCACGACTCCGGCCCTCTCGGTCCCAGTGGAACTGCACTTTCACGCGACCATACTCATCCGTCCATATCTCCTCACCCTCATCACCGACGACCTTTGCCGTCTGGGGACCGAAGATCTTTGGCCACGGTGTGATGGCCTGCGATCGAAACGGAGTCTTGCTCGGAATGGCGGAAAACTCGCATCGAAAATCGAAGGTATCCTCGGTATTCGACACAGACTCGTAGTCGACCACCCGCGCCTCGTACGATGCAGAAACGATCAGATATTCTTGGTTTTGATCCTCCCGCGGATGATTGGTGAGACGAAATAGCCTTCCCGGCGATAGACCCAGAACCTCCCCCTGTCCCGATACTCGCTCCTGATGTGCTTGAAAGGCTTCGACGCACACACGAGACAACCCCTCCCCTTGCATTTCGGAAGTGAGACTTCCGGGATAATCGAATGCCTCCCTTTTGGCGTCCGCCAGTTCGTCGCGCGACACGAGTTTCGAAATCACCTCCGCCGTCGGACGCGTGAAGTCATAGCCTTTGAAAACACAAGCCGAGCAAGTCATCTGCCTGGACGAGGTCCACGTAGTTATATGATCTCGTTCACGACGACCTTCATGAGGAGGAAAGAACGGCACCTCTTCATAGCCAGACAAGGTTTCATGAGCGCTATAACCATCCGCCAACACCAGGGAGACTCGCCCCTCCTCATGCATAAAATAGTAATAAATTCCAACTCTTTCCATCCATCGGCTCACGAAATCGAAGTCTGACTCCCGGTATTGCACCGTGTACTCACGCTGCTCGTAGTCACCCGAGAGGGACTCTTTGAAGTCCGTGAGGCCATGCTCGCGAAAGATCTCCGTGATGATCTCCGCAATGCTCATGTCTTTGAAGATCCGGCATCCGGAACGCATCGTCAGACGCCACAACCAAGGGCGAAGCGTAGCCTTATACAGAGCAAAGTTTCCCACCTCGCCCATGAATTGCAATTGCGCGACGGTTCCGTGAAAGTGACGCTCTCCAGCCGGTGTTTCGACAGAAACCGTCATGTCCTTTCCAATCAAGCTCGCCAGATCGATTGTGGCATCACGGCTCACCAACTCGACATCGAAACAAAACAATCTCCCCAGCTCCTCTGTTCCCGACATGCTCCGAAGCTGAAGGGCATCCCCCAAAGGGGTCGTCACGTGAATGGGAGTGGAAAGCAACATGGGACGTCCTCGCCTGAGTCAAGTTTCGACGTCGAGCGTTCGCTCAACCGAAGGTGTAGGTAAATTCCGAATCGGCTGCAGAAACCGTGATGGATTGGACGGGATTGCCGAGCATCATCCGCGACAGCAACTCCTGGCTGACCGTGGGAAGCATCGTGTTGGTAAGGATGGCATCGATCATACGACCGCCGCTTTCGAGTTCGGAGCACCGACTAACGATGAGGCTGACCGCGGCGTCGTCGTACACGAAGGGGATGCCATGATTTTGCTGTACGCGCTTGGCGATCCGATCGAGTTGTAGTCGCGCGATGCCGCCGATGACCTGCTCGGTGAGCGGATAATAGGGGATGACCACCAGGCGGCCCAACAACGCGGCAGGAAACACTTTCAACAGATCAGGACGAAGCGCGTTGGCAATCGCTTCACTCGTGGGAATCAACTCCGGATCCGCACACATATTCATGATGAGGTCACTGCCCACATTGGACGTGAGCAGAATGAGCGTATTTTTGAAGTCAATCAGACGACCTTCGCCATCTTCCATCCAACCTTTGTCGAAGACCTGAAAGAAGATCTCATGCACGTCGGAGTGCGCCTTCTCCACTTCGTCGAGCAACACGACGGAGTAGGGTCTTCGACGAACGGCCTCGGTCAGGATTCCTCCTTCCCCATAGCCTACATATCCTGGTGGCGCGCCTTTGAGCGTGGAGAGCGTATGCGCTTCTTGAAACTCGCTCATGTTGATGGTGATGAGGTTTTGCTCGCCACCATAAAGCTGCTCGGCAAGCGTGAGCGCTGTCTCCGTTTTGCCCACGCCTGATGGCCCCGCCAGCAAAAACACGCCAATCGGCTTGTTCGGATTCTCGAGGCCCGCACGAGAGGTTTTGATCCTTCGCGCAATCATTTCCAAACCATGGTCCTGCCCCAACACCCGCTGTCCCATGGCTTTGGCTAGGTTGAGCACCGTTCCTATTTCATCGTGAACCATTCGGCCCACCGGAATTCCCGTCCAATCGCCCACCACCGAAGCCACGGCCTGTTCATCGACACTCGGCAGGATCAGGGGTGTTTCCTTTTGTAAATCGGCCAACTCACCTTGCAATTGCCGCAGTTTTTCGAGTTTCTCGCCCCGCTGCTCGTCCGCGACAGGCTGTGGCTCCACGCTGGACTCCAACGTGCCTGCCGTTTCATCGATCGCCTTGAATCCCTCACGCAACTGCGCGCGTAACGCCAAAATCTCATCGACAATTTTCTTCTCGGCTTTCCAACGCTCGTCGAGCTTGGCAAGGTTTTCGCGCTCCACATTCAGTTTGGCTTGCGCTTCCTGACGACGATCTCCGATCTCGACTCCTACCGCTTGTTCTCGATCGATGATGTCCAACTCGCATTCGAGCGCCTGTATGCGTCGCGTCGAATCCTCGACCTCGGGAGGCGTGGCATGCTGGCTGATGGCCACCCGAGCGCAAGCAGTATCCAACAAACTCACGGACTTGTCGGGGAGCTGACGGGCGGGAATGTATCGGTGAGACAGACGCACGGAGGCTTCGAGCGCCTCATCGAGCACCTGTACCCTGTGATGTTTCTCGAGCATCGAAGCCATTCCCCGCATCATCAATACGGCCTTGTCTTCCGTGGGCTCGAGCACTTGCACCACCTGGAAACGACGAGTTAGCGCCGGGTCTTTTTCGATGTGTTTTTTGTATTCCGCCCATGTGGTTGCCGCAACCGTGCGCAACGTGCCGCGCGCCAAAGCTGGCTTGAGGAGGTTGGCCGCATCACCCGTACCTGCCGCACCCCCTGCCCCAATGAGCGTATGAGCTTCATCGATGAACAGGATGATCGGCTTGGGGGAAGCCTGCACTTCCTCGATCACCTGACGCAAACGGTTTTCGAACTCCCCCTTCATGCTCGCACCCGCTTGCAACAAGCCAATGTCCAACGACAAAAGAGAGACGTCTTTCATCGCAGGAGGTACATCGCCGGCCGCAATCCGTTGCGCAAATCCTTCGACGACCGCCGTTTTTCCTACGCCCGCCTCCCCCGTCAAAATGGGATTGTTCTGCCGTCGACGCATCAGAATATCGATGATCTGCCGAATCTCATCGTCGCGACCCACGATGGGGTCCATCTCCCCTTTTCGAGCGCGCTCGGTGAGATCCACGGCATATCGAGCAAGAGCTTCTTGTTTTCCCATCGCCGCCGGCGCCATGGCTCCACTGGCCTCTCCCGGCATCGCTCCGCCTCCCACTTGAAATCCATCCGTGGCGCGCATCCGCGCTTCCGGAGAATCATCGAGGATTTTGGAGAATTCTTCCGACAAACGCTCGACTTTGATTTTGGCAAACTCGCCCGATATTCCGAACAACACATTGCGAAGGGACGTGGTCTTCAACATTCCGAATATCAGGTGTCCCGTGCGCACTTGCGATTCTTTGAACATCAACGTGGCATAAACCCAACCACGCTCCACCGCGTCGTCGAGATGGGAAGACAGATCAGAAATCGACGACGATCCTCGAGGGAGTTTGTCCAGGGACTCGGTCATGTCCTTGGCAAGACGACTGGGGTTGAGGTCGAAAGCACGAATCAATCGATGCACATCCGAGTCTTGCAATTGCAGGATCTGGTGGAGCCAATGAACGAGTTCCACGTAAGGATTCCCTCGGATTTTGCAAAATACGGTGGCGCTCTCGATGGCCTTGTAGGCGGTGGCATTGAGCTTTCCGAATAGAGCAACACGACTGATCTCGGACATGGTCGACTCTTTCTTTGCTGGGCAGTCAGCCCTGTTCACGACATGAATCGGTTCCACACATTCTGTTTCAAAGATAGGATTACGTTTCCGCCATCGCGGGGGCGCGAACGATGATGCTGTCGGGACGTCGGCCCAACCAAACGGTGATTCCCAATCCCATGCGTGACCCCAAACGCCACGGACGACCAGCATCTTCGCCTAGCACCAGTTTCACATCCCACGTCAGACTATCTCCCGTATAACTGCGAATGATGGTTGCCATTCGCCAAAGCCCCGCGGCACCGGGAAGAAAATGCGTAAATTGTTGGTGATTGAGAGGACCCAGAACAACGCGAAACTTTCCTTGCACCACCCATGCCCTTCGTCCCAAGGACGTTTTTTGTCCAAGACAAGCGCCCACACCGGGGCCTCCCAAACGCCAGCGACAAGACTCCGGGACATTCACCCATTCGCCCACGAGTTGCTGCACCTTCGTGGGTATACGAAAGAAAGAATGAAGCAGCGCCGCCAACCCATCCGCGTTGCGACTGTGAGCCGCATAACGACCCGCGAAAAAAAAGCGCACATGATCGGGAAGCTCATCGCGACACAAAAACGACGGCATACCCATACCGATGAGAGAGGCAATGTATCGAGTAAAACGCGCCGTCTGAGGACGATCGAACGCCACGGTGGGTTCGGTGTTGGCCCAGGCTCGATAATACAAAGACAGGATCCGATGATGAAATAGGTCGAGGAAGTGAGCAAACGTAGGGTCGTTTCGATTGCGACTCCGGTCATAGGCGTACTCGGTCAAATGCAAAGGAAGAGGGCCGAAAGGACCCAACAACCCAAGGATCCGGGTTCGCACACGCGGAATCGAACCCCGGACACGCACCCCACTGAGAGTGTTGGACGTGAACGCCAGAGAGGGCTCTTGGGCCAGACGAACCGGCTCATCCGATGGATGAATTCCTTCACCTAGGCGAGCGTTTTGTCGGAAGACACACTCGATTCTCCGCAAAGCGAGAAATAGATCGAAAGATTCAGGGTGGCTCTCGAGTTCGGAGAGCAGCGCTAAAGCGCCTGGGTTGTTCCGATCCGCGGCTGCCATCGCATGACCTCACCGCGCTGTACGGTTCGCAACACGGTCTCGGTGAAAGCGTTGATGGACACATAGCGAGCAAAAAATCTTTCCAATACGGCTCCAAGAAGAAATACCCCCGCACCCAAAAATCCGGTTTCATCACACGTGAGCGTGATCTCGATGCCACGCCCGTACGCCATCATCCCATCCACGGGAAGATGACGAATCACCGGTGTGGACGATACCGAAAGAACACTATCGATCTCGCGTCGCAAGGCGGCTTGCTCTTGATCCGCATATAGCACGAGCAATTCCCGCAAGGCGGCGGCTCCCTTGCCCGCAGGACCGTCGGTCAACGATAAATAGTTCAACGACAAGTGACTGATCAAACGCCAGGCCATCTCACCATGGGCATGCGAAGGCCGAGGCTGTGTCGGGCCCGCCACACAACGAATCGCTTTCACAGGCGCGCCTGTTTGCAGCGAAAAATCCGTGCTTCCCTGCCCAAGGGGCATGTGCAAGGCAAGATCCCGATTCGTACACAACGTCTCGATCGCAAGCTGCTTGAGGGAAGAACGGAAAGGCCCCTGCTCCCCGTCCACCAGACTGATGAACACTTCACTGCCTACATAGGTAGAACGCGGACCGGTGCGACGTTGTTTGTCGGAGAGCCTTCGCGGCATACGATGAAGCGTGAAAAACGTGTCCTGCTCGCCGGCGGTGGCTTCGTTGCATTCATAAAACGGAAAGAAGCGCTGCTGAACGGCCTGACCGTGGCCCACGACCTCCATGACAGAATACACTTCGAAGTCCATGGGACGTGTCTGGTCCGGGACGACATGATACTCCCGCGCCTGGTTGGAGAGATGGATTCGATCCGCCCGTCGTGGGAAAAGATTGATCGCCGGCGCGCAATGAAGAGCCAGCAAATTCGGCTCGATCGCATTGTCCAGCAGCGAGTCCTTACTATCGAATAGTATAACAATTTCAAGCTCTTGCGTTGTACACGCGCGAACGACAGGCCCAAGACCCGCAAGCTGAACGAACAAAAACCGTTGCGGGAAAGCGTAATACTCCTGCAGCAGACGATACCCCTGAAAGGATTGGGGACCGAACGGCAACAGCGCATGATCGTCGTCGAATCCAAGCGCTTGCACCGCACCGCGACCCAGAGCCACCCATCGTCCTTCTCCCACGGGTCTTGCAAAAACCGCCACGGTATGACCCACCAGGGCTTCATACAAACGCGTCGAGACTTCCCACTCTCCCCGCAAAAACAACACAAGCTCTTCCAAAGCAAGCTTGTCAAAGGTCATGCCTAAGGTCGTTCGTAGACGAAGCCGCGCACCCGCTTGCGCATGCCTTATGCGCTCTCCAAGACCTAGGACATCTCCCAAGTTGGCGCGATACTCGAAGCCCACGATCTCGATCGGCCACAACACAACGTCATGCGCCGTTCGATACTCACATGCCGTTTGCTCGTCTTTGCCGATGAGGCTCCTCATCGGTGTACCACGAGCGATGGTTACGCCCCGTTCGAGAGCGCCTTCCTTGAGGCTCGGGTGAAACTGCACCACCGCCATCGAAGGCGTCGGGGCCAAATAGTGAGGGTACACCATTTCGAGCAAATGCTGCGTGAAGCGCGGAAATTCATCATCGATTTTGAGCTGCAACCTCGCGGTCAAAAAAGCAAAACCTTCCAGCAAGCGTTCCACGTACGGATCCGCCACATCGAATCCGTCCATGCCAAGCCTTCCGGCTATTTTTGGATACTCGCGCGCAAACTCCCCCCCCATCTCTCGAATGAACTGCAACTCCCGATTGTAATAGCCAAGGAAGCGCGGATCCATCTCAGCCCCTCTGCCCCTTTCCCACCTCTTCCACCGTCGCTTCCCCCGTCTCCAAATCAATGCCCGTCTTGAAGTACAAACGCAACGGCAAAGGCTGCGCCCACAACTCCGCCTCGATCGTAAATGTCATCGCATTGTGCGTCATCTCGTCCAACGCTACATCGAGCCTCACCTGCACCGAGTTGCGAATCAATCTCGGCTCAAAACTCCAGATGGCGTTTCGAAGCAGCCGTTCGATCGACACCACGTCGATGCTCATCACCGTGTGCCCGGCCAAGTCTGGAAGGCCATAATTCAACGTGGATTGCGCCACCAAGGGATACTCGTTGATCTCAGATTTCAAACTCGACAAGTTGGTGGTGTTGAATAACCAGACCAGATCCCTTCGCACACACTCCCGTAGCCGACTCGGACTGATCACCCGATCCAACCGCGATTCCTGCGACTGATCTCGTTGATCGTCGGTAAGACGATCGAGCAGCGAAGGTTGAAGCCTTTCTCTGTAGGTGAGTTCAGCCATCGGTGACTACATTCTCGTCGACAACATCCACGTCGAGATCCACTTCACGCACATCGAACAACGCATGCTCGCCCTCGTCCGTCGTCCACACGCGCTGTCCCGCGCCAAGATATCCACCAGGGATTTCGGTCCAATCAGTACGCCTGGCCAATCGAACGGCCGCGTCGGAATGGGATTCAGCCCCTGGATAACGGGAGGGAATGAAAGCAACCAACTCGCCTCCAGTCACGAGCGTGAGAATGACCGGCATCCAGACCAGGTCCCGTAAGTCTTTGGGAGGCTCGATGCGCAACGAACGCACTTGGTGGAAGGGAAGCCAGGTGTAACGCCCATGAACTATCATCTCAAGGACGGGACCAAGACGTACATCCCCATCGGCGATCCACGAAAAACGTTTGCCATCGACTTGTCCCGAAGTGGTGGGCGCGGAGTCAAACGCCTGAGAACGAAGCTCCTGTGCGTCGTCATGCTTGCCTTCGGCGGTACGTCGAAGCGCCTGTACGAGCAGCGCCGCCCAAGGCTGCGGTTCACCCAGGAAAACCGGTGTTTTCGACCCCGCGAACACGTGCGAGCGAAACACCTCACAACGAAGCAACTCGCGATAGGTTTGAACCATGGGTAGGCATTGCGGGTCGAGGTCTCCCGATGTCTTAAGCTGCAACCAGGCCCGATCCCACTGTCCGAGAACGGATAGAAGTTGAAATAGAAAGACGCGATACCTAACGTTACCGGGGCTTTTCCGTACCTCGTCTTGAAGCAAGGCAAGGGCTTCGTCGACTTGACCTGCGCGGAGCTTGTCCTCAGCGAGCATCGCGTCCCTCCATTTTGTGCATCGGCAACAGGGCTGCCGGGTGGCAAGCATTAAGGAATTCGATCACAACCACCTAATAAACGTGTCCACAGCAGCTAATGGCAGGTGGCGGTGACCATTCCGGAGCTTGCCCCCAGAACCCTTCGACCCACTATACCTTCGGCGTGTTGGCAGCGATATTCCACGCCATCTGCACCGCTGGCATGGCCGAACCATCTTCTTTTTGGGGCACGTAGTCGAGCTTGAATTTGGCGAAGTTCAGGCTGACGTTCTCCGTCAAGCGCTCCTCGCCGCCGGAACCTCCCAACGAGACCGAAGTCACGATCGCATCGATGAGCGTGATCTTGAGGTATTCGACCGGCGTTCCGCCCGCCTTACGAACCGTCAACACGGTTTCTTTGATGTGTTTTCCTTCACACATGGTTTGAAAAAGGACGGGAGATGATTTGTCGAGCCATTTGGTCAACGTCAGGTCCTGGATGCTGACCTTGCCGGCTCCGCCTCCCGAACCCGTATGCAACGAACCCGATTGCGAGCCACCCCAGCTCCAGGCAAGGACATCGATTTCGTCCTTGTGCTTGTCGTCCATGGACTCGCCCTTGATGTCCCCAATCTTGATGAACATATCAACTGCCATGGTTCTGTTCCTTTCTATTCACGTAGTCCCATTTCATTCGTCATAGCCGCAAAGGCCAGCCAAACGCCTCAGCGACTGTTGCGAACCGCCAGATGCTTCACGTTGTCAATCAACCGCCTTTGGCAGACGGCAACTTGGACACCAACCGCAACGAAACGGTGAGTCCCTCAAGTTGATAATGAGGTCGCAAGAAAAACTGTGCGGAGTAAAACCCCGGATTTCCTTCGAGTTCTTGCACCTCCACCTCTGCCGCGGCCAACGGCTTCTGCGCTTTCACCTCTTCGGAAGAATGCGCTGGATCACCGTCGACATACTGTATGACCCAATCCTGAAGCCATCGCTTCATGTCGTCGCGTTCCTTGAAAGAGCCCACTTTGTCGCGAACGATGCACTTGAGATAGTGGGCGAAACGACACGTTGCGAATAGATAGGGAAGACGCGCCGCAAGAGCCGCATTGGCGGATGCATCCGGATCGTCGTACACAGCAGGTTTGTGCAGGGATTGAGCCCCGATGAAGGCGGCGAAATCAGTGTTTTTCTTGTGTACCAACGGCATGAAACCGTTTTTGGCCAGCTCGGCCTCGCGACGATCACTGATTCCGATTTCGGTGGGACACGCCATCTCCACCCCACCGTCGTCGGTGGGAAACGTGTACGTGGCCAATCCACCGACAGCACCCCCGGACTCGATGCCACGGATGCGAGAGCACCAACCGTAGAGTTTGAACGAACGGTTGATGTTGACCGCCATGGCATAGGCGGAGTTGGACCATGTGAATTGGTCTTCCGCGGAACCCGAGATCTGTTCTTCGAAATCGAAGCCCTCGACAGGATTGGTTTTGGCGCCGTAAGGACGGCGAGCCAAAAACCTTGGCAGCGCCAAGCCGAGGTATTTGGAATCCTCGGACTCCCGGAGGGATTTCCAGGCTGCGTATTCTGGGGTTTCGAAGATTTTGGAAAGGTCGCGTGGGTTGGCAAGTTCGCTCCAGGATTGCATCTGGAACAACGATGATGCGGTTCCCGTGATGAATGGCGCATGCGCGGCGGCGGAAATCTTCGCCATCTCTCCCAACAACTCCACATCCGGAGCGCTGTGGTCGAAGTAATAATCCCCCACCAAACACCCATAAGGCTCACCCCCAAACTTGCCGTATTCCTCTTCGTATATGGCTTTGAAAATCGGACTTTGATCCCACGCCGCCCCTTTGAACTTCTTCAAGGTCTTGTGCAGATCTTTTTTCGAGACGTTCAGGACACGGATCTTGAGCATCTCGTCGGTCTCTGTGTTGTTCACGAGGTAGTGCAGACCACGCCACGCACCCTCGAGCTTCTGAAAGTCGGCATGATGCAAAATCACGTTGATCTGTTCAGCAAGCTTCTTGTCGATCTCCGCAATGATCTGCTTGATGGTCTGGACCACATCGTCCGAAACGGTCACCGAACCTTGAAGCGCCTGCTCAGCCAAGGTGCGCACCGCGTTTTGCACTTCCTGACGCGCATTGTCCGTCTGAGGCCGAAACTCTTTTTGCAAAAGGGACTCGAAATCAGATACCTCGAGAGTCTGTAGCTGCCCTTCCGATTTGACGGTCTCACTGTCTGCCATGGTCAGCCTCCCTGCCCTTCGCCATCTTTCGGTGCCGACGCCAACGCTTGAAGCAACGTGGGGTCTGCCATGACTCTCGCAATCAGCTCTTCAGCACCGGTTTTTCCATCCATGTATGTCACGAGATTCGAAAGCTGTTGCCGTGCTTGCAACAGCTTGCTCAGCGCCTCGACCTTTCGGGCAATCGCCGCAGGCGTGAAGTCATCCATGCTTTCAAAGGTCAAATCGATGTTCAAGTTTCCCTCCCCCGTCAGGGTGTTGGGCACCTGAAACGCCACCCGCGGTTTCATCGCCTTCATCCGATCATCGAAGTTGTCCACGGACACCTCGAGGAACTTTCGGTCCGCCACCTTCGGCAATGGCTCGGCCGGATTGCCGGACAAGTCCGCCATCACCCCCATCACAAAAGGAAGCTGGACTTTCTTCTCTGCCCCGTACAACTCCACATCGTATTCGATCTGGACACGTGGCGCCCGGTTACGCCCAACAAATTTTTGCCCACTCATGAATCGTCGTCCTCCTCTTCCACTGGACCCCGGAGAACCTTGACCTGCGATAGTCCGTCCGGCGCCATGTCGCGAATGATGCCCATGAAATCCTTGTTCACTAACCGTCGACAACGCCCCAACAACAAAGGCAGCGGGCTGGCAGGCTCGTTTTTGGCGTAATACTCGCAGATCTTGTCGATGGCCTTGATCACATCCTCCCGCGAGGTGATCTCCCCAGACAAACGCTTGATCGCCGGACCCCCAGCCGCCATGACTTGCCCTTCCCCCGCCGAGCCGAGGTCCACCCCGGCCATCCCATGCCCCCGATCCGCCAAACGAGATTGCACCGCATACGCCGCCTGCTCAAAAAGCTCCCGAAGCGGCGCAAGATTTGGCGGCGACGCCCCCTGCGCGCGCGCCATCAATTCCTTCTCGATACTTCGAAGCGCTTCGACACAACTCGCCGCCGCTGCTCCCACCGGTTCCAGCTCCTCCTGCGAAGCCTCGTGGAAAGCCCCGTCAATCAACGCCATCGAAGGCGCCACTTCACCCTCCACAGCCACAACCTGCCCCGAGGCCAAAGCAATGTCCCGCAACCCAAAACTGCCAATGCCCCGAACCGTAACCAGCGGAATCTTCCGAACCCAGGTCAGCATCGTCGACGCATCCGCCAAATCCGCAAGAATGTTGAATCGCATCGTCGGATCGTCATCATCGTCCGGATCAAGCTGCGGATGCACGCACTGCCAATGCTCGATCACCAACGCGCGCAACACCTGCATGCCTTTCGCTGCCTCGACAAACCCTCCCGTGTGCAACAACGCCTTCAATAAACGTAGATTTCGCAAACGGGAGAGGAACAAGCGCCAGATTACGTTGTAATCGACAATATATGTAATAATTGGATTA
>MWCO01000009.1 GCA_002070115.1 Deltaproteobacteria bacterium ADurb.Bin207
TTCGGGGGTTGAGCGGTCGTATGCAAAAGGGGGTATTGCATCTTTTGGTGGGGCCGAATGGATCGGGCAAGTCGACGTTGCTGCGGATTGTGGCGGGGCTATTGAGTCCGTCGTTTGGGCAAGTCGAATATGAGGGCGTGGCGAGGAGTCGGATTAGGGAGGCGATTGGGTTGGTGTCGCACGAGTTGCTGACGTACGGGGAGTTGACAGTGGAGGAGAATTTGCGGCTTGGGTCGGGGCTATACGCAGCGGGGGAGCAAGACGTAGAGCAGGCGATGAATAGATTTGGTCTTGGGGCGGTCAGGGATCGTATGGTGTCGAAGCTATCACGGGGACAAAGGCAGAGGGTATCGCTCGCGCGGGCGTTGTTGCATAGACCGTCGCTCGTGCTGCTAGATGAGCCAACGACGGGATTGGACGAGCAAGGGGTCGCGGCGATCGTGCGAGTAGTGCGGCAGGAGGTGGCGTCTGAACGGGTGGTGATTGTGGTGACGCATGATCCATCGTATTTTGACATAAGGGAGCGTCAGATTTGGCGATTGGAGAAGGGGCGGTGGGCGTAGGGAGCGTGAGGATTGTTTCACGTGAAACATACCGGGGGATTGGGGCGTCGTTTTATGTAGAATAGGGCACACACTACGTTGCGTCGTTCGGATCTGGCGTGATTAATTGGTGTTCGCAGGACTCGAGATCGTCGTCAACCATGGATTCTGCTTGAAGGTCGGCGCTTTCGTCGTGCTCAGATGGCAAGTCGAGGGCAGATTCGACGCGATTAAGGAGCGTTTGGGCGGTTTGCTGCGCCATGGAAAGGATACGGTCCGCGCGAGCGCGCGCCTCGGCAGCCTCTTCGGCAAAAGACATGGCGACGAGTAAAAAAGTGTCAGGCGTCAAGGGCTTTCCAGCAGCGATGGCGTTAGCCCGCGCTTCGATCATGCCGACGATTCGGGCCAGGTGATGGTCCGAGGCGTTGGTGCGGACCCTTAGGTGCCGTCCGGCGAGGCGAATGGAGGTTAGCCTTTTCGGACGATCGCTCACGGCTCGCCTCCGGTGATGGCGCCGTATGCGAGCAAGAGCGGGAGCGCAAAAGCTTGGCCGTCGATGCGAAATCCAAGGATGAGGGCTCGATCGGGCTCGGCCCCGAATGCCGTACGCCCTTGCAAGATCAGACCAAAAGCCATTGCGTAGGAGCCGTGGTAGTTGAAGCTCCGGGAGCCCCAGAATAGGTCGGTGGAAAGACCGATAGACTCGCGGGAGTCAAAGGCGCGAACAAAGGGTCCAGCCGAAAGGACAATCGGAAGGGCATCGTGGATGGGTAGGAGCAGGGAAGCTCCGGTACCCACGGAAAAATCGTTCCAGGCGGTGGCAAGATCGGCGTAAGGCCCGATGCCAAAATCCCAAGGGCTGGTGCGTCCGAAAAGAATATCGCCGTGCAATGCGGTGTGGAAACGCGTAGCGGACGGGTTTTGCGTAAGGGCCGCGCCGAGCGTGACGGCCAGATTGGATTGCGGCTGTGCGTGGGCGTAAGAGGCGAAAGAGGCGAAAGAGCCAAAGAATAATGTGGCGATAATAAGCAGAGCCAGGAGCTTGCACGGTCGCATGGCACGCAGACTATCGGTTTCGCGAAGCGCTGTCACGCCCCCTTGCCCGTTTCACGTGAAACGTCGGTTTCGAAACGATTCCGGGTGTTGTTGGTCAAGGATTACAGAGGGAAGCAGGTGCTCCCTGGGCCTGGCAAAGTCGACAATCGACAGGTTCATCCTGGCCAATCATGCAAGGAACCGTACCCGTCGATTTCGACACATTCGCACAATTCGGAAGCGGAAGATCCGGGTCCACCGACTCTGGTGGAAAGTCGACGAGACACCCATAACAAATACTGATTGGAAACCGGTACTTTCCGCTGTCCAATTCCTTTCCACCGAGGGTATGCCCAAACACCTTGACGACCGCCACGACCAATCCTTCGACGGTACTTCTTTGACCTTCCGGGAATCCTGCCGCCAAGCCCTGTCCGGTTCCAGAATCGATCAGGGTAGCTGTCACCACCCCCCAGCCCGGTTCCGTCCCTGTGCTTGGATCGACGAAGCCGCTCACTGGGACGGTAAAAGAGTTGATCCCCTTTCCGTCGGTCGTTTCGAGCTCCACCTCTGCGCCCTCGGCGAGGAATCTGGCTGTTTCCGTACGTAGCTGATCCGCTGATCCTCGCTCCACCAATTGGTTGCCGAGCAATAACCCCGCTTGGTATTCCCTGGTAAACGCCAGATCCATCACGCCCGTCGATAAGGCTGATCCCCCTGGCTCGGCGGAAAACGAACAGTCCGCGCCCGAGGGTTTGAGAACCTGCCGGATGAAAATGCTCGATTCGTTTTCCGAGCACGAGGCGATCGAGGTGATGATACCTCCCATCATCACCGACAACACCCATCCACGCTTCCACGCGCCGTTCATTGTTGATCTCCGAACCCTCTTCATTGGTAAGCGCCTTGCCAGCACCAATTATCCTACCTCCCCCGAACCAATAGCGCCAACTTTGCAACCATGAATCCCCCACCATTTTCTTGGTGCTGCCCGAAGACCTGCTCCAAAGGTTCGTCGGTATCCCCGCAGCCCTCGCTGCCCCAGCCACCGAAAAGACCCTTCCCCAAAGCTCCTTCGAGCCAAGGGTGACCGAAGTCCCACGGCAGCAGGCTATCCATTAATGGAAAGGGAGTTTTTCATGGAAAGGGAGGCCACATGAGTGTCAGCCTCCCCGCTTGAGTTCCGTCAATACCAACTTTGCCACCGCCTTGAGCGTTTCGAAAACCCCCACGCCCGTGCGCGCCACCGCCTCGAAATCCGGTACCCCATCCGGATTGAGCATTTCCCGGAGTTCGTCGACGTCCGCTACCGCCGGCAAGTCACGCTTGTTGTACTGTACTACGTATGGGAGTTTTTCAAGCGCGTAGCCCTGCTCAGCCAAGTTGACTCGTAGATTGTCCACGCTTTCCATATTCGCTTCCATGCGCATAATTTGCGAATCAGCGACAAATACGACACCGTCCACCCCTTTGAGAATAAGCTTGCGACTGGCGTCGTAAAAAACCTGTCCCGGCACGGTGTACAAATGAAAACGCGTCTTGAACCCACGAATTTCGCCCAGCGACAAAGGTAAAAAGTCAAAGAACAACGTCCGCTCAGTCTCTGTGGCCAGCGAGATCATCTTCCCTTTCGCGTCGGGATTGGTCCGATCATAAATATACTGCAGGTTCGTCGTCTTTCCGCATAAGCCTGGACCGTAATAGACGATCTTGCAGTTGATCTCGCGCGCCATGTAGTTGATGAAGCTCATCGCGCGCCCTTAGTCGTTGAAAAGGTTATCGATATCCTCGTCTGTGATTTCGGCAAAAGGAGATTCACCGCCTGGCTCTTGGACTTTTCGTAACAACGCCTCGAAAATGCGGTTGAGTTCATCGCTCGCCTTCTTCACCCGCAACCGTACGAGCCCCAAGCTCGAACGCGCGTCGAAGATAACCACCAAAATCACGCGGTTACCTACGAGTTGGATATGGATATTGGCTTTTTCGCCTTCGTGAAACTGCGTCGCGAACTCGTTTTCCTTGAGCAGTTTCGCCATACCTCCGGTCGCCGCAATATTTCCAGCCGTCAACGAAGCCAGAGATGTCGTATCCAGATTCTCGACGTCACCACTAGCCGCAATGAGCTGACCGTTCTTGTCGACGATGAACACGACTTTAGCGTTCGCGTCCCTGACAAGACGGTCTACGACTGTCTGAATCTGGTTGAACTCCTCCTCGTACATCACCATCTGGGGATTGACCATCCATGCCTCCGCCAGCACACCAGCCGACTCGAACGCGATTAGACGAAACGACACGGTTCGACCAACGAACCGCTGACTCCCTGACAAGGGAAAACCCAATCAGGTCCTTCCTTGTATCCGATGCCCCTTGGCAACGGCAAGCCGCACAAGCCTTTTCCGGGGCCACTTTTTCAAAAAAACGAAAATTCTCAACGAACGCACATGGTTACAGATTTGTCAGGATTCCGATCCGTACATGGACTCGGCAATTCTAAAGGCCGCGGATTCCAATTCTTGATAAGCGCTTCGAATATCCTCAAAACTTCCACTCGATTTCAATAGTCCACGCAAGGTTTCCGCTTGACCTCTCACCTCGGCCACCACCTGCTCATCGAGCAGGTCCGCGTACCCGTCCAACGCTTGCTCGGTGGTGTACAACAACGTTTCCGCCTGATTACGCATTTCCGCCAGTTCCTTCCGCAACGAATCCGTTTCGCGGAACTTATCTCCCTCCTGCACTAGCCGATCGATTTCATCTTGCGACAGTCCACTGGTTGGCGTCACCTTGATCGCCTGCGATCGGTTGGTTCCAAGATCCCGCGCTTCCACATGCAAAATGCCGTTCGCGTCGACTCGAAACGTCACTTGAATTTTGGGTACACCCCGCGGAGCCGGTGGGATTCCGGTGAGTTCGAAGTGAGCCAAACTCCTATTGTCCGCCGCCATCTCCCTTTCGCCTTGCAGCACGTGTACGGGGACGAACGATTGGTTGTCCACGCTGGTGGTGAACACACCCGAGGCCTCGGTGGGAATGGTGCGATTTCTTTCGATCATCCGGAAAAATACGCCCCCTCCCGTCTCGACACCGATGGACAGTGGCGCGACATCCAACAACAAAACCTCGTCGACCTCTCCTGCCAACGCCGCTGCTTGAATCGCCGCCCCCACCGCCACCACCTCGTCGGGATTGACACTCCGACAAGGTTCTTTTCCAAAAAACTCTTTCACTGATTTTTGAACCGCTGGCATTCGCGTCATGCCCCCGACCAACACCACATTGTCGATGTCTCGAGCGCTCAACTTCGCATCCTGAAGCGCTGCACGACAGGCATCGAGCGTACGGTCGATCAGGTCAGAGGTCAGAATTTCCAAGTCCGAACGCTTCATCGTGCGCTGCAAATGCAACGGCCCCGTCGGCCCCGTGGCGATGAAAGGGATGTTGATTTCGGTCTCCAACGAACTGCTCAGTTCGTGTTTGGCCTTTTCCGCTGCCTCCTTCAATCTTTGTAACGCCATCCGATCCTTGCGAAGATCGACCTGGTTTTCCATCTCGAACTCTTCCGCCAGCGTGTCGATGATTCTCTGGTCGAAGTCCTCACCCCCCAAATGCGTATCGCCCCCGGTGGCTCGCACTCCGAAAACTCCCCCCTCGATCTGCAGCACAGAAATATCGAACGTCCCGCCCCCCAAGTCATAAACCGCAATGGTTTCGCGCTCCTTCAAGCTAAGCCCATACGCAAGCGCTGCCGCCGTCGGCTCATTGATGATTCGCTTGACCTCCAATCCCGCGATGCGCCCGGCATCCTTCGTGGCTTGCCTCTGCGCATCATCGAAATAAGCCGGCACCGTGACCACCACCTCCGTCAGCTTCTCGCCCAGATAGGTTTCGGCAACCTCCCGCATTTTATCGAGAACAATCGAGGAAATCTCCGGCGGCGAATACTCCCGATCCCTGCCTCGAATCCAAGCGTCGCCATTGCTCGCTTCGATCACCCGGTAAGGAGCCAACTCGATCTGACGACGCACCTCCCGGTCCGAGAATTTTCTTCCCATCAAGCGTTTGACCGCAAAGACGGTGTGCTCCGGGTTGGTAATTCCTTGCCGCTTGGCCACATGACCCACCAGTCGCTCCCCGCTGGTGGTGAAGGCAACGACCGATGGTGTCGTTCGAGCGCCTTCGCTGTTAGGAATAACCACTGGCTTCGCATCCGCGGCCCCGTCTTCCAAGACCGCCACGCACGAATTGGTCGTCCCAAGATCAATACCGATTATCTTCCCCATTGGCGTGCCAAGCATACTCCATCGGTTGGAGCCTGTCGCGGCCGATGTTGGATGAATGGTGACTAGCTCTCCGCGGTGGGGTCCTCGTCGTTTTGTTCAAACACCGCGGATTCGCCCGTCGACTCGCTCTTTTCGGAATCTTGTTCCGACTCTGCCTGCTCCGCTTGCTCCCCCGCTGCCTCCGTGTCCGACGCTGTCTCGTGTTCGCCCGAAGCACGCTCCTGCGCGGGAGCTTTCGAAACCACCACCATCGCCGCGCGAAGCAAACGGTCGCCCCAACGATACCCCCCAAGCACCTCCGCCATGACGGTCCCGGGAGATTGTTCTTTCGTTTCAAGCATTTGGATGGCTTCGTGGATGACAGGATCGAAAGGTTGGCCGACGGATTTCACGCGTTCGACACCAAACTTCCCGATAATATCCTCGAACTGACGAATGACCATCGCCACCCCCGTGGCCACCGCCTGCACGTCCGTCGCCTGCTTGGCATGCGTTTCAGCTCTTTCCAAATTGTCAAATACAGGAAGCAGGTCTCGCAGCACGTCCATTTTGGCACCCCGTGCCGCATCCTCGATGTCGCGTCGCGATCGTTTGCGAAAATTGTCGAAATCCGCAGCCAATCGAAGCATTTGCTCCCGCAACGCCTTGTTTTCATCCCGCGCCACCTGCAAGGGATCTTCGATCACTTCCTCTTCGATGGCGATGGCTTCCTCATCGGATTCCTCGACGGTTTCCGCTGTGGCTTCGTGTGGCCCAGCTTTTTCGCCCGACGCTTCGGATTCCGATGGCGATGGCTCGTTATCGCTCGGTGCGTCCGCTATCTCTTTTGACGGAATATTCGAGGGAATTCGGTCTTGGGATGCCGCCGTTTCCTCGGTTTGCACGGTCTCAGCTTCACCTTTTGAGGCGATATCTTGATTCGTCATGGCACTGCCGCTCCCCTATAGTCAGGATCGGTTCCCGAAGCAATTGCTCCTCCGTTTCCGTATCCCTTGCTTTCCCACCGGCCGCCATAGGTCTATGCGCTCGAGCACGAAGTCCCACGCTCAGCCCTCATTCTTCATACGGACGAGTGATGGGAGAGCCGTCGGGTTCCACGGCAAGAAGCTCTTCCACCTTCTTTTCCGCTCGCTGAAGCAACGCTTGGGAGTGTTTCGCTAGTTTCATCCCTTTTTCGAAGAGCGCCACGGATTCGTCGAGCGGAAGGTCCCCTCCCTCGAGTTTATCGACGATCTCGGCGAGTTGTTGGAGTGATTGTTCGAAAGTAGCGTTCTCGTCGGTAGGTTGCTTTTTGGGACTCATCGTTGCCCCTCCTGCGTTCGTGATGACGTGAACTGCCAAGGCACGCCGTCGACCCGTAGCCGCGTTTCCGCATAGGTTACGCCAGGGACAAGGGCCATTCCATCCTCCGCGGTAATGATGACCGACGCGCTCCCATGGGGCAGCATCACGCGCACTGCATGAGACGCCGTTTGCGTCGCTTGCGACTCGCCGAGCCGCAGCCAAAACCATTGTTGTTGTTGCGTGATTGGGCGAGCGAAGGGGTGTGGGCGCGCGAGCGAGCGAACGATCGGGTCGGGATCGAGGTGCGCGGCCTGGTTCAGCCACTTTTGTCCGAGGGTGCTTTGCCTCCTCTGAAGGGCGGTCACGATGGCACGACGTACCATGGGTTCGGTTTCCCATGTCAGGGCCTCGCCGAGCAGCGAAAGAGCAGAAGGTTGTGGACTATGGGCAAGGCCCAACGCGACTTGGGCCCGCATGTCCGGGTCGCTGGAGGCGAGGAGGCGTTCGATGCGTTTGCGCGACGATTCGCTATCTCTGACGCCGAGCAACCGGCCGAAAACGGGAGCTGAGATCCTTTCGCTTTCCGCCCACTCGAAAAGGGTGGCCGTGGAAAGCCCATCGATGGAGTCGATATCGTGCAAACAGCCGGCGAGCCCATCACGCATCGCCGGATCCCTCGTGCCCTTCAGTTTTTCGATACATGGTTCTCTTTTGTCAGCCGACAAAGTGGATGCGGCATTGCACGCGGCGACAACCGCAACGGGATCCTGCGCCGCCTCGATTCGTTGTACATCCCCAAGCAAAACAAGTCCAAACACCCCAATGAATCGATCGGCAGGCGCGTGGGACGACGCCAGCGATGTGAGCGCATCCCCGAGGCCCTCGGCAATGATTGCCATCTCCGTATAGCGAAGCACTCCCGCCCAAGCCGCCAGTCTTTTCGTTTTTGGGTCCGCCAACGCTCGACTCAACGCTTGCGAGGCTTCCGGCCCGCGACATTGCGCGAGGGCGAAAGCGGCATCGGTATTGCCATCGCGCAGCAACGATTCAAGTGTCCGGGCGGCAAGGGGGCCACCACAACGAGCGAGAGCAGCGATGACCCGGACGCGCTCCCTATCTTCCGCAATGGTGAGCAATCCCGCGAGGGTTGGTGAACACTGGGCCGTTGGAGCGATCTCCACGAGATCCAGCCCTTGTTGTCGCGTCGCGGGATCTGCCAGCAAAATCGCCATCGCTCGAGGCGCCCAGGGGTCTCTGCACAACACCAGCGTTTGGGTTGCACCGACTCTCAACGCGTGTGTCGAACCCTCTTGTCGAATCCAGTCTTTCGCCTTCCCGCAGCCGGACGCGTCCCCTAGACGGGCAAGAGCGATGGCTGCGGCAACCTGTACGTTGAGATCCGCGTTGTGGAGAAGCTTCCGAAGGGCCGGAATCGCTCGCAAATCCCCGAGATGTCCGATCAGGTCGATCACCTGCGTCGACTCGCGAAAACGCGCTTGGAGCAATGGTTCGAGGTTCGCTGGTGGATGCGCTCGCAAAGCTTGCACGGCCCTGGGCTGATCATTTTCCGCAAGGGCCATGACCAACTGTTCGATGGCTCGTGTATTGCCCGACGCAGCCAAGGCCATCGACGCCTGATCGGCGGCAAGGTTGATCAGGGGATTCGCAAGCTGATTGTTCGGCGGCGTCATCCATCCGGTGAGCAGTATCCGCACGGGATCTCTGGACACAAACGGAGCCAACGCGCGTACGCTTTCAAGGCGAATTTGCGGGGATGATGCCAACGCTGGGTCATCGGTCAATGCCTGAACAAGAATCTGCACCGAGGTGTAATCGTTTTGGCTGCCGATTCGCCGCACGGCACGGAGTCGATCTTCGAAACGCCCTGATCGAAGCCATCGACGGGCAACGTTCGGACCAAATCTCGTCGTCCACGACCGCGACGCCACGCTCTCTTGGGTATCGTCAGAAGCTTGGGCACGGGCGGTGGTCGGTGCTGCCGCCATGAGTAAGGCCGCCCCCACACACCATGCCGAAATAGGGTTGCGTTTCACGGCGCAGCCTCTTCTTGGTCGGATGCCGTTGTCTCCGCAGCACCATAAAGTACAAGAAATCCAACACCTTGCGCGATTGCCCCCGGTTGGGTTCGAACGGCTTCCCAACTCACGGTTTCGGCGACCCCATCACGAAACGTATACGATTGCAAGGCCAGCACGATCGCGAATGCGCGCGATAGCGAGTGGGTGGAATCAAGAGGACCGTCGATCGGGTTGGGTTTGGTACCGACGGCCAACACCCAGTCCGGATGGCGATTGAGAATAGTCGCGATCGCACGCACGGTGGGAACACTATCGGCGTGAATGGACGGAGCATGGGTTGGGCCTACGAATCGAATGGGAGTCCGAATGACCAGCGAGGGGCCCTCCCGCGTCGTTTGCTCGCGAGCTAGCCAAAGCCCTCCTTGATCCGGACATCCGTCATCGTCTTCGACACCATTCCAGGTCTCTGGCTCCTGGGGGCACTTGTCGTGTTCGTCGTCAAACGTATCCCCGTCCTGGTCCGGCACTGGGCAGCCATGCCATTTCGTGGCTGGCGAAGCTGGTCCGGGGATGAGGGGACACTGGTCCTCGGCATCAGGGATTCCATCCCCATCATTATCCAGATCCGGACACCCATCCTCATCCTGGAATCCGTCTTTGTCCTCGGGTTCGTCGGGGCATTGGTCCAGGTCGTCGGGGATTCCATCACTGTCGCGGTCAAGAACGGGACATCCATGTTTGCTGGGGTCTTGCGACGGCAAGCCCCACACATCGGGACAGGCATCGTTTTCATCGAGGATACCATCGCGATCGTTATCCGGATCGGGACATCCGTCATCGTCTTCGAAGTCGTCCAGGTCTTCCGGCTCGTTGGGGCACTGATCCATCGCATCCGGAACGCCATCGGCATCATTGTCATAGTCAGGGCATCCATCGTCGTCTTCGAAGCCGTCGAAATCTTCCGCCAATTCGGGGCATTGATCGATGTCATCGGGGATTCCATCGCCGTCCATGTCATGATTGCGTGGCGCGTAAGAGATGCCCACGAGGACACGAGTTAGAGGGACCCCCACCGCCCCGTCGAGGGGAGCCTCCACGCCACCGGCAAGCGTAAGGTCCGTTCCGATCCGATAACGAGCCGAGGCTCCAAGCAGTGCGGGGCTGAGCGCCACCGATGAAAACGGGTTAGCGGGACCGGCGGGCAGCGCTCCATGGGCCTCGAGGCTCCATGTCCAACGACCAGAATCATCGAGTCCGATGGCTTGAGGCAACACCTTGACCCCTATTCCCCAAGGGATTTCATTGCCGTACGTCACTCCAGCGAACGTGCGCTCCTGCGTGCGCAATTTGAAACCTGTCGTTGCTAGGACAGAAGCGGCGAGCAGATCGTATTCAGCCAGGAAACGTAGTTCGCTCGTGAGTGCTCCCTCGCCAACATAAGCGGTTCGGCTGCCCGTTGGCGCAGTGACACGGGCCAGTGCGGCGAACCCCCACCCCCCCATCGGCTCGATAGCCATCAGCGTCACCTTTCCGGTGAGCGCAATATCCCCCAATGCTTGGCTCGAAAGCGTGGATCCGTGCAGGACAGTGTTCGTGTACTCGTTCGAATCGCCCGTCTGAGCAAGGACCGCTGGTACGGCTAGACCGATGGCCGCATGGCGTGTCACTCCGATACTTCCCAAAAGGTCGAGGGATAGCTGCTGGGATATGAGATTGGCAACGACGTCATCGTTGCCATCCCGCAGCACGACAGGCCGAAAACTCCAAGACAACCATGAGCCCACATTCCACTGACTAGCTCCGGGACTGTTGGTCGTTTCCACGTACAGCGACCCATCCGGTGAGGTGGGAGGTTGAAAATGCCGTACATCGAGCGATGGTGTCTGCGCTTTCGCAAGGATTGGTAAAGAACCCAGGGTGAATAAGGCAGAACCTACGATCCAGTGGCGAAAAGAGCCCATGGGCCCAAAGGGTAATCCAGAACCTTGGCAAAACGCTGTGCAAAATGCGTGGACGAAGGGGAACCGTTCCGTGGGGTCGCTGTCCTTCGTTGACCTGACGTCCCGTTCGCTCTAGGGCGGAGAAACAGACCGGTACGCCAATCGCGAAGACCCACCGGTTCGAGAGGAACGCAAATGAGTCTCGCCGTCGTGAGCGGTGCCCCTGGATGGCTCGGCACATCATTGACCGAGGCGCTTGTGCAAGGCGCACGTTTTCGAAGCATTTCCACGGAACCGCGAAGGGTACGATGCATCGTGCAGCCCCAGGCCGATCCCGCGCCCCTGTTGGCCTTGGGCGACAAGGTCGAGATTGTCCGGGCAGACCTGCGCGATCGGCGTTCTCTCGTGGGATTGTGCAAAGACGCCGACACGGTCTTTCACTGTGCAGGAATCATTCACCCCCATCGAATCCAGGATCTGTACGATATCAACGTTCGCGGGACCCAGAATCTTTTGGATCAGGCCGTTGAGGCTGGCGTACGTCGATTTCTATTCGTTTCGTCCAACTCACCGGCGGGTTTGAACGCTACGCCATCGATTTTGATGGTGGAGCAAGATCCTCCGCGGCCTTACTTGAACTATGGATTGTCGAAACTGCAGTCCGAATGGTTGATCAACGATGCTCATCGTTCGGGAAAGATCGAGACGGTCATCCTTCGTCCGTGCTGGTTTTACGGTCCCAATCAGCCTGAACGGCAGTCCCGATTTTTTCAGATGATCAAAGGAGGTCATCCGATCATCGTCGGCAAGGGCGATAACCTGCGGAGCATGAGCTATATCGACAACATCGTGCAGGCGTTGCTGCTGGCGGAAAAAGAGCAGAAGGCGGGGGGAAAAACCTATTGGATCGCGGATCGTCGTCCCTATTCGTTCATTGAAATCATCCAAACCGTGGCTCGTGTTCTGGACGTTGCCGTTCGGCCCCGATACTTGCCCCGCGTGACCTCGGACATGGCTCGATTCGTGGACTCGTTGATGCAGATGTCCGGCTTGTATAACCAAGAGATTCACGTAGCCGGCGAGCTTGCGGCCACGATTGCGGTGTCGATTGAGGCCGCACAGCGGGATCTGGGTTACGACCCGGAAATAGAGTTGGAAGAAGGGATGATTCGTTCGATCGCCTGGTGTCGCGCCCACGGGCAGCCATTGTAAAGGAGGTTGCCGTTGCATCCGGATAACCACCGCTCCGAACCCGTTTTGGTTACTGGCGGGTCAGGCTATTTCGGCTGTTTGCTGGTGAGTCATCTTCGCCGCCATGGGCATCGGGTTCGCGTCTTCGATCGGGTGGATGTTGCCGATCGGCCCGCCGATGTGGAATTCATGCAAGGCGATATTCGAGACGAACATGCGGTGCGACGAGCTTGTCAAGGGATGGCGGTCGTTCACCACAATGTGGCGCAAGTACCCCTCGCAAAAGATCGTGATTTGTTCGAAACGGTGAATGTGGGGGGAACCCGGGTGCTGCTCGAGGCCTGTCGACGCGAAAACGTGCGCAAAGTGGTTCACGTGTCCTCGAGCGCCGTGTTTGGTGTACCCCGAACCAATCCCGTCGATGAAAAGCAACCACCGCATCCTCAAGAAGCTTATGGCAAGGCAAAACATCGCGCCGAACAAGTCGTGGAATCCTATGTCGACCGCGGCTTGGATGTAACCATCATCCGCCCAAGGACGATCCTTGGACATGGTCGCTTGGGTATTTTTCAAATACTATTTGAATTGGTGAGAAGGGGAAAACCTATCTACGTGTTGGGAAGAGGCAACAACCGATACCAATTCGTGCATGCGGATGACCTGGCCGATGCATGTATTCTGGCTGGGCAACGACAGGGCCCGGATTTGTTTCACATCGGCGCCGAACGATTCGGAACCATGCGTGCCCTGCTGACGGCGCTCGTGAATCACGCGGCCACCGGCACTCGTCTTCGATCGCTACCCATGCGTCTGACGACCGCGGCCATGAGTCTGACGAGCGCTTTGGGATTGTCTCCCCTCGGCCCTTATCATGCGCTGATGTACGGAAGAGAAATGTTTTTTGACGGAACGAAAGCCAAGGAGCGATTGGGATTTCATCCGCGTCATTCCAATGAAGATATGATCTGCGAATCCTATGATGATTATCTGCAGCATCGCGAACAGGTATTGTCTCGCGCGGGAGCTTCGCACCATCGTTCCGCGGTGCGAGCCGGAGTCCTTTCCTTGCTCTATTATCTGCCTTAAATGCTTGAGACGGGATGGTGTTGGAGTGCTATAGGGACGCGCCATGGGTGCACGCACCAGTGGAAGACAGGCTGCTTTGCAGATGCTATTTGGGCTCGATGCCGTGACGGACGCGGACATCGAAGCCGAAATCCGTAGTTTTTGGCGAGAATTCGAAGCGGATCCGGAAGGAAGAACCTATGCGGATTCCTTGGTGCGCGGCGTCATGAACTGCCGAGAACGTGTCGATGAACTCATCCGAACGTCCAGCACGAATTGGCGCCTGGAGCGAATGGCTCGAGTGGATCGGAACCTGTTGAGAATGGCTGCCTACGAGCTGCTGGAGCAGACATCCGTGCCGCGTGCCGTCATCCTCGATGAAGCGATCGAACTTGCCAAACTATTCGGTTCCGAGGATTCCGGCGCCTTCGTCAACGGAGTGCTCGACCGGATTGCCGAAGAAGTAGGCCGGGTCGACTTGGACCGGTAATGGCATGGATTTTCGATTCGTCAGTCCTGACCTGCGGCAGTTGGACTCGGTGGGCAGCGAGGTGCTCGCATGCTGCCTGTTCGAGGATGAACGCCCCGTGCGGGGATTGGCGGGTTTGCTGGATTGGCGGATGGCCGCACGATTGTCGCGATGGATGGCCTCGGAGGCGCTGACAGGCAAGTCGGGAGAAGTGGTCCTCATCTCCGGAAAGCCACGAATTCCTTTTGAAAAACTCCTGCTTTTCGGATTGGGACCCGTGAGCCGATTCGACGAAACCGTGTACCTCGAGATCATGCATCGCATGATCGACACGCTTACCGGTTTGCGTGTGCGAATGGCCGTGATCGAACGCCCCGGACGTCATCAAGATGCGCTCGACGCGCTTCGAGCCCTGGATTTGATCCTGGAGGTTTGCGAGGAACACGGCGGACAAGACCTATGGACGTTGGTGGAAGAGCTTCCAGATCAGAAAAGAATGACGCAACACCTGGCGGAAGAACGTCGCCGCAAGCGTTTGCGATGACTGTAGTCGTCCGAGATTTCCTGCTTGGCCTAACGGGCTTGGTCTAGGCGAATAGGTATGGGAAGATGGATTTCGGACCTCGCATGGTTGGACGAACGCATGGGAAGAGTGCTCGACATCGTGGCGCTGGTATTGCTTGTCATGGCCGTAGGCGTTTTGGTTTTTGGCATTTATGTCCTGGGTCACCGAGACGATCTCAGCGCGATATACTGTTTTGCTTGTGGAGCGGTGTTGCTTCGCTCCTCGGTTGATCTGCTTCGACCTAGGAGTGCGGGATGACAGCCGTTGATCGTGGGTATGCGCCGATGTTGGGCGTGCTGTTGGGCTTGCTTGCCGGCTGTACGGCGTCTGAATCCGCAGCCCATCGTGAGCGTGTTTCCACGTTGGATCGAGGTGTCGCGGCGCAGCTGGACGATCAGATCATCACGATGGACGAGGTTCGTGAGTTGTCGAAAGCCAGGAACCTTCCTGTTGCCCAAGCGCGAGCCCATCTCGTATTCGATGCTCTTTTGGCTACAGCCGCCCATGAACGAGGTCTCGATAGGACTCCCGCGCTTTTGGTACAACGTCGAGCGGTGCTGGCCCGAGCGTTGATCGATCAGATGAAACAAGAATCGAAAGCCCATGCGATCACCGACGAGGAAGTGGCCAAACATACGCAAATGCATTGGCTAGATCTGGATCGTCCCGTGGCGCGTCGATCGACCCACGCGGTGGTCATGCCCAAGGATCCGGATAACGAAGCCGATTGGAAAGCGGTGGATCGCGTGGCCGCGCGAATCGCCGATGCCGTGCGAGGGGAAAAAGACGCGGAAGCTTTCAAAAAGAAAGCGGAAGCGGTCGACAAAGAAGGGTTGGAGGTAGTGATTCAAGACCTGCCTCCTGTCACTGAGGACGGTCGTGTCGCGGACCTGACGCAACGCCTCGCCCCAGGACAACCCCCTGCCACCTTTGATTCCACTTTCGTAAAAATACTGTTTCGTCTCGATGCCGTGGGTGATCAAAGCACACCGTCGCGTTCTCCTTTCGGTTCCCATGTCATTTTATGGGTGGCCACGCAGGAGGCGTCGCAACTTCCTTGGGAGCGAAGGAAAGAGATGTTGACCGAGGAGATCCTTGCCACGCGAATGCGAGAGCAACTCGAAGCGCTGTTGTCATCGTTGCGAGCGCAGTCCCCCGTGAGTGTGGAGCGTAATGCGGAAACCGTGATGCTGTTGTTGCCTGATGATTTCGTAGGGACGGATCCGCGAGGACAATGAGATGCCGCTGCGACCTGGGGTGCCAGCGCGGGACCAGGACACGACGGGATTTACCCGGATTCTGCAGAACTTGGTGGAAGCTCTTCCGGGATTGGCTGGTGTGGCGTTGGTCGACGAACTCGGGGAGTGTGTCGACTATGCTGGGGTGTTGGAACCCTTCGAGATTCGATTGACTTCGGCACATTTACAAATCGAGCTTCGCCATGCGACGGAACGATTGAGCGGGGCTCTCGGGGGATTGCGCGAACTGGCTGTATATGCGCGAAAAAGAACGTTTTTTGCGGTTCACCTCGTGGATGGCTACGACTTGATCCTGGTGTTCACCGCGGGTAGCCCATGGCCCTTGTCGTCGAGAGCCATCGCGCAAGCGGAGTATGACATTCGCGTCGAAGGAGGTTGGGATCCTCCCGCGGATTTGGAACGTTGGATTCATTTGGTGGTGGATGCCCGCCCGCACGATCGTTGGCGGCCCCACCGGGTTCGACTCGCCGGCGAATGGCACGAGGTTGAGGTCATGGGAACCGTGGTGGGCCTCGCGGAAGGGGAGCGAGGTTTTCGCGTTCGGACTCGAACCGGCGCGGAGATGACGCTCGTTCGTGAGCGTTTCGGACATTGGTATGCCGATGTCCGCTACTGAACCCACCCTCGGATGACCGTAGGGAGCTGATCCAAAGGGTATCTGCCTGGCGTTGCGTAGTCCGTCGGTCAATCGACCCGTTGGACAAGCAGTCGCTCGATCAAATTCTTTGAGTATCCCGTGAGATCCCGAAAGACGACACCCATTCCCGTCTCATCGATTCGGACTACCTCTCCTGTGCCTTCAATGGTCTCGATATCATCCATGATGACCGTGAACCGCAAGTTGACTTTGGTGCCGATCGGCAAAGGTGTTTTGGATCGAATGAACACGCCTGAGCGCGAGATATTGGATACGTATTCTTGAATGAAAGCGTCGAACGATTCGAACTCCTTGTTGATGGTAATCCGTTCTGCGCGCCGCAAATCCTGATCCGTGGTCTGATCCGCCATATTTACTTTCCCTGTAGATCGAATTGCTCGATGTGATACTCGCGTCGTGGAACCAACTCGATACGACGCATGAGACGGTTTTCTGTTGCGGCCAAAGCCTCCCGTTCTTCGTTTTTGAGTATGTCGACAACGGCAGGATGGGCGTTGACGGTCACTTGATAGCCGGTGAGCGTGGGGTGCTCTCTTCGGATTTGTCGAAGGATTTCAAGGGCAATGGTGGTACGGGATTGCAACTGCCCGGTGCCATCGCAGTAGAAACATGGTTCGTGAAGCATCCGGCCCAGGCTTTCCCGGGTGCGTTTTCTCGTCATCTCGATGAGACCCAATTCCGATACGGGATTGAGGGTGGTTTGTGCTTTGTCTTTTTGAAGCAACTCAGCGAGACGTTTAAGCACGAACTCTCGATTGGCTGCACGATCCATGTCGATCACATCGAGCACGATAAGGCCTCCCAAGTTGCGAAATCGAAGCTGATACGCAATTTCCTCCACAGCTTCCAAATTGGTTTTCAGAATCGTTTCCTCGAGATCCTTCGAGCCCTTTCCGACAAAACGACCCGTGTTGACGTCGATCGCGGTGAGGGCTTCCGCCTGATCAATGACCAAGTAACCCCCCGAAGGCAAAGGTACCTTGCGACTCAACGCGCGCGTGATTTCATCCTCGATACCGTAAGCGTCGAAGATGGGCTCATTGCCTTCGTATAGCTGGATACAAGCGACGCGCTCGGGCATGAACGTCTCTACGAAACGTTTCAACTGTTCACATCGCTGTGGGTCATCGATGACGATCTGTTCGATGTCGTCGGTGAGCCGATCGCGTGCGGATCGCAGCACGATGTCGAGTTCCGTATACAGGCAGCACGGCGGTTTCGGATGCGTATCTCGTTTGCGAACGATTTCCCCCCACAACCGAACGAGGTATCCGATATCGGCCTTGAGCTGTTTTTTCAGCAACCCTTCCGCAACCGTGCGAACGATGAGCCCCCCTTTGGGCGGGCGCATGGTTTCGATGACGTCGCGAAGGCGCTGGCGTTCGACCGCCGAACCAATTCGTCGTGATATCCCGATATGATCGATGGTGGGCGTGTACACCACGAAACGACCAGGAAGAGAAATATGGCTGGTTATCCGAGCCCCTTTCGTACCGATGGGGTCTTTGGAAACCTGCACGATGACCTCTTGCCCCTCCCGAAGAACCTCTCGAATTGGCGTTTCCCGCGAAACCCGGGCGGGTTTGGAACGGCTTTTCTCCGGCGAACCCCCTACGGTCGTATCGACCCCCGCCTCGTCGTCCGACTCCGATTCGGACCCATCAGCCGTGGCGTACGAATCCCCACCCGCCAAATATTGCTCAAAGTCATCGGGACGAATCACGTCTTCCACATGAAGAAACGCGGCCTTGTCCTGGCCGATATCGACGAAAGCGGCCTGCATTCCCGGAAGCACACGGGTCACCTTTCCCAGGTAGACGTTGCCTACCATGGTTTTTCCACGCGTTCGCTCCGTCTGTAGCTCCGTGAGGATCCCCTCCTCGATCAGCGCTACACGCGTTTCGCTGTACTCGACATTGACCACAAGCAAGTTGTTCGGCATGCCAACCTTCAAGTCCTGACCGGACGATTAGACCTATCTTCTCTAGGGTCGAGAGGCAACGGCCTCCAACCTTTCGCCGGAGGAATCCGTCGGACCCTCTCCCCAAACCACGGTTGCATGTATGCTATCCAGCATGCCCGCCTCATTTCTGGTCATCGATATCGAAACCATCGTGGATCCTACGTTGCCGATGCCAGCCAAAGCGGAGGGGTCGTCCTTGCCTCCCGCGCCGTTTCACCAAATTGTCGCTATCGGAGCGTTGTGGATGAGCGACGAATACCGTCCCATCAAACTTGGCGTGGTGGGCCCTCGAAAAACAGAACCGGAAGTCCTCGAGGATTTCGTTCGATTCGTCGAAGAACGACGCCCCGATCTGGTGACCTACAATGGCAGGGGCTTCGACCTGCCCGTCATCGTCGCCCGGTGTTTGCGCCATGGAATTGCTTTTCGACACTACTTTCAACCTTCCGGAATGCGTTATCGGTACTCGGCGCAAGGGCACCTCGACCTGATGGATTACTTGACCGATCACGGAGCTTCGCGCCCCGTGCCCCTCGATACCCTCACCAAATTGATTGGATTGCCCGGAAAAGTAGGGGTGGACGGCAAAGACGTGGGACCGTTGATTCACGCGGGCATGCTCGAACAAGTACATGCCTATTGCCTGTGCGATGTCGTGCAAACTGCCGGGCTTTTTCTTCGGGTCCAATTGTTGCGAGGATTGCTGGATCGAGACCAGTATCGTGCCGCCATGGAAGTATTGCTTCAATGGATGCGTGACGATGAAAGGCTTCGCGCCGTGTACGACGGTGTGAATCAGGATCTGCTGTTGCTGCGCTAGGTTTTTGTCGAGAATCGATCGAAATCGCGACATGGCTTTTCGTCCGGTACGATCCCGTGGTACGCGCGGGATATGAGCCAATCGAGCCGTCCTGAGTTGGTCACGTTGGATGAAACCAACGAAAAAGCGTTGAAAGGGGATCCAAAGCGAATCGAAAAACAACACGAGGCGGGAAAACGCACCGCCCGAGAACGCATCGATCTGCTTCTCGATCCAGATTCATTCGTGGAATTGGATCGGTTCGTCACGCACCGCTGCACCGACTTTGGCATGCAGGACACCAAAATACTCGGCGATGGCGTGGTCACGGGGTGGGGGACCGTGGATGGCCGAAAAGTCTTCGTGTTCGCACAAGACTTCACCGTCTTCGGAGGGTCCCTGTCCGGCGCCTACGCCCAAAAAATCTGCAAAGTGATGGACCATGCGATGAAAGTCGGCGCCCCCATCATCGGCTTGAATGACTCAGGAGGTGCCCGAATCCAGGAAGGCGTCGAATCGCTCGGTGGATACGCGGATATATTTCTACGCAATACCTTGGCTTCCGGCGTCGTTCCCCAAATCAGCGCCATCCTCGGTCCTTGCGCGGGAGGCGCGGTCTACTCCCCAGCCATCACCGACTTCATCCTCATGGTCCAAAAAACAAGCTATATGTTCATCACCGGACCCGATGTCATCCGCGCCGTTACCCACGAAGAAGTAACCAAAGAAGCCCTCGGCGGCGCCGCCACACACGCCTCCAAAAGCGGCGTCTGCCATCTCACCGCTCCCGACGATGCCGCCTGTATCGCCTTGATGCGCGAACTATTGTCATACATCCCTTCCAACAACATGGAAGACCCGCCTCGCTTGCCTTGCTCCGATTCCGTCGAACGAGAAATCCCCGAACTCGATACGATGGTTCCCGTCGAGTCCCACAAACCCTACGACATCAAAGAAATCATCAAAGCGGTGGTCGACGATGGGCGCCTGCTCGAAATTCACGAGGATTACGCGAAAAATATCATCGTGGGATTCGCTCGGGTCGGCGGAAGAACCATCGGCGTGGTGGCCAATAACCCCATGTTCCTCGCGGGATGTCTCGATATCCACGCCTCCATCAAAGCCGCTCGCTTCGTCCGGTTTTGCGATTGTTTCAACATCCCCTTGGTCACCCTCGTGGACGTACCCGGCTTCCTGCCCGGAACCGATCAGGAATTCGGCGGCATCATCGTTCATGGCGCAAAGCTTCTGTTCGCCTTCGCGGAAGCTACCGTACCCAAAATCACGATCATCACCCGCAAAGCCTATGGCGGCGCTTACGACGTCATGGCCTCCAAACACATTCGGGCCGATTATAATATCGCCTTTCCTACCGCCGAAATCGCTGTGATGGGACCGGATGGTGCCGTCAACATCATCCATCGCAACTACCTCCACCAGGCCCAAGACCCCGAGCAAGAACGCGCCAGGCTCATTGCCGAATACAAAACCGCTTTCGCAAGCCCCTACAAAGCCGCCGAACTAGGCTTCATCGATGAAGTCATCTATCCCAGACTGTTGCGTCGACGAATCCACCATGCGCTGGAACTGTTCAAGGACAAAAGACAGTCCAATCCCTCTCGCAAGCATGGTAATATTCCTCTGTAATATCCAGTAGTTACCTCTTTGTCGGCTCGGGCTCCAGGCTGCCCCATACCGTGAGCGCCGCCACGGTATCGGGATCCAATGTGGCTGGCTCGCGGATAGCCGATGGCGTGAAAACGCGCTCGCTTGCTTGCCGATGATCGAACGTCAGTCGCCACATCCAAGAAGCAAAAAAAGACTCTCGAGCCGCCATGTCCTCCGTACACTCCAGACCCGGTTGTACCTCGCAGAACTTGGGAGCGCGTGGAGGTACACCCGTGAGAAGCCAGTTCCCCCACCGGGTCGAATACACCGCCCCTGTCATGGAAAATTGAGGAGCTTGGGCAAAGCGCCCCGGATGTGCCGCAATCTCGAATAAATCCCTTCCTTCCATGGCCTCCGGCGGTTCGAGCCCCAGACTCTGCAGCGTCGTTCGCGCAACATCCATCGCGGTCGTGGGCACGTGGACCGCACTTCCGCCGAAACGATGCCCCGGAAAACGCACAATCAGAGGGATTTCCAAGACATCCTCTCCCATCGGTTCGCCATCACCAAAGGGAACCCGCCCATCCCCTCCCATCGCAATGTCCGAGGTGACCATGAACAACGTCGAAGACCACACCCGATGTTGACGAAGCAGTTCGACGAGTTGTCCGAGTTGCGCATCTTCCGCTCGAAGCGCCAACCGCACGAAAGCATCGACGCGAACCCGGTCCTCCGCTGTCATGGGCGCCCGCCCATATCGTCGATTGCGCTCCTTCGCCAGCACTTGCCCCCCCCTTCGTCCTGTCAAAGGTCCCACGTATTCTTTCGGAGGTAGATCCTTGAAATCATCGTCCGAACCTACCCACGGCGGATGTCCCCCTCGTGCATGCACCACAAGAAAAATCTGACGATCTTTGTCCTTTTTCAAGAGGTTATCGAGCCAGGCCATGGCTTCTCGCAACGGTGTGGCTCGCGACGCCCCGGATACAGGGGAGAAATCGCGATAGTGACTCCATCCTTGATTGAATCCAAACGCTTCGAACGTTGATGGATTCGCCGTGAACATGGCGGTAGCCACCCGTCGATCGCGACCCATGGCGCTCAGCATGGATACGCGATCCGGCATCCGGGTTGCGCTATCGGTTACCTTATGCACAGCGGGTGAATACCCCGTGAGCAACGATGCCATGGACCCTGCCGCCACGGTGGAAGGCGCTCGATGTTGATGAAAAACAACCGATTCTTCCACCACCGACGATAACGCTGGCATGGTCTCCACCGTAGCGTATCCCGGCAAATGCGTCCGATTCGCACCAGTGAACACCACGAGAACGACAACCTTCGTGTCCGGACGATCGGCAATACGAGGGTCTCGGATACGAAGCATCGGCTCGCCAAACAATACCTTTCCCCCCGGCGCTGTCGATGCGGCTACCAAATCCAACGCTACGATTCTTCCCGCAAGTCCTTCCAAGGGGATATCGAGCCCTTCCGTCCTGTGTCCCTCTCCCCCAACCTTGGCCGCATGCAGAAGCACCGATGGCTTGCCCGGCTCCACGATTTCGATTCGCGCTTCTCCTTCTCCCGCTCCAGCGTAACCAAGCATCGCCTGCAAACGCATCGTATCGGTGGCCGCAATGGCACATCTCACTCGCCCCGGTGCTCGTAGCGCCAGCGCTCGATAAGGACGCTCCCCTACCATCGTATCCGTCGCCAAATCACGTAACGTCGGAGCGGCATACGTCGTCGGATCTTGATCGGGAAGCCCTATGCGAATCCAATCCATCTCCACGACAGGTTTGTCTTTCCTCGAACGATGGAATTGAAAAGACACCAGATGCTGCCCCGCGGACAGCGGTTCCGAGCTGGTCGCCGTCGATACCACCTGCGTCTCTTCCCGCGCAAATCGCAAAGTTCCAACAGCTTTTCCATCGATACGCACCGTGGCTGCCCGAGCATCCAGACCACGAATCCGCGTCTCCACAAACACCGGCTCGTCCTCGAGTTGCTCGAATCGCAACGACACAACACCACCCTTGATGCGGCCCCATGTTGCACCATCGCGTTGAACGTCTTGCACACTCGCCGGCTGATCGAAGGAATAATCGAACCGGCCATGGCTCAACGACGATCCCATGTCGATGACCGCTCCTCGATGGTATACGTCGCACCGCGCCACCGATGCCAAGAGGTCTTCCGACACAATCATGCCGGACGCTTCTGGCGCCGGTGGTGAGGACGACGAGGAGTGGGCAGGAGAGTCCGTGCTTTCCGACGACGATAAGGGCAGGCAGCATCCTGTCACCGCGAGCATCCACCAGCCCAATGCCATGCTCCTCAACGCTGCCACTCCGCCTCCACGATCCATCGCGTTCGCTTCGAAGCCGTTACTTGAACTTCTCTTCGAAGACGTTGTCCCCCCATTTCTACGATGATGGGATAGGTTCCCGCGGCCAATGGAAACGCAATGACCTCCCCACGCCCTTGTTTTTCGCCAACATACACGATCGCTTGCGGCTCATACGTAACGACTTCCAATAGCCCCTGCCCCGGCGAAAGCTGTGATGGATCGTCGATTTCGAGTTGCTCCAGAACCGTACCTGTCACAGCCGGATCAGGTGCTGCCGCGGCTGAATTCGTTGTTGCTGAATCGCTCTGTCCATCCGTCGCTTCCATCGATGGCGAATTCGCGTACAGCACACCCCCTATCACACCCCCCACGATTCCGACTCCCACGACGATAGGCACGAGGTGAGATCGCTTATGGTGTGGCGGAGTGTCCGATGAGGCTCCGTGCCGTTTTCCGGCCGAATCGGCGCGAGAGTCTTCCCCAACGTCGGAATCGTCATCGGACTCCGAATCGTCATCGGATTCCGACTCGTCATCGGACTCCGAATCGTCATCGGATTCCGACTCGTCATCGGACTCCGAATCATCATCGGATTCCGAATCCTTGTCATCCCACGATTGGGCTTCTTGTTCTCGAACTCCAGGAACGACCGCGTCGGGTGGCAAAGAAGGAATTGGTGAAAGGAAAGGTTGGCTCGCGCGAGGTTTGAGTTCACCAGCATCGAGCATCGGTGTTGGCTCAGTGGGCGCGGGCGCCTCATGGGGCGCTACACTCCCCGTGGTTCGAATCACAGCTTCGGCAAGAGATGAAGGGGCCACCGAATCGTTGGTAGGTGGGGGATGCGGAGGCTCGTTGATCTTGGGATCGACAGGTGCGGGTGCCGTGATCTGCTCTGACATTGTCGAGGCAGTCGGCGTAGCGACCGTGATCTCGGCCTCTTGCTGATGGGCCTGCTGCCGTAGGATAGACTCGAACTGATCGGTGCCGGATTCATCCACGATGGAGACGACAGCGCCTTGCATGGCCGCGTGGGCGAGGATTTGTTCGAGCGTAGAAGCCGAAGCGATCCCGTTTTCGATGACTTGTCGCGGGGATGCACCATCGACGATCGCCTGCAATGCTGCTCGAGCGGATTGGGGTGTTGCGGGCAAATCAAGTCGGTCCTCGCGAAGGGCAACCATCCGAACGCGAAGCAAGTTCGCCCCTTCCAGCAAAGCTTGCGCCGCGCGCGTTTCCCTCGCTACGCGTTCGACGATCGGGAGAAACGCAATGGATGATTTTGGTATGCCGTGGGGTTGTCTCGGCTTGATCTGGAATCTTCCAGAGAAAACACGAAGCAGGGCGACCAACGCTTCTTCCCCCTGGCTGGACTCGTTGTTCGCTGCCGTTCGTGTGACCTCGACCACATTGCCGTCCTGAAGATGAATCTCGAAAAGATAACTGGCATCACGAATGGTAATCGACGCATTAACAAGGGATTTTGCAGTCAATTTGATCAGAGTGCGCGCGCCAATTCCTTCGAGACGCCCTCTCACTTCCCCTACTTGTTTGAGACGCTGCTCGATCCGAACACGGGGCCGCAGGCATTCTTGAACGGTCCGAAGGATCGACGAAGAAGTTGCCTCTTTTCTCAAGTATCCATCTGCTTCGACCCCAAGGTCCCGTACACGTTGGAGCAGGTCCTCTTTCCATGACAAAACGACGACGGGTACATCTCGCAGCAGCGGGTCTCGTTTGAGTGCCCGACACAGTCCGAAACCATCCCGTTTAGGCATGAGAATGTCGGTGAACACCAGTTCGGGATCGAAGACGAATGCGGTATCGAGAGCCTGTTGGCCGTCCATGGCTTCTCGCACTTCGCTTCCATGAGCACGGAACAACCCACTGAGGAACCAAGTCACCCCCGGGTCGTCGTCCACCACGAGAACGCGACGATTCTCGAGGGCGAATCGGATTTCGGGATCGTTGTCTCGCGAACCTTGCCGTCGGGCCTGGCCATCAGACAACGCATCGAGCCAAGGCGCGAAAGGGACGGCCCCCAGGGGATTCGTTTGCGCGAAACGGATCGCTCCTTCGCTCCGGAGCGTGACAATCTCACGGATTCGCGCCACCGCACTCCATACGGCCGCTTGCACTTCCATTCCTTCGCCCAAGTCCACCGACGATCGTCGAGACTCAGGTCGAACCGTATGCAGCAATTCGGATTTGAGCTGTCGTGCAAGACGTTCGGCCAGTTCTTCCACGGTAAGCTGTCCAAAGGGATCGGTCGAATCATCCGTGGTCGACGTTTTTGCCGCCGACCGCACCGCGTGTTGAAGCTTGGCGGGTGACACTGGTTTGACCAAGGTTCGCATCACGCCATGGGCGAGAAACGGTGCGGTTTGATCAGGCAAAGAAAAGGCGCCCACGACGATGACGCGGGTCGAATCGACAAGCGGGTCGAGCGAAAGTGATTCGCTCAAAGCGACGGCGCCAAGCAGATCGGCATCGAGCACGAGCACATCTGGCGCGAGGGCTCGTGTCAACTCGAGCGCTTGGGACAGGTCATCCGTCTGTTCCACTTCCAACGAGCCCATGGATGAATCGCTGTCCATGCGAAGCGAGTCGGCAAGGGCAGGTCTCCCAATGACCAGTACGGCAAGCGGTTCTTCTTTGGATGCGGGGCCGGGAGCAAGCGGCAAAGAAGACGCGCGTGTGACACGCGTGGAATGCGAGGAAAGCGGTGGCTGGCTGTCGGTTCGAGCCCGCTCGGATTCATGATCGACAGGTTCCCACGTGGGCTCTTGCTGAGAACTTCCTGCTTCATTCCAGGCGAGTTCGGGAAGGTCCCGAAACAAATGGGTGAACTCCTCGACGTCCTCCGCGTCGATGCCTCCCGCGACCGCCGCCCGCTCTAAATGCTTTTGCGTGCGCTCCAAGCGTCGGGCTACCGCATCGAAGTGCAATACCCTCGAACGGCTTGCGAGCGCATGGACGTGACGCCGAAGCTCGTCCAACGAGGCGGTTGAACTGGGATTGTGAGAAAGGGCCTCCCATACCTCGCGCATTTCGGCCAGTCGCTTTCCTAGATTGGCGACGAAATCCGCGCGCACACCTCCAAGACGAACGCCTTTTTGGGGGTGGGAGCTATTGCCTGCGCTGTTGGGCATCCTTGGCCCCGTACCATATCGAGCCTTCCCTCCCAACTAGCCCGTCGGTCCTTCTCCGCAATCCCTTGGCCGGTCAATATTATTCATCAATAAAATCAATATGTTATAACTGAGACGGAACAAGATATCCTTCCATGAGGGATCCGCGGGGCAGTTCTGGCGTAATACAACGAGCTGGACAATGATTCGATTGCGCCAATTGCCGGTTGAGGCTTGGCCGTGTCGTGGAGGCTTAGACAATGACGAACCGCTTGTTGGCATCAGCCGGAATCCTGTTGGGAACCATGGGATGGATGGGGTGTGGAAGTACGGACAACCCGATCGACAAAACGCCAAAATACAAATATCCAGACGTGTCGTCGTTTTGCGAAGCCAAGGCGAAGTTGGAGTGTACCAACACGGTGTTGACGCGATGTCAGACCTCCGAGGACGCCTGCGTGATCAAACGTCGCGGGCTGTGCAGTCAAAGCGCTCCCACGGGGGCCAAGTATAGGCCGACCGAAGCGGAGAAGTGCCTCGCCGCCATCAAAGGCGCGTATGCCGACGATCAATACACGGCGCAAGAGAAGGCTCAGGAGGTCGATGCTTGTGCTTTGCTTTGGGGAGGATTCGGTGGTGAAGGGGCGTCGTGTGGTTCGAATCACGAATGCGATTTGGACAAAGGGTTGCGTTGTGTGAAGCGAACGGGAGCAGCGACCGGGCAGTGTTATGAACCGGAGGAAAAGCAATCGGGCCAGTCGTGTGAGGGACCGGATGCGGTATGCATGGACGGGGATTTTTGCACCGTCAGTGAGCCCAATGTATGTGCCAACAAGCGAGCAGTGGGCAGTACCTGTAGCGAATCGTTGCCTTGCAAAGACGATCTTCGGTGCGTAGGAGACGAAGCACCGACGTGCCAGCTCAAGCTCGATGTTGGTTCCCCTTGTGGGAGCGATGCCGAATGCGCGAGCGATATGTGTTCTCCCGTGGCATCGACGGATCAGTGTGTGAGCGTGATCATTCTCGCGCCCAACGAGCCGATCTGCGCGAATTTCCGGTAATTATCGCGATTGACGGGTTCGGATGACGGTGTGTTCCCGCTGGAGTACACTGCCCGCCCATGGCGCACCTTTCCCAAATATCGATCCTCTTTCCCCTTGTCTTTGCTCTTGGCGTTGCGGCTTGTGACGAAGAGAAAAAGGCCGTGGACGTGGTCAAGCCCGCCGCTTCCGTGTCAGCGGCACCTACGACGACCGTGGAAGCCCCCAAGCGTATGCCCGAGGTGACCCTGCATTCTTCCGCGGTCACGGTGGGAATCGACGAAATGGCTCTGACCACGCCTTCGTTCGATCAGGCGTTTTCGAGCATGCTCAAGAAGTTTCCGGTAAGCGAACCGGACGTATTGATTTTCAATGTCGATCGGAAGGTCAAGACACCGGTGGTTACGAAGGTGTTTTATGCGTTGGTCGATGCCGGTGCGAAAAGCATCGAGGTGAGGACCAAGCCTCGGGGATCATTCCCGGACCGTCTCGTGTTGTTATCCGAAAAGGTGGTTGGCGACGATCTGCCTGGCTGTACCTACGTGGGGATGGTGCTCGATAATCTAGGCGCCACGTTTTGGAAAAAACAGGGTGGGACTGCGAAGCGGTACACCAAAGGAATGGCGGGTCCCGATTTCAGCGCCATGCACGAGGTCATGAGCAAAGAAGCCAAATCATGTACCTCCAAAGTATTTCTTTTCTCGTCCTCTGCCGAAATCGATTGGGGTCATTGCTTCGATATCGCGGGCTCGGTGAAAGCTGCCGATCCGCCTTACGAACACATCGACAAACTCGTGTTGCTTCGGGAAGCTCCCGTTCCCGGCAAGCCCGTCAAACTCAACCCCTAATGGTTTCCCTCGGATAACTTCGTTTCCCCTATCATCTCGTCCAATTGGCCCGATGCGTCGAGCGCGTGTAGGTCGTCGGATCCTCCAATACTTCGACCATCGATAAAAATCTGAGGGACCGTTCGACGTCCTGTGACATCCCTTAACCACGCCCGGCGTTCGGGATCGTGGGTGACATCGATGCGTTCGTAGGGAACTTGTTTTTGGTCCAGCAAGCGCATGGCCCGATGACAGTGGCCGCAGTAGGTCGCGAAGTAGATTTCGATCTTGACGGGCATGGCCTAACCTTCCGAAAGGGACGATGGCGCCATGATGACATGCGTCCAGGTCGGGATGAAGGGCGGGGTGTGGTGCATCCGCTGGCCTTTCCGCGGACGAAGGTGATAGATTTTGCGCGAAAGAAAGGTGAACCGATGGGAGACAAGGCAACGACGTTCCAGCTCGAGGGGTATACGCCCGAAGCGCAAAGCCTCGTGGCGGCGGCGCAAGGGTTGGCGGATGAACGTGGGCATGCGCAGGTAGAGCCCTTGCACTTGTTGGCTCGCGCCTTGGATACCGTTCCGGGCATCGATGAGCTGTTTCGCAAGGTGGGCGCCGACCCTGCGGAACTGATGAACACCGTGGAAAACGCTCTCAAACGATTGCCGAAAGGAACAGGGGGTGTGGCCTACCTATCGGCGCGTCTCATCGATTTGTTGGGACGCGCCAAGCGCGATGCGGAACGGGAGAAGGCCGCCGCGGTCGACGTGGAGCACCTGCTGCACGCGCTTTCCCAGGAAATTCGCGGTGCCGCGGGCGACGTGCTCGCCTCTTTCCAACTCGGTCCCGGCGTATTTCGCCCGCATATTTCCATTCTCCAATCCGCACGCGAAGCCGCTGCTTCCCGCGGCTTGAAACAAAATGATTCGGTTCAGACCTCCCTTGAATCCTTCACCCGTGACCTCGTCGCCATCGCCAAACTACCCACGGCCGATCCGGTGATTGGCCTCGATGCTCAGGTGCGACGATTGCTGCAAGTCCTCGAGCGAAGAAGCAAAAACCATCCGCTCATCGTGGGAGAACCGGGAGTCGGAAAAACAGCATTAATTCGCGCACTTGCGTCTAGAATCGCCCATGGGGACGTTCCTCCGAACCTGGTGGGACTGCGGTTGCTCGAATTGGATACGGGTGCCTTGGTAGCAGGGGCTCGCCTTCGTGGTGAGTTGGAAGAACGCGTCAAATCTCTCGTTTCGACCTTGACCTCGGATCAACAACGCCACGAAGCCCTCCTCGTTGTGGAGAACTTCGACGCCATTCTCGGCCAGGGCGCCGTGGGCTCGGGGGTAGGCGAGCTTCTCAAACCCGTGCTCGCTCGCGGTCAGCTTCGCTTTCTTGGTACGACTACGCCAGAAGGCATCCGAAAGATTCAGGATCGCGACGCAGCCTTGTTGCGTCGCTTGACCTTCATCACCCTCGACCCTCCCACGGTCGAACAAGCCGTAGAGATTTTACGGGGAATCACCACACGCTACGAGCAACACCATCACGTACGGATTGGAGAATCCGCGATTGTCGCTGCCGTGAACCTTGCGAAGCGTTACTTGCAAGACCGTGAGTTGCCCGATAGCGCCATTGACCTTCTCGATGAGACGGCATCGCGCAAACGTGTCGAGACGGAGGGCATTCCTCCTGAATTGGATGATTTGATTCGACGTTTGGAGTCGGTTCGTGCGCAAGAGGCGGCGCTTGCCGACGATGAGGATGAGGCGAGCGTTGCGACTCGCGCACGTCTCGAGCGCGAGCGTGCGGAATTGGAACCGAAAGTGCGTGATGCCAAGGCGGCCGTCGAATCCAGGCGAGGGGCCTTCGCCTTCGTGCAGGCGTTACGAAAAGAATTGGAGCAAGCCAATACCAACCTCGAGCAAGCGCGTGGCCAAAGAGACGATAAACGGCTTGGCGAATTGAATCTCGTGACCATTCCCGATTTGAAGCGCCGATTGGCCGCGGCCGAAGAGGCTATGAAAGCCACCGGTGGTGAAGCATCCAACCGTGTCACCGATCAAGATGTGGCCATCACCCTCGGCGCTTGGACCGGCATTCCCGTGGCAAAAATGCTCGAAGCGGAAACCGAAAAACTCCTTCGGATGGAAGATCGTCTGAAGATGCGTGTCGTGGGGCAGGATGAAGCGTTGTTGGCCGTGAGTCGCGCCGTGCGACGAGGACGGGTTGGACTGCGCGATCCAAAACGCCCGATCGGTTCCTTTCTTTTTCTTGGACCCAGTGGCGTCGGAAAAACCGAACTCGCCAAGGCTTTGGCCGAATTTCTGTTCGATGACGAGCAAGCGCTGACCCGTCTCGACATGAGCGAGTTCATGGAACGTCACATGGCCCAACGTCTGCTTGGCGCTCCTCCGGGATATGTCGACAGTGAGCAAGGAGGTTTTCTCACCGAGGCCGTGCGACGTCGTCCTTATTCCGTGCTTCTTTTCGATGAAGTCGAAAAGGCTCATGGTGATGTGTTCAACCTATTGCTGCAGCTCCTCGACGATGGTCGGTTGACCGATGGACGGGGTCGCACCGCGGACTTTTCGAATACGGTCGTGATCATGACATCCAATATCGGTGCAAAGCGGATCTTGGAGGCAGGGCCGACATCGTTTGAAACCGAAGAGGGGCGAGAGGCCTTGCGCGATGTGCTGCTCGATGAGTTGCGCGGGTTTTTCCGTCCCGAATTTCTCAACCGCATCGATGATGTCGTGGTGTTTCGGCATCTGACGCGGGAGCATCTTCGAGGGATCGTAGACATACAGCTTCGACAACTCGATCGGTTGCTCGCCGATCGGGGGCTACGCGTGCAGTTGACCGAGGCGGCGAAAATGCGTCTGGTCGACTTGGGATACGATCCTGCCTTTGGCGCTCGTCCTGTGCGACGAGCGTTGTTGCGGGAAGTTCAGAATCCGCTGGCTGAACACTTGCTCTCTGGCACCTATGAAGCCGGGCATGTGGTGATGGTCGACGTGCGTGATGACGTATTTGTGTTTGAAGGATGAACCGTGCCCGTTGCGTCGATGGTGAGCGAGCAATTCGCTCGCGCTCCCTGGTGTTCTTTCCCATTGCGAGTATGAATATACGTACGGTCCATGCGGATTCTCCAACTCGGCCCGCGGTGCAATAACGCGTGCATATTCTGCGCGAATGCATTGGATCGTACCGCACCCGCGGTAGCGACCCGCGAGTGGATGGAGCGACTCGCGGCTCTTGTGCCCACCGAAGAACTTGGCGTGATGGGTGGAGAGCCAACCCTTCGTGAGGACTTGTTCGATATCGTTCGACACGCCAAACGACTCGGTGTGGGTCGCATTGTGCTTCGGACCAACGCAAGACGGTTTACGTATGTCTCGTATGCGCAGCAGCTTGCTTCCGCTGGAGTTTCGGGGCTCGACGTGGGCCTTTACGGTTCTTCGCCCGCGATGCACGACTATCACACCGATGTGCCCGGTTCATTTTTGCAGACCCTTCGAGGAATCAAACACGCCACCGCCGTGGGAATGAACGTGATCACCACGTGTGTGGTCACCCGTTCGAATTATCGACATCTGGTCGATATCGCGCGGTTAGCCGGTTCGCTGGGTGCGCAAGGGGTCCGATTTCGAGCACCCGAGGTGATTGGACGTGCCGCCGCCACGCGCAGCCGTATCGTTGCCCCCCCTGAACTCGCGATGGTCCATTTGCGGCGTGTGCGAGCGCAAGCACAACGTTCGGGGCTCGACGTATCGATCGATCGAGCCTTGACCGTTGCCGTCGATGGTTCGTCGGGTGTGCAAGCCGTGGACATGGATAGGACCGCAAAAGCCTGGCCGGCTCGTCAAGAGCAACGAAGTCGTGAGCGCCGTTCCGGTGACGAGTTGCGAGATATCCTTCCCTCCCTCTTTGACTCCAGCGAGGATGAGTCCTAGTGGCAAACCTCGGTTATTTGCAGCTCGTTCGTCACTGCAATCAGTATTGCCGCATTTGTTCCAATCCGGAAACGCCGTGGGTCTTGGACTTGGATGCGGCGATCCGTGCGCTCGACGACTTCGCCCAACGCGGATACGCGGGTGTCATTCTCACCGGGGGGGAGCCTTCGCTTTCGGAGATCGTCGAGCCCGTGGTCATGCATGCCACGCAAAGGGGATTGTCTGTCCGCATGATCACCAATGGAAGTCGATTGGCGGACAAATCCTTGGCTCAGCGTTGGATCGAGGCCGGATTACGGCATTTTCACGTTTCGTTGTATTCGAGTCGTCGTGAGGTTCACGATCATATCACGTGTGTGAAGGGTTCTTTTGACCTCGCTCGCCACGCCATTCGCAACCTTGGTGAGGGGGGTGCGGTGTTGAACCTCAATACCGTCATCAATCGATTCAACTGTGATCACTTGCACGAGCTTGCCCAATTGGTGGTCGACGAAATGCCTTGGGTGAGCCATGTCGTGATCAACAATCTGGACCCGTCGATGGGAAGGGCGGAAACCAATCGGCAGGCTCTTCATCGTCTCGTGGACATGGAAGTATCTCTACACAAGGCGCTCGGGATTCTGACCGCGGGAGCCAGAACCTTCCGGGTAGAACGTGTGCCCCTGTGTTTCATGGTCGATTACGCTCATTGCTCCACCGAAACGCGAAAGATCATCAAAGCGGAAGAGCGAATCATCCACTTTTTGGATGAAAAAGGAACGGTTCGTCAGACGAGTTTCCGCCATCATAAGGCGGCGGTCTGTGCCCATTGCTCGTTGGATCCCATTTGCGCCGGATTATTCGAAATGGGGCATGGCTTCGATGAAACGGAGTTGGCCCCGGTGTTCGTCGATCCGGCCGCCATCATTCGTCGCGTTCTACGACAGTGAATTTACCATCCAGCACCGAGAGGCTTGTCCGCTCGTCGGCACTTCACTAAACCGATGCATCATGAGCGACAACCATCAGGTGCATGCAGAATCGACCGAAGAGGGTGTGGTACTGCGTTTCGAAGAGTCGATCTATCCGAAGGATGCCGTATTCGGTGCGGCCTACACGCTTCTCGATCGATGTTTCGTTCACATCGATCGGGAAGACTCGAAGCTGCTCGTGAAGCTTCGAGCGAAACCGGGGATCACGTTGTCCGCGGACTTGCTGGCGGGCGAATTCGAGGCTGAGGCTCTCACCCAAGCCTGGCGAAGAGATATCGTTCGGGAGAACCAGGCGTGGCTCGAGAGCGTGACGGCGCGTGCCCTTTCGGGCGCGGCCGGGCCTCCAGGTCTCGATGACTTGCTCGAGGACGACCTCGGCGATTTGGGAGATGCTTTTGATGATCCCTTGGGAATCGCTGTGAGCTGGGAAGAGAAGTACGGCAAAGGCGAGCAAGCCGACCAGCCCATGAAATCCTCCGCGGCTCCGTCCGAAAGCTCGGAATCGTCGGTACCCCAAGAGTCGAAGCCTTCCTCTGACGAACCCGAAGCTTCCGATGAGCAAGGGGAACACTCATGACAGAACTTCGCTTCAGAATGAGTTTGTATTCATCCTCCGCGCTCGATCGGGCCCTCGAGGCCTTCGCCTCTCTTATCGACTACGAGCGCGAGAGCCGCGATGAGATGGAAGTCATTCGGTTGACCGCCCGAGCTGGTGAGGACGAGTCGTGGATCGCCGGCGAGTTTGCCAATTTCGTGCTTGGGGCGACCGTGGATGGCGTGGACGCGACACGTGTGGAGGAAGCGTGATGTCGGAACTCGTTCCGTTACGGACAGGGGAAGCGACGGCGGCTGGTTTGGTGCCGTTTCGAGTTCGCAAAATCGGTCCTGACGTCCTGCTCACCAATCCTTGGGGGGATTGGGTTTTCGTGACACCGTCGGAATTGGACATTCTCGCTTCTCGATCGTTGCAGGTCGGTTCCGCGTTATACGAAAAACTTGCGGAGCGGGGGTTCCTGCGGGATCGACTGGATCCGGCGGTGGTCGCCGAACGATGGAATCGTCGAAAACGATTTCTCGACGCTGGCCCCAACTTGCACATCATCATCGCGACGTTGCGATGCAATCAGACCTGTGTGTATTGCCACGCAAGTCGCGCACAATGGTCGGATACATCGACGGATATGTCGTTGGAAACGGCGGCCAAGGTGGTCGATTTCATCTTTCAGAGCACCTCGCCTCGTTTGACCATCGAGTTTCAGGGAGGCGAGCCCCTCGCCCACTTCGACCTTGTGAAGTATGTCATCGAACGGGCCAAGGAAAAGAATCGCCAGGAAGATAAAAACCTAGAATTTACCTTGGTTTCGAACCTCTCCCTGCTCGATGACGAAAAACTCGACTACCTGGTGAATAACAAGGTTCAGATATGCACGAGCATTGATGGACCCGCGGAACTACATGACCGTCAGCGGGTGCTTGCGTCGGGAAGTTCCTTCACGGAAGCGGTCCGATGGATCGAGCGAATCAACCAACGCTATGTCCAGATGGGGCTCGATCCCGTTCTTTATCATGTGGAAGCATTGATTACGACCACACGGGCCGCCTTGGCGATGCCCAAACGGATCGTGGATACGTACGTGGACCTCGGATGCCGAGCGATTTTTTTACGTCCGGTCGATCCTTTTGGTTTTGCCGCACAGACAGGGAAAACCATTGACTATGACCGCGCGGCGTTTCTCGATTTTTATCGACAAGCGGTGGAGCACATCCTCGACCTCAACCGTCAGGGTGTCCAGGTTCTCGAGCGGTACGCGGCCATCTTTCTCACCAAGATATTGGGTGATGAAGATCCCAACTTCCTCGATATCCGATCGCCTTGCGGCGCAGGGATCGGACAACTCGCCTACAACTATGATGGGAAGATCTTCACCTGCGACGAGGGGCGCATGCTTCATCAGATGGGCGATTCGTTCTTCCAACTCGGATCCATCGATGACGCCCGGTATCGCAAGATCATGCTCACCGATACGGTGCGAGCCATGACGATGGCATCCAACCTCGATGCCCAACCCGATTGTGTGGTGTGCGCTTACAATCCTTATTGCGGAGTGTGCCCCGTTCACAACTATGCAACCCAAGGGAGCATTTTTGGACGAATGCGAGAAAGCGCTTGGTGCGCTGTCCATAAAGGGATACAGGATTACCTATTTGACCTGTTGCGACAAAACGATCCGACTACCATGGAAATCCTTCGTCGCTGGACTACCCTTCGTGAACGCGATCACTTTATTCAACCAACCTGTGCAGAATAGGCTCCCATCGCCTTCCGATCGAACCGCCGCACGATGACATCTCCCACCCATCATCGATACAATCCGTAAACGGATATTACTTGCGACGACCCGATCATCGGCTCGTTGGGTTCAGTCCCGTTGTGCCGAGCGAAGGCACCCCACACAAGCTTGTTCGCGAACCCACGCCAAGTAACCTTCCAATCCACCTCGCACCGGCAGGGACACCAACTCCGGCGTTTCATACGGATGAAGAGATTTCACCCGTTTGGCAATTTCCTCCGTGCGACTCCGAACCGTCTTCATCATCAACATGACCTCGGAGTCCTCACAGATCTCCCCTTTCCAGCGATAGATGGACTGAAGGCCTGGAATGAGGTTCACGCACGCCACCAAGCCTTCCTGCACCAACACCCGTGCCACGGAAGACCCCACCTCCAGGTTGGGTACCGTGCAATACAATACCACCACATCCCGAACGTCGTCTTTCCACACCATGGCTCCTCCGACGTCTCCACAAACGTTTTCAAGCCTCCCGCATCGTGCCACACTCTGCTCACTTCGTCGCCTGTTCGGATCGAACTCGTCATGATCGATTGCCCTGCTTGCCATCAAACCAACCCGTTAGGTGCCACCTTCTGCATCTATTGTGGGGATGTTTTACCCGACTCGACCCCCGACTCGGCTCCCGCCTCGGCCGACGGTACCGTGCCCGGAGTCCCGATGAGCGGAGCCCTGCACCCCAATCTGACTCCTGGATCCGCATCCTTGACCACCGGCCATATCGTCGATGGAAAATATTCCATCGATTCGATCCTAGGCGAAGGGGGAATGGGGGTCGTCTACCTCGCTACCGATATCCACACCAATGTCCCCGTCGTCGTCAAAGCCATCCGATCCGAATACGCTCACCGAGAAGAATTCCGTAATCGAATCTTGGCCGAGGGACGGGCCTTGGCGAGAATCGATCACCAAAACGTCGTGCGGCTCAACGCTGTCGTCGTCGAACCTGATGGCCTTTTTCTCGTCATGCAATACATCGACGGGGAATCCTTGGATAAAACGATCAGTCGTTATGTCGCGCAACAAACACCGATGCCCGTGCCGCTGGTGCTCAAGATTTTCCATCAGGTGCTCGATGGTGTGGGAGCGGCTCACGCGGAAGGCGTCATTCATCGCGACCTGAAACCCGCGAATATCTTGATTCGGCGTCGTGATGCGGTTGCGAAGGTGACGGACTTCGGTATTGCCAAGGCCGAGGAGGACATTCAAGCGGGGCGAGGGCAAACCAAGGGAATCATTGGGTCCTTGCTATACATGGCGCCGGAACAGATCAAAGGGCTGCGGGACCTGGATAATCGAGTGGATATCTATGGGCTCGGTATTTTGCTGTACGAGATGCTCGTGGGAAGAGTCCCCTTCGATGCGCCCAGCGAATTCGAGATCATGAAGCTCCATTTGGAAGCTGAAATCCCCTTGATTTCACGCATGCGCTCCGACGTCCCCGCTTATCTCGATACGGCCATTCACAGAGCATGCGCCAAGAATCGAGAGGATCGTTTCACCACGACCGCGGAGATGGCGGCGGCTTTGCAGGCGGATTCGACGCTTCGTGGGCCTTCCCACGATGATTCCGCTTCGGCGTATCCCGTGGGGCTGGCCTCTCCCATGGGTCGTCCCGGTCCAGCGTTCGATCCTCCCGCTCGCACGGTGACCGCGGAGAGCGCCGAGTTCGAACAGCCCAAAGGCCGTTCGCCTCTGTTTTGGATCGTCTTGTCGTTGAGCCTTTTTCTGCTCGGTGCAGGAGCGGTTTTCGGCGCTGCGTACGGAGGCCTGTTCTCCCCCAAACCTCCCAAACGCCGCACCTCCCCCACCACTTCCGCCCCTTGGGTTCCCCCCACACCGAGCGTATCTCAAATGCCTTCCGCAGCGGTCACGCCGCCTGTGGCTCCGCCTGCTGCAACGCCTGTCGCACCTGTCGTCAACCCCCTCGAAACGCTGGTGGGATCATGGAAAAGCGACACAGGACGAGTCTACGACGCGGTGATGAGTGGCCGCGCGTTGGAGTTTCGAATCCATGATGCTCGTGGGATGGAACAAGATGGGTATGTGACGGGCGAGGAACGATTCGTCCTCGAAGCCATCGAAGGGCAGCCAACCGTGTTTTCCGTGAAGGATAAAATACGCCCCGCTCTTCCCGCGGACTTGTCCTACGACTTGACTCGCTCGCGTTCCTCTTGCCAGGAAGTGCGCACGGAACTCAATGGTAAGCCATTGCGCGCGCGTTTCGATGGCGCTCGTCTTACTGTCGAGGTGGTCAAGCTGGCACCAGACCGCAGCATGTTTTTACGGGAAGGTTCGAAAGTAAACGGCTGTGTTCGTCTACGGGAAGCCAAAGCCTCGATGCTGCAAAGCACCCTCGTTCGCCCTTGATCACAATCCTCCGGATTCCGGAACGGGGGCCGGAGCCGCCGCGTTGACGATGGTGCAACCCACGGAGGTACGAGCGGATTCTGTCGCCGTTTTGCCGCCTTGCACCAACAAGCTTGCCAGTATCTCTTGGGCTACCCGCTGAATCTCCGCAGCCCCCTGCGGCGTGACAGGCCCCCCATGGCTCTGCATTCGACCATTCGTCGAAACTTGCGCTTGCATGACCGACCGACCTGGCGCTTGAACCTGAACGTCGATCAACACTTGTGCCCGGCCGCCCGGACCTACCCCAAACGTTCTCGGTTTTTTGTTGAAACCCGAGCAAAAAGCAAAGCTCCCGGGACCTCCAGAAGCGCCATAGCTCGCGGACGTCCAGGCTTGTAGATCGATGGTGTAATCCGATTCGCTCGTGCTCACCGCGATGCATTGACCCGAAACCGAATCGAAAATCCAACCCGGCGCGCATTGGTAAGCTTTGACGCACGCTTGGCCATTCCATGTCTCGTCGCGTGAGCAGGTGCTTTCTGGCGGCACACACGATGCGTTGCGCGCATCTTCAACCACGAGGATCAGACCCGGTGGGCAGCCGAGTTTCTGCCCTTCCCCCACTTGAACCCCCATACTTTCAGCCACTTTATCCACCTGCTGCTTGGCAAGGCAACTGCCCGTGGCCATATCGAGTTCCTGCCCCGCTGGACATACGATTCGGACGCAACCATACCCATCGAACCGCGCCCCCGCGCCGCAATACGCATCGGCTTCCGCCTGGGTCATGCAGGAACTATTGAGAGATACTCTCCCCGGATTACACACACATGTATCGCGCTGTGTGTCGAATGTGCTGCCACTAGGACAAGTATCCCAGGAGCATCGGCAGTTCGATGAGTTGCCCTTGCAGACTTTCACCAGACACAAGCCCGATGGACAGCCAGAGGTGCCTAGGGGGACCAGACCAAGGACCACGAGCCTACCCACCACAGTTCCAAGCTTCGAAAAAAGCCAGCGCATCATCTTACTCCGTGGTCCGAACGCTAGCACCCTAACCGCCATCCGGGTAGCCATGCCGCTGTGCCTATCGTCACGACCCACGAGACGCAAGGCAAGCTTGCGCTACAATGAAAATCAACGGCGTTGACCATGATGCGTGGACATCACGACGAATCGATTCGTTTGGCACTCGTCGGAACGACCGAGTCGCAAAGTTGTGCTTCCATACATCCTAAAATTCGCTGGTTCATCAGAGCCTCGTTCGCCCTTACCCTGGCGTTGGGGCTCGCTTCGTTGTGGTTTGCTCGCACGTCGCTCATCGTTGCGACGTGTGTGGTGGCAGCCGCTTTTCTCGCTGCCCTGACAAACTACGTTCGAAAGACCCGGCGGTTCTCGAAGCCGCACGCTTCCTTGACCATGAGCCGTTCTTGTATCGCCCTGGAACGTCAAGGTGCGCCCTCGGAGGAGGTGTTTTCATTCCTTCCCCAATTCGGATTCGTATTGCTTGCGACTGCCGATCGCTCCGTTTGGGTGGTAGCGTTGACGAATCGATGGCAGACATTTTGTGTCGGATCGATCGTGGGCCCATCAGATAAGTGGCGATTCCGCAAGCTGATTTCTCGGGCTGTCACCACTTGCCGAAGCGAACTCACCCGTGCCGTGCAATCCTCCAAGAGCATCTCGATGCACGTGGAGGCACAATCATTGATTCGCCTCATCGAATGGGCGAAGACTCTCGATGCCGCATCGCTCGGGCGGATCCTGCTGACCGATGGGCTGGGCAATGACGTCGTGCTCGAGCAAGATCAGGTGTTGACGTCCCGGGGCATTTTTCGATTGGATCAACCGTTGGACTGGCGCGGTCTCGTTTTTCATCAAGGCAACGATAGCCTCGCGGTAGAGTATCAAGGAACTTGGGTTCGTCAGGGCCGCAGCGAAATGGTGTTGGTGTCTTTGCGGGGAGACGATGTTCGCCAATCGATTCACGATGTTGCGGCCGTCTCCAGCTTCCGTGCGGACGGTGCGTTGAAACAGGATGCAAGACTTGCTGCGAGCGCTGCATCCGATCCCCCCGCCATTGAGCAACGAGTTGCCGTGGATCGACTGTTCATGCTGCCATTTCGACGCGCCCTCGACACGGCGCCTTCTGAAATACCGAAGTCGATTCCCGAAGTTTTCAGAGGCGACGCTACCAGACCGGATGAACGATGACTCGATAGTGCTTGACCTGCAGCCCCCGGGCGCATGGTCCGATGCACTAGATTTTGTTCAACTCTTCGAGCAATTCATCCTCCGTGATCAAACCTTTTCGAATCAACAAAGATAAAACAACAGCCAGTATGGCTTCCGATTTGGCTTGATTCCCAAGAGCTTCGGACGGGGCGGCACCGCGAGCGGCCGCGCGCAATGCGGCAATGATGTCCCGTATTGGCACGGCGTCCTCGCCTGCATCCCGCCCAACGTCCAGCGCTGCCGGCGCGGACTTCTCCTCCGCCAACGAGTCCACAAGGCTTTCCTTACGTCGGCCTCGACGACGCATGGGAAGAGCGAGTGTCGTCCCATCCAAGAGCGTCAAACTCATCAGCTTGTTTCGCTTCATACGCTGGGCATGGGACGGCACCAATTCCTCCAGGGCCACGGCTTCGCCCATTTCGATTTCGACGATGTCCTGTTGTGCGGTGGGAATCGACGCACTCGCACTTTCCACCGCAGGACGTACTTCATCGTCTACCGGTACTTCGTGAATGGAATCACGACGTTCGGCCATCTCTGGGGTGTGGTTCGCGACCTCGGAGGACGCTTCCAGGCGTGTTTCGTCGGCATCTTGCATGGCCGAGGTGGTCGCGGGCTGCTCGGCGGAGAGTGACTCGTTCGAAAAGTCCGTTGGTTGAGCTGCTGAGGTGGTTTCCGGCTGCTGGATGGACGGCTGCTCGCTTGCCTGTTCCGTGCGGGATTCTGCGGCCAATGGTTCGTGGGACGGTTCGTCCGATTGGATTTCCGGTGGCTCGTCGGCGATGGCAGGTGTGGTGGCTTGCGCCGCAGGGGAAGGAGCGGGAGTGTGCGAGGTGCCTTCTCGAACGGTTTCCGCGCAAGACGAAGCCACGCCGTAGTAAATCTCGATGGCTTGCAGGATGTCGGAAGGGGAGGCGATCATGGCTCTTGTGGGCAAGCCGGACCAACTGGCGCACTCGTGTAACGCCGTGGCGTTGGTGGGATCGTCCATGGCCACATATAAGGTGTTGCCCTGTCCCCGCAGATGGCGAACGTAAATGGGGATCAGGCAATACTTCTGAGCCACATGCGAGGGCACCAAGCTCAACAGCTTTTTCGAAAAGTCCACGTGGTACAGAGAAACCCACGGGACCGCCAGTTGTTGCGACAGGATTTGCGTGAGTTGTGTCTCATTGATCAATCCTTGCTCGACCAACAGCGACCCCAGCCGTCGACCGTCTTTCTTTTGCAGTTGCAATACCGATTCGAGTTGTTCTCGAGAGATGATGCGCGCATCCACCAACAACTCACCAAGACGTAGTCGGCCAGTTTCCATCATGGATCAGGGTAGCGCAACCCCGCGAAAGTGGCCGAATTGTTGATGATATTGTGGATGAGGGGCAGAAAGGAATATTTTCCAGCCATATCGGAACTGTTATCCTTTCTCCTCGAATCGCCGCCAGTTGTTTCCTAAACGCGAGATCATGGTAAGGTGCGAGATCTCAGATGCGAATATGCCCGCAATGTTCGGAAGGGTGTGATGCTTCACACCGGTTTTGCCCTGCCTGTGGCTATCCGGTTGGTGCGGTTAGCGCCTCGGATTCCGATCCGCTGATCGGAACGACACTTCCGGGAGGCTACGTCATCCTTGAAGTCATCGGTGTGGGCGGAATGGGCAAGGTGTATCGCGCCGAGCAAACAGCCTTGGGGCGTACGGTTGCCGTCAAAATCGTCCACCCCTCCCTTTTGTCGGACGAAAACGCTTCGGCACGATTCATCACCGAGGCCCGGACATCGAGTTTGCTCAATCATCCCAACTCCGTATCCGTCATTGACTTCGGAAAAAGGGAAGCGGGTCAACTCTATTTGGTCATGGAATACTTGCGGGGGCGTGACCTGGCCCGCGTCATGTACGAAGAAGGACCGCTGTCTTTCATCCGCATCATCGATATTTTGAGGCAAGTGCTGGCGGCTCTGTCCGAAGCCCACCACCTTGGAATTATTCACCGAGACTTGAAACCCGAAAACATCGTCATCGAGCCCATGCGCACGGGGGGAGATTTCGTCAAGGTCGTTGATTTCGGGTTGGCCAAGATTCTTTCCGGAGACAAAAACCCCGGCATTACCGCCACCGGGATTGTTTGCGGAACGCCGGATTATATGTCGCCGGAACAGGGCCGCGGTGATCCTCTCGATGCAAGGAGTGACCTGTATTCCGTCGGTGTGATCCTATTCCAGTTATTGACGGGAAGACTGCCGTTCGAGGCGGAATCTCCGACGCAGGTGGTGCTGATGCATTTGACGACCCCCGCGCCGGACCCGCGTGCGGTGGCTCCCGAGCGTGACATTCCGCCGGCCCTCGCGTTGGTGGCGACGAGTGCTTTGGCGAAAAAACGCGAGGATCGGTATCAGGATGCCGACGCTTTTTCCGCGGCGCTCATGGCCGTCAAAGCGCAATTCCAGCCGGCGCCGATCGTTTCCGGGTTCCCGAACGATGCCACGACTTCATGTGCCGTCTGCGGCGCGACGGTGCCACGAACCCAGCGGTTTTGTGGCGAATGCGGAGCGCCCACCGGGATCTCCTCGAAACCCACCCCTCGGATGTCCATCGAACCAACCCACCTCGCCCTTCCGGACTCCGGGGTTCATCTGCCCTTGGTGGGGCGCGACGAAGACCTGGCATGGCTTGCGGACCGCCATCGTGAAGCGTCGGAAAAGCTCGTGGCAGCCCGCGTGATCGGACCTTCCGGCGTCGGAAAAACCCGATTGATCGAAACGTTCGTTGATGGTTTGTCCCCCGACCACCATCTCATTGTCGTGACCGGCCCTGACCCATGGTGGGCGGGAGTAGCGTTTTATGCGCTTCAAAAAGTCATCCGTGACTTGACCGAACCGCTTGGTCTTGGTGTATCCAACGGGCTGGCGGACGTGCCCGAAGACGTTCACGAAGGACTCGCGGTGATTCGCCAGCGATCTTCACCGAGTGGGGTCGACTCCTTACAGGTTCGACGATCCGTGGCGGCGGCGTTGCGTTGGTCCTTGAGAAAAGCCGCGGACCACCATCCTGGACACCGCCTTGTCGTCTGCATTCACGACTTGCATCGTATCGATGGACCGAGCCGCAACGCCTTCGCCGATGTGGTGGGGGAGGCCCTGGACCGTTCCGTGCTTGTGATCGCTGAGCACATTACGGGATTTGATGCTCACTGGCCGGGGCATCATCCGGCTCGTTTGTTACAAGGGCTGTCGCCTGAAACCGTCGAACCTTTGCTTTCCGGCAAAGGAGGGCTGGTCATTCTGGCGCCAGGCAGAAGCGTGTTGCCGATGTTCGTCGAGCAGATGGTCCGTTTCACCGAGGAGGCAGGAACGGCCCCGCCCAACCATCTGGCCGACCTCGTGGCTTTGCGTGTGGAAAGACTCCACGCCGGCGCTCGAAAAGTCCTACAGGCAATCGCCGTATTGGGTCATCGAGCCACCGTATCGAACATCGCCACCCTGGCCGTGGATACGGATATCGAACGCGGCGTGAATGAATTGATCGCTGCCGGTCTGATTCACAAAAATGACTCCGGTATCGTCATTTCTCATTCCCTGATCCGAGAAGTCGCAAGCGCCACCATTCCGGCTGCCGTACGACGCGAGCTACACGCACACGCTGCCAACCTTGCGCTCGACCTCGAGATGCCCATGGAAGCCAGAGGCTTGCATGCGTTGCTGGCGCAAGACTCCTTTGAAGCCTTGCTCTTGCTCGACCAGATGGGCGAAGCCGCCATGCGATGGGACGATGTGGATGGCGCTGTCCTCGCCTTCCGCCGATGCCTCGAAGTGGCGCGTCGCGAAATCTTCCGCGGTGAACTCGATGACCCCCTTCGTGCCGTTGTTATTTTTAGCCGAAAACTGGGAGATGCGCTCTCCCGCTCCGGGGATATTACGGATGCCGACGGTGTGTTGAGGGAGGCCCTGGATCTCACCGATCCCATGGGGGAAGATCGATCTAAACTATTGTTTTCTTTGGCAAATCTTGAGATGCGACGCAGCCGATCTTCGGATGCGCAGCGGTACTTGCGTCAGGCCATCGACGTGGCGCATCGCTCGGGGCTGCATGGATTGGTGCAGCAATACGAGCTTATGAGTCGGGATTGGGCCAGTTGACTGCCGGCGAGAGAAGGGGAAACGTCAATTTTTAGCGTAAATTACGGTCGGGGGCAGGGTGAGATTCCTGTTTTGGCTTTGGTGCTTCGATGTGTCGTTGGGTCCGTGGCGTGAGGCATCGTCATAATTTGATAGTTGCCCCCTTCGCTCCGGAGGCAACTTGCGATAGACTCTTCCGCCCTGCATAGCCGCGTACCTTTTTTCTTCTAAGAGGGTTCAACGGTGGACAGCGATCTGGTCGAGGCCGTTGATAAGCTCAAGGCCATTTTAGACAAACGGACGATTTCATTCTCTCTCGGCGCAGCATCGAGAGACGTTGTGGACCGCGTTACGCAACGGTTGAAACTTCCACCTCGTTATCGCTCCTTCTTGTTGGAGGCGAACCCGACAGAACTGCAAACGGTGACTCCGGTCGAGAGTGTCCAGTTCATTCCCGCTGAGGAGTTGCTTCAAGAACAGGTGGGCTTCTCCCTATCCGAGGACCTCAAACACCTGTCTCCCGGCAAAGATGGCTCGTGGCGTCGAAGTTGGATCATCATCGCCTACGGTGTGCTTGGGGACCCATACTTTTTAGACACCTCCCAAGGTGATGCCGAAGGAGATTGTCCCGTATTTACCGCCATGAGCGGAACGGAACGATGGGATCCCAGCCTCGCGGCCTCCAGTTTCGTTCAATTCCTTCAAATCCTGACGACCGCCATGGAGGTTGCCGACGGGTTTGGGGAAGCCGAGCTTGGGGTCGACGATGAGGACGTGTTTCGGGAAGCGTTGGCGCCACGAATTCGAACGCTCGATCCGGCCGCCCTGCGTGCGGGCCATTGGACGTAATTCGCCGTCGCTGGCTTCTATCCTCCGCATGTTCTAAACCGTTGTTGTGCGTGTTCTGATCAAGGTTGGCCGTCGCTGCAACAACGATTGCGTTTTCTGTCACGCCGCCGACCGACGGCGCGGGATCGAACCGCTGGCCTTGCTCGAAAGCAAAATACGCCGGGCCCGCGACAAAGGCGCGACCATGGTCATCCTGTCGGGGGGTGAACCCACCGTGCATCCGGACCTGCTACCACTTGCCGAATGTGTGGCTCACCACGGGTTGCAACTTGGTCTCGTCACCAACGGTCGACGTCTTGCCGATGCTTCCCTGGTCGACGATCTGCTGCGGCACAATTTAACATTCGTCTACGTTTCGTTGCACGGCGCGCGCGCTTCTCTGCACGATGCCATGGTTCGCACAAAGGCTTTTGAACAGACGCTCCGCGGGATTCATCAGGTTGCTGGACGCGTGCAAGAGCTGACTGTCAACACGGTCGTCACGCGGGACAACCTCTTCGAGCTTCGACAAATCGTCGAATTGCTCGAGCCCCTTCCCAATATCGGTGTCAAATTCACCTTCCCCCAGCCCAAGGGTGCTGCCTTCGAGCATTTCGATGCCGTGATTCCCTCCCTGTCGGAAGCCGCCCACTATGTCGCGGACGCCATCTCTTCCGCCCAGGCCCGCGGTTCTCCTGTGCGATTCGGATTCGAAGGTTTTCCCCTGTGTCTCATGCCAAGACTCGAAAGCCTTCACGACGATCTGCTCACGCGCAACATTCGCAGCATGATGGAACCCGAGGACGAGGACCTGTTCCCGGTCGATGACCTCTTGTTCACCAAACTGCCTCAATGCGAAAATTGCGAGAATCGTGCTGCATGTCCCGGCGTGTACCGTGAGTACATTCGTCGAAGAGGGGATGAGGAAATCGTTGGTGATGCCCACGCGGCCACGAGCCACATCGTTGTGGAACAGGCCCACCTACGCGAGCAAGCTGCGCATGAACGACGCCATTGGGTGCGGTTGTCATGGGCTTGCAACAATCGTTGTCGATTCTGTCTCGATCGGGAACTGTCTCGTGCTTCTCATCGCTCCGAGCAGGATATTGGAAACGATATCCTTCAGGGACGTCGTGAGGGCGCCGAACGTTTGATCCTGTCCGGAGGAGAGCCCACGACCCACCCGAAATTCATATCATGGATTCGGTTTGGAAAGCGTGCGGGCTATGGTTGGGTGCAAGCCATTACGAACGGACGGATGCTGAGTTATCCGCGATTTCTCGCCGAGGCGATTCGAGCCGGCCTCGATGAGATCACGGTATCCCTTCACGGACACACGGCATCCTTGCACGATCAGCTCGTGGGTGTTTCAGGCGCATTCGAACAAGCCGTGCGCGGCCTTCGATCGGCCCTCGCGTCCAAACGACTCGTGGTCAATGTCGATATCGTCGTCAACGCCCATAACGTCGACCATTTACCCGAAATGCTAGAAACCTTCGTAGGTTGGGGAGTTCGGGAATTCGACCTGCTTCATCTCATTCCGTTCGGTGGCGCTTGGGAATCCACGTCTGGCGACCTGTTTTACGACCTTGCCCAACACGGGGATTCGATTCGACGCGCCCTCGAATTTTGCCGAGAGCAAGGCGTGCAGGTATGGCTCAATCGATTTCCTCCACCCCATGCCGAAGGGTTCGAGTATCTCATTCAAGATCCGGTCAAACTCCAAGATGAAGTGCGAGGAAGAGCCTCGTCCTTCGAGGCGCTCGTGACCGGAGGACCCCATCTTCCTTGCCGAGACCCCAAACGCTGTCGGCTTTGTTACTTACAAGGATTATGCGACGATTTTGAGCGGTTCGTGGCCTTGTCTCGAGAATCATTCGTCCCGGCGCTTCGCGTGGATGAAAACGTTCCGAAAGAACTGCTTGCACGATTGCCGAAAACCGATCGACTCGAAATTGTAGCCGCCGACCCGCAATCCGCCCTTGCGCTCGCTTCCACACTCCACGCTCGTAGCGTGTCGTTGCGGTTGGACGATTACGAGGATTTATCGAAATACGTCGATGACGGCGGGTGCTTCGGAGGGATGGCGCTACGCGAAGTCGTTGTATCCCGATCGGGTCAATGGAAAGCGGCGCTCGAAGGTGCCAACACCGATCTCGTCGTGCTCCTTCACCGTGACCTGATGCCCCTGTTTGCTTCCTTCCACGAATGCGCAAATCGTCTCATCCTCGAGCAACCGACGTATCACAAACTTACGACATCCCTTCGAAATGATGTCGATTTGCGTTCGTTGTTTCAGACTCTCGGCAAAGCAATTCGCACTCGCGGTATCGCCCGTTGTCTTTCCGGCCTGGAACCGTTGAAACGATGGGACTGGCTCGAAGCGAGGTTCATGCGACCCGATGGTACGATTGATCCGCAACAGTTGACCCGTTGGTATGGTCGAGACAGATTTTTCGCGAAAAGCCTACGATGCAAGGATTGTCGCTGGAATGACGATTGCGTGGGAATGCATATCAATTGGTTGCGTGCCCACGGATTCGCACAGTTGATCCCCCAGCACTGATGCATCAGGGGACGTTGGTCGTTTCGCTTCCCGTCCCGATCTTGCACAAACCTCGAAGCCCACGTCCTGCCTCGGGGCGACCGTACGGCGCTTTGCCTTGAGCGCGAAGATAAATCGAACCCGAGGGACCAGGATTGGGGATGATGGCTCCCGCCGCGATCGGGCGCGTGTCCTTGAACTCCTCGAGAACGATCACGACGTCTTGCCCTTCCCGATCCACGGCGGCAATCGATGGCCCCCTTCCTCGATGCTCACACGGAATCCCTTCCGCACTAACCCCCACCACGAGCGCATCGGGCCCAATATCGGGCTTGTCTCCATACCACTCGAAGTTGGGATCATCGCCCGAACCCACCACCGCGGCGACGCAGGAACAGGTCGCGGTTCGCTGTGCCGGGCGAAGTGTCATACGCCTCGCGATACCGAAATACTCCGTTCGAAGAGTCGGTTGGACATCGGCGACCCGAGGCGCCTCGTCAAATTCGTCTGCCTGCTGCGCCGACTCGTGAGTTCCCACGTGAACATCGGTTTGCACCGAGGCTTTGCAGGACATCGGGACGATAGCCAGAAATGGGATGACAAATAGAATTCGCACGCCGATACAATGGCACACTCCGCCGTGCTGTGGCCAATGAGCGACGAAACCAGATACACTGCCGGAGTGGATCTCGGCGGGTTGAAAGATCGGCTGAAGAACACTTCGGTGTTGCTACCCGAGGGCCGCGTTCAATCCGTCGTGGGCCTGTCCATTCGCGTAACCCTTCCCGGTGCCAGGGTGGGCGACGCCGTGACGATTCATCGGCAACCGACAGCTTTGCTCGGACAAGTCGTGGGGTTGGATGGGGGCGAGGCGATCGTTATGCCGCTCGGGGATGCGCAAGGGATTGGCGTGGACGATCTGGTGCAATCCCACGGTCGACCGCTGCATGTAGCGGTATCCTCAGGGCTGTTGGGACGGGTCGTGGACGGTCTTGGTCGCCCCATCGACGGGGGCCCAGCCGTGCAGGATTGGGTAGACCGACCCTTGGACATCCCCGCTCCACCAGCCTTGCAGCGTCGCCCCATTACCCGTGCGCTTGGCACGGGCGTTCGGGTTCTCGATGGCCTGTTGACGTTGGGGGAGGGGCAACGGGTGGGATTGTTTGCGGGCTCAGGAGTGGGAAAATCCACATTATTAGGAGAAATGGCCCGAGGAACCGTGGCGGATATCGTGGTGGTCGCGTTGGTGGGGGAGCGTGGACGAGAGGTTGGGGAGTTTTTGACGAAAACGTTGGGGGAGCAAGGACGTCGCAAGTCCGTGGTGGTGGTAGCGACGAGCGATGCTCCGGCGATGGAACGATTGCGAGCCGCGCAAACGGCTACCGCGATCGCGGAATACTTCAGAGATTTGGGAAAAAAAGTCTTGTTGTTGGTGGATTCCATCACGCGATTCGCTCGGGCGCAGCGGGAAGTCGGATTGGCGGCTGGGGAGTTGCCCGCGAGAAGAGGCTATCCCCCCAGTGTTTTTGCGATGTTGCCTCGGCTTTTGGAGCGGTCCGGGCAGGGTGCCGACGGCTCCATCACCGCGGTGTATACGGTGCTTGTGGAAGGGGGGGATATGGAAGAGCCCATCGCTGATGAGGTTCGCGGCATTCTCGATGGTCACATTGTGCTCGATCGGGAAATGGCTGCCCGAGGGCATTATCCCGCGGTGAATGTGTTGCAATCTCTGTCTCGGGTGATGGATCAAGTGGTGGAAAAGGAGCATTGGCAAGCAGCGCGAAGCTTACGACGCTTGCTCGCGGCGTATGAATCCAAACGAGACCTCATCGTGTTGGGGGCTTACAGCCGTGGCTCGGACCCCTTGGTCGACGAAGCAATTCGTAAGATGCCGAAATTAGAGGCTTTTTTGACGCAATGGCCCGACGAGGTGGTGGACTTCGAGCAGGTAGTGCGACAATTGACGACAGCCGTTCAATAGCAGGCTCATCAAGAATCGAAAGCCGTTCTCTGGACGAATACGGTTCTTGTCGCTATGCCTTTGCATCTACACAAAGGGGAAGGGATGCAAGCCCGATCCAAATCCAAACGGAAACTCAATCTCCGAAAAACCCTGTTCCTGCTTCCGTCGCTCATCACCTTATCAAGCGTGTTTTGTGGGGTTGATGCGATCCGGATCACGTCGGAGGCAACGACATCGGAGGATTATTATCGAGCGGCCGTGCTGATCGTCTTCGCCATGTTTTTCGACATGCTCGATGGGCGAGTGGCTCGAATGACGCGAACACAGTCGGTATTTGGCTTACAACTCGACTCGTTGGCGGACGTGGTTTCGTTCGGCGTGGCGCCAGCCGTTTTGGTGTACCACTGGTCCCTTAAGCAAGTGCCCACACTCGGGTCGGTTGTCGCTTTCCTATTCGTGGCGGCCGGTGCGGTGCGTTTGGCGCGGTTCAACGTGCTGTCGATGAGCGATGACGGCGAGCCGAAAAAAAACAGCCAATACTTTTTGGGCCTGCCCATCCCGGCTGCCGCGGGCGGGATTGTCGCTCTGGTGATTGCGAGCCAATCCGGTAAGCTCGACGTCGCTTCCCATGCCTGGGTGATGATGGGAGTGACGCTTGGGTTGGGGATTCTGATGGTTTCGAACGTTCGCTTCCGATCGTTCAAACAGGTACGGTTGGAATTGTGGACGGTGCTATTGATGACCTTTGTGGTTGGGTCCACCTTGGCCGTCGGCGTTCAATTGGGTGGGGCCTTCGTGTTGGTTTGGATGGCCACCGTCTACATCACGATGGGTTTGATCGAATCCGTAATCGGTTTGCCTCGTCGATGGCGGGAAAACTCCAAAAGCATCCCGCCCTCCTGAGCCCTCACCCAATCTGGCTTGGCGACAGACGTCCTTTCAGGAGATATCCTCGACCGCATGGACTTCTTTCTCCCATTCTGTTGGAACCACCTTGGGTCTTGGTGCCAGCGACAGTCGACCATGCGCCCTTTCGTAGGATGAGTCCGTGGTGTCTTGGAGCGAACCCGATGAAAAGACTTTCGTAGCGCGCCTTCAGGCGCGAGATGAACGTGCCTTCAACGACTTGGTTCACCACTTCGAACGTCGCGTCTTCGCGCTCGTTTTCCGAATGCTTGGCAACCGCGTCGAAGCAGAGGACTTGACCCAAGAGGTCTTCGTTCAAGTCTTCAAGGCGATCGATCAGTTCCGAGGAGATTCGAAACTATCTACCTGGATCTTTCGAATCGCTGTCAACTTATGCAAAAACCGAAACAAATACCTGAAGCGTCGCCATTCCAATCGACAAGACGATATCGATTCGTTGGGCGATCGCTCCGCCATGAATCAGGCGAAAGGAACCACCTCCGGCTCCATCGATCGTCCCGATGACATGCTCGTAGGTCGTCAACTCGAGCGGATCGTTCAGCTAGCGATTCAACAGCTCGAAGAAGACTTCCGTGAGGCGCTCGTCCTGCGCGATGTCGAAGACATGAGCTACGAGGAAATCAGCGAAATCACAGGGCTTCCCATCGGTACGGTCAAAAGCCGAATTCATCGAGCCCGAGAACGGCTTCGAGAAGCGATCGAGAGCATGCTTGGGGAGAAGGTATCATGAGCGACCTCGAACCGGATCGGGACCAAGAGCCTGAGCGTGAGTCGATGCATCTCGATGACGACGAGGTTCGCTCGCTGTTGCGAAAGGCCATGCGGGTAGAGCCGCGAACGACCGCAAGTGTGTTGCCTGAAGTCCAACGCAAGATTCGACAACGCTCCCGCGGAAAATTTTTCGCCGACGGCTGGAGTACGGCTAGCTCGCCGTCCTCAACCTACATCGTCACGAGCATCGTGATGCTTGTCGTGCTTGCCATCATGTATTGGGCGCTCGTCCCAGGCGGATGGGGAACCCCCTGAGCACAAAAAACGCGAGGACAAAAAAATACGAGCGCGAATCGTTTGCCATTCGCGCTCGTTGTGGAGCTGAAGAGACTTGAACTCTCTACCTTCTGACTGCCAGTCAGACGCTCTCCCAGATGAGCTACAGCCCCATGAGGGAAGCTTCCCCATCGACAGAACCGCCAACAGGGATGCGTAATCTAGCCGTTAACCCAGCGTATGTCACGTACTTTTTTTGGTGGGCATCTTGGGCGGCGGCTCCGTTTTCTGCCCCCCTCTTTCCGTCGGCCGCTTCACCACGCTCTGCCTGGCCGTCGGTTTGCGTTTCGCCGGTGGAGAAACAGCCGTTTGCGACGATGGCTCCGACCCCTCGGCCGGAGCCGGCTTTGCCACGTCTTTTTGTTTTCGTCGGTTGGCTGCCTTCTTTTCCGCTCCGCGGGCGGCATTCGCGGACTTGGTGGTCTTGGCCGGTGATTTCTTCGCCGCCTTTTTCGGCTTGTCCTTGGCTCGCGAATCCTTCGACGGCTTGTCCTTCCGCGCTGTCGATGCTGCCGATGGAGCCGACGCACTTTCGGCTACCCAATCCTCTTCCTCATGCCCTTCGAACGGAAGACGATGCTCCTCTGCCTCTTCTTCGCTGACCTGGGTGTCAGGCGGAGTCTGTAGGTCCGCTTGACCCTCCAAATCACGTACCGCCGCCAAACCTTCTCCGTCGTCCATCTCCACCCCCTCTGCTCCCTGCTCGTCCCAATACCCCTCCACGCTCGGATGAATCGACGGAATCGGCGTGTCCGCATCGAAGCTGACGGCAGAAACATCATCGATGCCCTCTCGTTGCGTCTCCCGTGGATCAGTGTCGCTCAACAACGCCGCCAAAATACCTGCCGAACCCGCGATGACCCGTGGCACCATCTCCTGGTCCGCCACCCAAGAAGCGCCATCGCGAATACGACCCTTTACTTGTTGGATCGCCTCACTTTCAGCGATGTGTCGGAGAATTGCCAATCTGCTTTCCAGCGTCTTTTTCGATACCACGGGCGCCTTCTTTCACCTGGGTATGGCCGCGCACGGCTTTACAAGCCTCTATTGTCTCACCGTGATGGGCCATGGCGTCAACCGCCTATTCCTACCCCCTTGACCCTGCCTCGCTCCCCCCTCATGACCTCGTCTTTCCGTCATCAATAATGATTGAATAAATTCAATTGGTTACAAATGAGTCGGCCACAAAGTGGGCCGACCGACTCCCCGGCTGATAAGAGCCATCAAGCTGTATGGACTCGCTCGTCCGCACGATACTCCTCGCACGAAGCGCCCTGCGTCACGGTCTTGGCGTTATCCTCGCTTTGGCCCTTTCCGTATTCCTTGTCACGGACCTGACGTGGAACTTCGACCCTCGGTTTCGGTACCCCGCGGCCTTGCTGTTTGCGGTTGCTTTCGGGGCTTCCGCTCGCGCGCGGTATCGTCAGTCCGATCTCGTCTCCTCGCGAGGATGGCAAGAAACCGAACTCGGCATGTTCTCCGTGCTTGGTTTGCTAGGTCTCGCGGCATACGTCGACGGCAATCTCGATGGGTCTACCTACCCGGTCATGTTCATCTTTTTGGTTCTGCTGTCGGTGCTTGCGGTTCCTTGGGCGACAGCCGTCACCGTTGGCTTTGCGATTTCGGTGGAAGCCGCCGTTCGATTCATTGCCTTCGGTGAAGATGCCCTTCGATCCTTGTTGCTCCACGGGGTGCTAGCCTCTGCGTTTTCTCTCGTGGGAACCATCGTGATTCGTGCGGAAGTGGCTCGCATCCGAACCCATTCCCGCAATCGTCTCGATGCGGAAATCGAACGCATGCATTCTGCCGCGCGGTCCTATCGTCTTCTCGGCGCGACCGCTCGTGTCGATGATCTGAGTGACGAAAATACCCCTCCATCATCGGACTTGGATGCGAATCGGCTCGCCCGCTCGAGCGTGGAGGAAATCCATCAAGCCGTGCTCTTTGCTCTTCAGTTGCTCCATCGATCCCTGGGATTGCACACCGCCATGCTGTTATGGCTTTCGGATGCAAGTCCCCACCTTCGCATCAGCGAACTATCGTCCGATGCGGACAACCTGCTCGAAGGGCCATTTCCGATGAACGATGGCATCTTTGGTGCCGTCGTCACGGAAAAAAATACCCTTACCCTCTCCAACCTGAAAGCTTCCTACTCGCTTCCCTACTACACGGGAGCATGTCCGGTCCGGGCCCTTGCGGCCGTTCCTGTCATGGAAAACGACCAACTGCGCGGGCTCTTGGTGACCGACCGAAAAGACAACGTGGCGTTTTCTTCCTCAGAACAAGACCTGCTGCTTGCGGCTACGAGGTACATGCTCCGTGCCATCCAAAACGAACGCGTTTTCGTGCAACTCGAACGGGCGAAAGTGGAACAAGGAAAACTGTACCGTGCTGCGCGAGCCCTTGGCTCCGCCATGAGCGAGCGAGACGTTGTCGAAGCTGGTGTGCGGAGCGCTCGCGAAATCGCTTCTTTCGACTTCGCTGCCGTGACCCTTTTCGATGAAGCGAAGAAGATGCACGTGATTCGCGCGGTAAGTGGCGATTCCGTACAAGGCCTCGTGGGGGTGAAGTTTCGACATAACGCGGGCCTCGTATCCATGGTCGTCCAAAACAAACATCCGCTGCCCTATCGGGGTCACTACGATCCAAACAGACAAGTTGTTTTCGCTCCCCGCGTGGCCCCTGCCCCCATGTCTTCCTTGCTCGTGCTTCCCCTGCTCGTTCATGAACGTCCCTTAGGCACCCTCGTGCTCGGCGCACGAAGACCCGGCGCTCTTGGCGAGGCCGTCCGTCCCACCCTGGAAGTGCTGGCCAGTCATGTCGCCGTGTCCTTGTCCGGCGCTCGTATGATGAAACGCCTCGAAGAACTCGCCACCCGTGATGGCCTTACGGGATTGTTCAACAAACGGGCCTTGCTCGAAATGTCCCAGGACAAACTGGCCGCGGCAAAGAGATTCTCGCGAAAACTAAGCTTGCTCGTCGTGGATATCGACCACTTCAAAAAAGTCAACGACACCTACGGTCACGATCAGGGCGACGTCGTGCTCAAGGGATTGGGCGTCATTTTGCGAAAAGCAAAGCGAACGACCGACGCCGTCGCGCGTTTTGGCGGCGAGGAATTCATCATCCTTTGTGAAGAAACGGATCGCGAGGGAGCCATGCTCCTTGCCGAGAGAATTCGTGAAGAACTTCAGCAAACGACCTTCCAAACGCCAAAAGGCGAATTGTCCGTGACTTGCTCCATCGGCATCGCCACCTTCCCGGACGCGGGTACGGATTGGGATACGCTTTTCAAAGCAGCCGATGAAGCCTTGTACGTTTCCAAACGCTCCGGCCGAAATCGTTGTACCGCCTGGTCTTCCCGACGCGGCAAAGCCGCTTGATATCTCTTCTCCAAAGCCTCGAAAACCGCCGACCCCAGGTCGTTGCGCCGCGATTATGGCTCGTGGTTTGGCTCCGCCTCGCGTTTTTGCGCCTTGTCCCGTGACTCATAGGCAAGGATGATCTTCTGTACGAGAGGGTGCCGGACCACATCCACCTCGGTGAATGTGCAAAAGCTAATCCCTTCGATATGACCAAGCAAAGAACGGGCTTCCACCAGCCCGCTGCAATGGCCCGAAGGTAAATCCACCTGCGTGATGTCTCCCGTCACCACCGCTTTCGAAGCATGCCCAAGACGTGTCAAAAACATTCGCATCTGATCGCTCGTCGCGTTCTGTGCTTCATCAAGAATGACGAAACAATCGTTGAGCGTTCTGCCACGCATGAAGGCGAGCGGTGCCACTTCGATCTGACCTCGTTGAATCAGCGCTTGCGCCTTCTCAAAATCCATCATGTCGTGCAACGCATCGTATAAGGGCCTCAAGTAGGGATTTACTTTCTCCGCGAGATCTCCCGGTAAAAACCCAAGTTTTTCTCCCGCTTCCACGGCGGGACGCGCCAGGATGATCCGCTTGACCTTGTGTTCAGCCAACGATTGGACCGCCATGGCCATGGCTAGATAGGTTTTCCCAGTGCCCGCTGGACCAATTCCGAACGTCAGGTCATGCGTGCGTATGCTTTGTAAGTATCGCTTTTGATTAGGAGTTTTGGGCGAGATGGTGCGCTTGTTGGGCGTCACGACCAAAAGATCCGTAAACATCTCTCGCAGCGATAAACTCCCATCCCTGCGCATGAAACGAAGCCCCCGAATCATGTCCGCAGTCGTCAAACGAATCCCAGAAGACAGGGTATCGACGGCTTCCAAAAGAAAACGCTCCACGAGGGCGACTCGATCGCCTTGCCCGGAAACATGAATGACCGTTCCCCGAAGGCCGATTTCTACGTCCAACTCGGCAGCAATGGCTTTGAAAGTGGCCTCGGAAGCCCCCGCCAGAGCCAGCAACACCGAGGTGTCTTCCACTTCGACTTCCGCACGCACATGCGTGGCTGAATGAGAATGTACGTTCGACAGGGAGCTGCGCGTCATTGAAAACGAGCTTATCGCTAGAAATGCGCCGACGCACGCTCCGTCTGGTTGGCAAGCCTTTGCGCCCATTTCCCCAAGCGACCGCCCGGAAGCTAGACATACTTGACGCGGCTGCTGGCAACCAAGCACGATGCGCAAACAATTCGTATTCCCAGGAGGTTGCCCTGATGCGCACTGCTCCCGTGCTTGCCTTCGCTGCGCTTGTCTTGTCCTTCAGTGGTTCCGCCGCGGCCCAGCCCACCGACGACGTCCCCCAGGCTTCACCGTCTTCCCAAGAGGCTCCGGACAACGAACGAGCAGAGCCATCACCGCATCGGAGAGTGCGACGATTGCGGCTCCCTCCTTTTACCCGATCGGTACGAGGTCCGGTTTTTACCCCTGCGCCTCTCGCTCCGACGCATGGCTCGCCTCCAGCTTCGGAACCCGAGCCCAACACCCAACCTCCGCCCGTTTCCGCCGATCCCTCTTTCCCGATGACCACGGACGATGCCCTTTCCCATGGCGGAAAACCACCAACACAGGCCTTCGAGTTCGGCGATCCAAGCGTCGGCGTGGATGGACTTCCCCTGGCAGGCTATCACGATGGCCGCTTCTATCTTCGAAATCGCACGGATTATTTTCGTTTGTTTTTACGATCTCGCCTTCATCTCGACGCCCACAGCGCGTTCGGACCGGGTGTGGAGCATACGGACCTGAAACCGACCTTGCTCTTGCGGCGTGCTCGGATAGAGCTAGCCGGCGAAATCATGGGGCATTGGCAATGGGAACTCCAATTCGAAGCAGGTCCCACCGCCTTCAACAATGCGTCGGGCACCACCGAAGCCAGCGCGGCACCCGCCGGCGTCCAACCCACCGCCGAAACCGCTGCCTATGCCCCCGTTCAGACCGCCGGCTACAGCACTCGCCCTTTGAACGCGTACGTCAACTATCGCGCCTCCGACCATTTCAATATCAAAATCGGACAGTTCAACATCCCCTTCACCGCGGAGAACCGTACCTCCACCAATAACATTTCCTTCTTGGAGCGCGCCATGCCCACCCGCGCGTGGGGAGCCCCAGAAACCCAGGATATCGGAGCCATGGTGTGGGGTCATCTCGACCAACGAACCCTGTTTTGGAGCTGGGCCGTCTTGCAAGGCGATGGCCCCAATCGTCCCAATGCGGATAGTCGCGCGATGACCGCCGCGCGGGTATATACGCGCCCCCTCGCAACGGAAAAGGGCCCTCTGCAACTGCTCCAAATTGGCGCAAGCTTCAAATATGCCATGCATGACAAGAACTTCGTCGCCTACGACTACCCCTCCATGGGCACGCAAAGCGGATATCGATTCTGGACTCCCAGCTATACGGATTCGGTTGGTATGGGACGTAAAATCCACGTCATCCCTTCGGGAGCGCAAATCGGTGTCGCCGGCGAACTTCGGGTCCCCTTCGATCGATGGGACCTGCGATCCGAAGTCGTGTACTTGAACAACAACACCCGAGAAGGAGTCGACGGCTTCCAAAAACAATATACCGAACGCTTCGGAACGATGAAGGGCGTTGCCTATCACGTCACCGCATCCTACTGGCTCTTGGGAAAACCTTTCTTTCCGGGCATCGTGGGTGATCGACAGCCCTCACGCTTACAACTCGACAAACCCGACCCGGGAGTCCCGCCCCACGGTGTCGAATTGGCACTCAAATGGGAACAGCTCATCGCCAATTACCAAAGCGCGGCGCGAAGCGGACAGGTCGATGAGAACAACATCGATGGCGATATCCGCGTCAATGCCGTGTCCGCAGCCGCGAGTTATTGGGCTTCCAAACACCTGCGCGTATCACTCAACTACGTCCTGAACCACTTTCCAGAGGCAAGTGCGACGGGTTCCTCGGAACAACGTGCCAAGGCTCCAGGAAATCGAATCGCACCGGGACTCGATAATGAGGCGAGACAATCCGCTACGACCTTGCACGAAGTCGCCGCACGGATCGCAGTGGCATTCTGAACGACAATTGACCCATCAGCGCGGAAGAGCAACCCAATCGAGCGTTCCCCCTTGGTACGCTGGAGGTTGCACTTCCGGCCTGGTGAGAAAGTACGTGGCCGTGACACCGCCAGCGATGATCGCCGCCGCCCCACCCCAAAACCACCATTTTTTCGTCATCGGCTCCGTTTCCACGACAAGCTTCGCGCGAAGATTGGCCTTTTGACCAGGCGCCACCTCCAAAGCCGACTCGTACGTCATGAACCCCTTTTTTACCACCTGCACACGGTAAGTCCCCGCAGGACGCGTCAGATCGACGGGCGCCAATCCCACGTCATGACCATCCACCATCACCACCGCACGAGGCTGATCACTCTCCACGTGAATCGTCGCGGGAAGCTCATCAAGCTCCAACTTCAATCTCTCCCTCGCGTTGGGCGCAAACGTCTTGTTCACCAACACATCCTCATGACCAGGACGGGATGCCTGAATGAGATGTACCCCCGGATCGATCACCACCTCGAACGTCGCCGACGGCGGCACACCCGCGACGAGCACTCCCGGTTCCCCCCCCTCATAGGGAAGCAAAGGACGCCCGTCGATGGCAATGCGCGCTGAAGAAGGCAGCAACGTTATCGTGACTCGAGCAAGCACCTGGGTTTCTATGCTCTCGAGCAACGCCCGGGCTTCTTCGAGTTGTGCCTCGGGTAACCCCGATGGATCCGATAGCACTTTGCGAAACGACGATCGGGCCAGGATGTAGCGTCCGAGCGCACGCTGACAATACCCGATGTTGAAGGTCACGACGGGAGCAGGCTTGAGTTGGTCGGCTTTTTCGAAATGAACGAGGGCTTCCGACCATTGACCGGCTTTGACCGCGCTCGTTCCCGCAATGAATGCCTCCCGAGCCGCGAGCGTCACAGGATCTTCCGTGGTGGGAGCCGCCTTTTTCTTCTGGGCATGAACGGGCCCCATGGTGAACAACACACCACAAGCGACGACCGTGACAAGAAGTGCGCGATAACGCATCAAAGATAAGAATGCCCTGTTCTGGCCCGGTTCACAACCCACAAGCCCATTTCGCAACGAAAGCCTTGGAAGGCCGCCCCTTGTCCCGCCATCGATTCGTGCCGCTTGCCTGGGGCCTGCTCCCACGAGTCCCCCAGCCGTCCAACGAAATACACCCTTTGGATGAGGCCAGTGGCAGCACTGCTTCGCTTCCGTAATCCCGTGCCCATGACACGACGGTAATGGTATGGGACGGCCATGACCCAACCCCGCACGTCTTCCACGACCCCGGAGCCTTTCCATCGCAGTTTTTGGACGGCGAATGCCACCGAACTGCTGGAGCGAGGCGCGTATTACGCGATGGCCTCGTTCGTGGTGATCTACTTGGGTCGCCTCGGCATGGGGAATTATTGGCCGAGCACCCTCAATAGCTTGCTTTGGACCCTCGTGTACTTCTTGCCCATCTTGTCGGGAACGATCGCGGACCACATCGGCTTTCGAAAAGCTCTGCTCATCGCTTTCGTATTGCTTACCGCGGGCTACTTGCTCATGGGTGCCCCCGTCTGGATAGGAGGTGCGCAACTTGCCGAAAAAGCAACCGATGAGGTGACCGCTCCCATCTGGATCGGCCTATGTGTCGCGGGCGCGATCCTGCTCATCGGATTGGGGGGATCGGTCGTAAAACCCTGTATTTCAGGGACCGTGCAAAAAACCGCGGGACAGCGCGCCACCCTTGCCTTCGCCATCTTCTACATGGTCATCAACATCGGTTCGCTTTTTGGACGCGGCGCCGCTTATGTGGTGCGAACCCACTCCACCCTCGTATCCATTTTCGCCGTCGCCGCCGCTTGCTCGACCGCTGCCTTTCTCACCGTGCTTTTCGTTTTTCGTGACCCCGAAAAAGACCTAGGTGCCTCGGCCTCGGACAAACCAAAACGATCCGTAGGGCGAATCCTCCTCGATATGCTTTTGGTGCTGAAAAACGTGCGGTTCTCGTTGTTTTTGCTCGCGAACTCCGGGTTCACCTTCCTGTACGCTCAAGTCTATAACGTGATGCCCCTCTACCTCGAAAAAGTCCTGGAGCATAAACCACCCGTCGACATCTATACGATGGCAAATCCGTTCACCATCGTGTTCTTCCAACTCGCCATTACAAAAATGTTCGGAAAAATAAAGCCGATCGTGTCGATCGTCATCGGTACCTTGCTCATCGGCGCCTCCATGATCATCAACCTCATCCCCATCTTCGTCCAAGGAGGCCCCCGCATCACCGTCGCCAACCTCCTGCCCCTCGGCTCCCTGTTCATCGTGTTGACCGTCGCTCTCGTTGCCTTCGGAGAACTATTTGCCCAAGCTCGTACCTACGAGTACATCGGCGCTCTCGCCCCCAAAGGCCAAGAAGGCCTTTTCCTGGGCTATGCCAACCTGCCCATGGCCATTGGCGCCTTGGTCGGTGGGCCGGTCGGAGCCTTCCTGTTCAACGAAATCATGTGCAAAAACGCGGTAAAACAAGAGGATGGCTTGCTCCACCTCGATACGACCTACGCGAGCCTCGGGTGGGGAATCCTCATGGGCGTAGGTCTCTTCTCCGCCGCGATGATGTGGCTTTACAATCGATGGGTGACCCACAGTCCCCAGCCATCACATAACTAAGCGTAATTATAGGTTTTTTTCGGATACTTGAGCCTCGCTGGCCTTCAGCCCTCCATGGCCTTGTCAGAAAAGCCAAGCCCAAAACGGGACCCCTCCCCCAGGCACCGTCAAGCCCGAAGCAATGGTTGTCTGGATCAAGGGAGGAGAACCACGAACTCGCCCAAGAATGGACAAGCCGTCATGCTCAAAGCCACTGTCGCCAAAAACGGCATGAGCGACGATACGTTACTCTTCTTCGTCGATAGCCTTGAACCCGGAATCCTTGATGATCTTTTCCTGTAGCTGGGCAGGTACCGGCTCGTAACGGTCCATCGTCATCGAATACGTCCCCGTGCCTTGCGTAAGCGCACGCAATTTGGGCTCGTATTCGAGCACCTCGACCAACGGTGCCTGCGCATTGACGACACTGAACTGATCTTGTGTTTCGCTGCCAAGGATTCGGCCGCGACGACTGTTCAAATCGCCCATGATGTCGCCCAGCGCCGCGGTCGGAACAGTGATTTCCATCTTGACCATAGGCTCGAGCAAGATCGGACCCGCTTTGGCCATGGCCGCCTTGAAGGCCTTGGAACCAGCAAGCTGGAAAGCTGCATCCGAGGAATCCACATCGTGATACTTGCCGTCGAATAAACGGACCTTGAAGTCGACCACCTGGAATCCCGCGAGGAAGCCTCGCGCTGCGCTCTTGACGATTCCTTTCTCGACACTCGGGATGAAGTTGCGAGGAATCGCTCCACCGACGATGGCATCGTCGAAAACGAATCCTTCGCCGCGACTCGTGGGCTCCATATCAATGAGGCATACACCAAACTGTCCGTGACCACCGGTCTGCTTCTTATGCTTCCCTTCGATGTTCGTCACCTTGCGTGTGATGGTTTCGAGGTAGGGGATCTTGGGCGGACCAAGGGTGATGTCCGTTCCAAAACGACGACGCAGACGCTCGCCCGTCACGTCGAGATGAAGCTGGCTGAGGCCAGCACAGATGAGGTCGTGGGTTTGCTCATCATGATAGACTTTCAGCGAGTTGTCTTCTTCGGAGAGTTTGGAAAGCCCCTGGGCTATCTTCTCTCCACTACCACGATCGCTGAGAATGACGACACGGGCAAATAGGGCGGGCGGAACCTCGGGCGCGTCGAAAACGAACGGCTTCTTGTCTTCCGTAATCGTATCGCCCGTTTTCACCGTCTTGAGCTTGGCGATGGATACGATGTCTCCCGCATACGCTTCACCCAACGCACTTCCCGCAGGCTTGCCCACCACATTGAAAATTCCACCCACCCGCTCCTTGGAGTCACCATTGAGAATGTAGGCGTCGCTCTTGAGCGTACCCGAAAGAATACGCACGATGGCATTTCTACCCGCGTGCTGATCAATCGTGGTTTTGAAGCAAAACGCCGTCAGAGCAGCCTCCGGCTTGGCCTCTCGAATCTCCGGCTCTTGCCCCTTGCTCCGCACCTCGGTACGCGTCGTCGCAGGCGGAAAGTAATCGACAATCGCATCCAGCAACGGAATGACACCGTAAGGGGAACCTCCCGCAAAGTAGTAAAGAGGAACGAGCGACCCGGAAGAAATGGCCTTGTGCATGCCCGCTTCCATTTCCTTGTCGGATAAATCGCCTTGATCCAAGTACTTCTCCGTCAGCTCATCATCCGTGGACGCAATCTCATCCACCAAACGCATCCGAGCTTCCTCCACCACATCCTTGACCTCTTCCGGGATCGCATCGCTTGCTTTGGTTTTCGGCCCATCCGGTGTGCCCACATAAACCTTGCGGCCCAGCAAATCGACCAACCCCTTGAGATCCGAACCTTCACCCACCGTCACTTGCATGTGCGCAAGCGAAAGCTTCAAACGCTTCTTCACGGATTCGATGACCGGCTCGAGATGGATATGCTCGAGATCGCACTTCGAAAAAACAAGGAACCGAGGCAACCCCATTTCGATCGCCCAATGATTCAGACGATCTGTCATCGGCTGCACACCGTCTTTGCCCGAAACTACGAGAATCACCGCATCCGCCGCCGCCATGGCAAGACGCGTATCACCAAAAAACGATCCCTCTCCTGGCGTGTCGATGATGTTGATCTTCGTGTCGTTCCATACCACGTGGCCTACGCTGGTCGAAAGCGTCCCCTCGCGCGTAATCTCCTCGGGCTCATCATCCAAAACGCTCGTCTTGGTCGCGATGCTCCCCATCGCAGGAGTCGAGCCCCCCACGTACAGCATGCCCTCGATGAGCGTCGTCTTCCCAACGCCCTTGTGACCTACCACGACAACGTTTCGGATCTTCTGGGGTTCGAACCCGTTGGCCATGTTCCTGCTCTCCTTACAATGAATCCTTCTCCGGGACCCCGGAGGACGGAAGGCGGTATCCTAATCAAGCGAGGCGCGAAAGCTAGCGGACCATGGCACCCCAGTCCACGACACCGTACGAATTTTTGCCCCATGCCTCCCCCAAGCCGTTTTCATACCTGCTACCACCGCTATTTGACGCAATGCGTAATATCTTGCGCATTCCCCCCTGACCCTTCGCCGGTGTAGTGCCACTGCCATGACCGCCCGAATAACGTTTCTACACGTATCGCTGCTTGTCCTGGCAAGGCTTGCGATGACGGCGGTCGTAGGGCTGTTCGGCTTCGATGCCGTGTCCGATGATGATTTCGCTCGGGTGGTGATTTCACAAGGATTTGCATCGACACCCAAACTCGACCCCAGCGCAACCAGTTGGCTGCCCTTTCCGTTTTGGCTCACAGGGACCGCCATGATCCTGACCAAACCGACCGTGGTCGTGGCCAAAATACTCTCGGTTGTCTTGGCATGTGGTTCGGGGTTGCTTGTCTATGGTGCCGCCCGGCTTTGCAAAATCACCCCAGAATCCGCACTGTTAGGAACATTGGGGTGGACGGTTGTGCCGACGGGCGTGCTTTTGGGTGCCGCGACAGTCCCCGAATTGCCCACGGCTGCCTTGTGCGCTTCGGCGCTACTGCTTCTTCGCCGTTCCGACATCGCCTCGGCTTTCATGGCCAGCGCTTTGGTTTTCCCCGCGACGCTGTCTCGCTACGAAGCCTGGCCGGTCGCGTTTTGCGTGGCCGCGGCCACCCTTCGCAACGCATGGAAATCGGATGCCACCCGTGGTGCGCTCGCAGCCTCTCTCGGCGTTGCTTGCCTTGCTTGCCTCGGCCCCCTGAGCTGGATGGGGTGGAATCACGTAGCCCACGGTGATGCTCTCCACTTTCACGCGCGTGTCTCCTCGTATTGGTTTGCCTGGGGTGGCGCATCCAACATCGTAGATTTTTGGCTCACCTTCGCCAAACCACTGGCCGTCGATGCGATCGTCCTTGCCGTGTTCGTAGCCGCAGTGGCGTACAACGCGCGCCATAGTCCAAAAATCATTACCTGGTGGGTACCGGCGATATCGAGCGTAGTCGTCGTAGCCGCTTTGATCGCGGCTCAATGCGCTGGAGCCGCTCCCACGCACCATCCCGATCGTTCGTTGTTGTTCCTTTGGGCCGTGGGTTGGATGGCCGTGATGGATAGGGGGCTAACGGCGAAACCTCTGCGCTACACCCTGTTTGCGATTGTGCTCCTGGTATCCGTTGCGCGCACCATGATTCTTGCCTCGAACTACGGAGTGCATCGTGAGGATGAACGACGTGTTGGCGGTTGGTTGCGTGATCACACCCAAGGACGCGTTTTGTTGGTTCCCAAAGACTATGGTTATTTTGCGACTCTTGCAGAGATGGGCCCTTCGGACCGGCTCGATCTGACTTGCTCGCTCGACCCGCGAGATCGCTCACAACCTTGCCGTACCGAAACCGACAATGAACTGCGCGACCGAATGCGAACGCGGCAAGCGCGATGGCTGGTCGTCAGCGGCGAAGCGAGAGCCGCGGCACGAACCCTTGGCGAAGCTCGGTTTGAAGTCGGTGATTGGATGGTGGTCGAATACAACGACCCTTAGCGCCCTCTCCAACACGCCCCCACCGATATCAAGAGCCAGACGTCTCTCGGGAAATAGGCACTGAAGGAGCCCTGCGCAACACGTTGAAGATGGCGAGCGGAGCTTCTTTGCCTTTGACTTTCGCAGGCTCCAAGGGCTCGAATTCGAATCGTCCGCCAAGCCGATCGTGGGTGGCCTGGCTGACAACCACCTGTCCGGATTTGGCATGGGAGCATAGCCGCGCCGACGTGTTTACCGTATCGCCGATGACGGTGTAGGACAGTGCGCGGGAACTTCCGATATATCCGGCGACGAGTGGTCCGGTGTGGATGCCGATGCCAATGCCGAGCCGAGGAAGACCCCGCTGTTCTCTTTCCCGATTGAACTGCCCGAGGATTTGCATCTGCGCGAGAGCGCATTCCACGGCGCGCACGGGGTCATCGGGATGAGCGATCGGTGCGCCCCACAGGGCCATCAGCCCGTCTCCCATGAACTTGTCGAGCGTTCCCTCGTACTTGAATAAAGTCTCGACCATGAGTTCGAAGTATTCGTTGAGCATCTCGACAATGACTTCGGGTTTTTCCTTGGCGCTCATACGAGTGAACCCACGGATATCGGAATTGAAAACCGTACATTCTTGAACGAGTTCGCCTCCCTTTTTTACCTCGAGTTCACCGCTGATGACACGTTCGGCTACATTGGGGGATAACAGACGGCTGAATCGTTCTCGTGTAACGAGTTCCTGCTCGATCTTCTTCGCTAGAGCGTTGTTCTCGATGAACATGGCGGCTTGAGCCGCAACCCCCGTCACGATTTCGAGATCTTTGGGCTGGAATTGAGCGAGGGACTCGGAGTCGAGCCAAAGCACACCAAGAAAGTTGTCGTTGTGGAGCAAAGGAACCACGATGGCCGAGCTGATCCGATTCAAAATCATGCTCTTGCCTTTCGACGCGGCGAAGTCCATCGCCGCATCGTGGGTGAGCACGGCCGCCTTCTCTTTCTCCACGTGATTGAGAATGGTCGAGGACACCACGATGGGTGCCGCCGAACCATCACGTCGTAAACTGGCTCCCGGCTCGAGCTTGCCATCGTCGGATTTCAAAAAAATAACACCCCGATCCGCCCGCACGAACTTGAAGATCGACTGAAGGATTTTTCCAAGAAGCTTGGTCGTATCGTGTTCCAAAGCGATCTCGCGAGACAACTCGTGGCTCAATCGAAGCCGTTCGTAATCGGCTCGAAGCTGCATCGGATCCGCCGCCACCAACTCGAAAGCTCGAAACCCCTTGTCCGTCGCCGCAATTTGGGTGCCAATGGCACGCTTTTCGTCCATGACGTCAATGCGGCCCAACGATTCGAGTTGAAGTCCTTCGGCTCCAAATGCCGGAATCGCCATCGTCCCAATCGCTCGGGGTGATACTCCCAAGCCGACCCCTGACGCGGGAGCCGCGACAACCGGCGAAGAAGGACGCAAAGCAGGTGCAGGCTGTGGGGCAAACCCGTGATAAGGCACCGCCGCCATCGCTCCGCTCGGAAGCGGAGACAAGCTTTCCTCTCGAACCGATGCCAGAGGCGGCGCAAGCTCGTTAGAAGAAATCCCCCTACCATCGTCAAACCATAACCGTGTCGAACCCATGACAATCTCATCACGATGCTTGAGCGCCTGCTCGCCGTTGACACGCTCCGCATTGATGTAGGTTCCGTTCAAGCTTCCGAGATCACGAAGCCAAAACCCATCGGTTCGTTGTTCAACGATGCAATGTTCTTTGGAAACGATCCGATCCAGAAGCTGGATGGTGTTGTTCGGGTGGCGCCCGATGGAGTTGGTGAGGCGAAGTTCGAACGTCCGCCTGCCCTCCGCAGTCATGAGGATGAGACACGCCATCAACGCGGCAGCCTACCCCCTGCTTCCTTCTCAAACAACGACCATCAACACGTGGCACGCATCCCCGCGACACTCACCCAAGAATACACAGTTTTTCATCTGCCCTGCCCATGACTGCGGCTACCCTCCCCCAATTCTCCCGTGGTAGGACAAGGCAGAAAGGACCCATCATGCCGCATTTCATCCTCGCTATCGATCAAGGGACGACCGGATCCACCGCCCTCGTCATGGACACCGATGGGAAAACCCTCGGACGAGCCAATGTCGAATTTCCTCAGCATTATCCACAACCTGGATGGGTCGAACACGAACCCGACGACATCTGGAATAGCGTCGTATCCGCCATCGGCAAAGCCCTCGACCAGGCTTCCATCCTCGGCCACCAAATCGAGGCCATCGGTATTACCAACCAACGCGAAACCACCGTCGTCTGGAACCGATCGAACGGCATGCCCATTCATCGCGCCATCGTCTGGCAGTGCCGTCGGACAGCCCAGCGTTGCGCCACACTCAAGCAGCAGGGAAATCAAGATCGTGTCCGACAACAAACCGGTTTGGTGATCGATCCATACTTTTCGGGCACGAAAATCACCTGGCTTCTCGATGAGGTCGCCGGTGCTCGAAAACAAGCCGACCAAGGACAACTGGCGTTCGGAACCATCGATAGCTACTTGACGTATCGACTCACTGGCGGACGAGTCCACGTGACCGATGTGAGCAATGCCTCACGAACCTTGCTCATGAACTTGCACGATCTTCGGTGGGATGAGTCAATGTGCGAGTTGTTCGACGTGCCCCCCTCCGTGTTGCCCACGATCGTCGGATCCGCCGAGCGGGTGGGAGAAACTCATGGCGTGCCCGGTTTGCCCGATGGAATTCCGATTACCGGGATGGCTGGGGATCAGCATGCTGCCCTGTTTGGACAGCAATGCCTCGACGTGGGGGATGTCAAATGTACCTATGGCACCGGCGCGTTCGTCCTTGTCAATACAGGAAATCGGCCCGTACCGAGCCGCTTCGGGCTTTTGACTACCGTCGGCTGGAAAATTGGTGCGGATATCGTTTACGCCCTGGAAGGTAGCGCTTTTATCGCTGGCGCTGCCGTGCAATGGTTGCGTGATGGGCTCGGATTGATCCGTTCCGCGTCCGAAATCGAATCGCTCGCCCGAAAAGTACCGAGTTCCGATGGTGTAGTCTTGGTTCCAGCCCTGGCCGGATTGGGCGCCCCCTATTGGAACGCGGATGCGCGCGGGCTTATTACCGGCATTACCCGCGGTACCACGGCCGCTCATCTGGCTTACGCCACCTTGGAAGGAATCGCTCACGAGGTCTCCGACCTTCTCGAAGCCATGCGTGACGATATGGGCAAACCCATGGGGCGCATCCGGGTGGACGGGGCGGCCGCGGCCAATGACCTTCTCATGCAAATGCAGGCTGATTTGGCTGGGATCATCGTGGAACGTCCCAAAGAACTGGAAACCACCGCCCGCGGCGCTGCCATGCTCGCGGCCATTGGGCTCGGCGTCATCGATTCCCCCAAAAAAGCCTCGGGAATGTTTATGGTCAATCGCGTGTTTCAGGTCGAACAAACCAAAGAACAACGGGACAAAAGGCGGAATGCTTGGAGCCAGGCCGTCCGACGAGCCCAAACGACTTGATGACAGCTTCGTGGACAGACCACGGATGCATAATCCGTTGATTGTGGATTTCATTGAAAACCACGATCACCCGATGCGGCCTGACGATATGACCCAACCTCCAATCCCGCCTGTTCCCCGGCCTCCCTTTCCAGTACAGTCCGCACCATACGATTCTTAGTGAGGTAGCGATGGAAGAGTCCCCGAACGACGCTCCCAGCACATCCATCCGGAAAGTCCCGGTTGATTGGGAAGCGCTCGAAAACGCTTTTGAAAACAATGCCCCGGAAGTGCATTCCTACTTGCAGGTGATGACCGGTGACGTACTTCGCGTTGTCGATGGTGTCGCCGATCCTCAAATGCATGCAAGGATCGCTTCCGACCCCAAATACCTTCGTGTCGAAGCTGTTTCTTCCAGAGAGCAATACCGCTGGATGGAACGGTATATCCCCACCGTCGAAGATCCAAAACTACGCGCACGTCTCGAGGTGGCCATCGATGGAAAGGGCGCATTTCGAAGATTCAAGGATGTGTTGATGGCTTTTGGTCCCGAACGGGAGCGCTGGTTCACCTATCGAAGCGAACGCCTGAAGACGTTCATGGAAGCGTGGTTGCAAGCCCACGACATCCAATCGGTACCAAGAGCCCCTTGGACCTCACCGGAAGAGGCTACGGAAGAAACGGCCACCGAAGACGCACGACGTGGACACACCGAAACCGTCGACTTCCGTCGCATGCGTAGCGTGGAAGGATTGCGAAAACGAATGCGCGAACTGTCTGATATCCTCGGCCCCCGAGACCTCGACACCATCGTGTCTTTCGCCGAATTTTTGAAAGCTCGACGCAGTGCCCGATCCTTCGCGCACCATCACTCCTTCTTCCAATCTCGTCGCGAAGAAGTCGATGAACCCGCGGAAGCCGTACGCGCTGACCAGGAAAATTCCACGGCTCAAAGCTTTCCCACCGACGATGAGGTGATCGATAGCTCCTCACCGTGAGCCCGCCCGTGCAACGTCGAAAGATTCTCCTGGGAATGACCTGGCTTTGCGGCATCTCACCGCTCACCGTGGCTCTCCCTTCGGCATTCGCACAAACCCCGCCACGAATCCTCGTCGATCGCGTCGTCGCACGCTTCGAAGCCGCTGAACTTGGTGGACCCGCCCATCCACGCTTCATCTTCGAACGAACCCTCGCCTTCGAAGCCAGACTCGAAGCTTTCGCCGAACAACAAAGAGGTGTGCCGCGACCCGCTCGTGGCTACAGCGACCGCGATCGTAGAGCCGCCATCGAAAGACACGTTACCGAAGAAATCCTAGTCCATCTGCCCGTCGAACCCCCCTTGCGACCCGATGAAGTGCGACGACGTGTCATTGCCGCGTATGTGTCCCTCGAACAACTCGTCGGCGGACGCCAAAGCTTGCTCGATGCCGCGTATGCGGAAGGTATGGAAATGGAAGACCTCAACGCTTTGGTGGAACGACGCGCCCGCGCCAGTCTCTACCTCGACCGAATGGTGACACCCATGCTCAATCCGTCGGACGCGGAATTGCGCGAAGTCTTGCGTACCGAATCCACTCCATTTCGCCATCGACGCTTCGATGACATCGCAACGCCGCTTCGACAATGGTATGTCGCCGATAGGCTTCGGACGGCCCTTGCCGCTTTTTTCCGAAGTGCCCGTGCGCGTATCCGGATCATCATGCTCCACCCTTGAACCAGGTATGTCTCGCTATTCGATCGTTTGCGTGTTGCTCTGCTTGGCTGCCATAAGCACCCTCTGGCTGCCGTCTCCCTCATCTTCGCTCCCCTCCCCGGCGTCGCAGGAGCGCACCAATGTGCGCATCGGATTGGTGTTCGACGTGGGAGGCCGGGGCGACAAGAGCTTCAATGACTCCGCCTTCGCTGGCTTGGAACGAGCCGAGCGAGAGTTGGGCGTCACCGTGGAAATGATCGAACCCAGTGGCGCCGAGGACCGGGAAGCCGCCATGCGACTGTTCGCGGCCCGAGGTTTCGATTTGGTCGTTGGTGTCGGATTCATCTTCTCTTCCGATATCCTCGTGGTCGCCAATGCCTTTGCCTCTACCCGTTTCGCTTGCGTGGACTTCGCACCCTCGGCGGACCAACCTTTGCCCTCCAACTTCGCAGGCTTGGTGTTCCGCGAAGAAGAAGGCGCTTTCCTCGTCGGCGCCGTAGCAGGCCTGATGTCCAAAACCAAAGCCGTCGGATTCGTAGGCGGTATGAACGTCCCGCTGATCCGAAAGTTCGAGACCGGATATTCCTCCGGAGTCCGACACGTCTGCCCCGCATGTCGTGTTCTGTCCGCGTATGCTGGCACGACCCCCGAAGCATTCAAAGACCCCGCCAAGGGAGAGGCCATCGCCACCAGCCAAATCAGCGCCGGTGCCGATGTGGTATTTCATGCCGCCGGATCCACCGGCCTTGGTGTTTTCGAAGCTGCCAGAGACATGAATGCATGGGCCATCGGAGTCGATTCCGACCAGTACGACGAAATGCCCGGAACCGTGATCACCAGCATGGTCAAACGAGTCGATGTCGCCGTCTACGAGGTGGCCAAAGAAATCGCAGAAGGCAGATTCCATAGCGGAATTCACACCTTGGGCCTTCGAGAGAGCGGAATCGGATACGTCAACGATGGCCCTCACGCTTCGCTACTCCCCCAAGACGTAAAAACTCGGGTCGATTCTATCCGAGATCAGGTGATCGCCGGCACCCTTCGTATCGATCCTTGAAGGATGCCATGACCGATGATTCCAACCGCCAATAGCTATCCGTTTATGGATAGTTCGTAGACGACAAGCCGCGGAATGATGCACTTAACTAATTGAATTAATTGGTATTTTGTATTACCTAGGTTCGCGATGGAGCCAGTCATGCCGTGGGGCAGCAGCATCGGACCATCCCGTGACCGAGCCATCACTCCATTAGCTTTCCCATGACTTCGGTAGGAGCTTCGACTCGTGAATGCCAACGCTCGCTCACGGTTTTGGGGCGTCGCCTCCGCACGCGAAAAGACCGCGTTGTTACCTGTCCTTCTCAGCAAGTGCTACCGACTGTTCGCACCTATTGACGGTTTCTTGCCTAATTATGCGCAATCGGGTTCTTTGTAAGGTCACGACTCGCGGACGGACACAGATGGAACGAGTCGTGCTTGTTCACCCTCCCGAGGTATTGGCGTGTCCCTTCATCAAGCCAGAAAAGTCTTCGTTACAGGCCCCGGTGGCAACCGCCTCGCGTGCCGCATCCTTGGTGCTCATCACCACCGCACCGTGGTGCTGACGTCCGGAATCGGTTGTGGTCCCGTGTTCATGACCGCCATCGCCGAGGAATTGGCTCGAGATCATCGCGTCGTGTATTGGGATTACCGAAGCCACGGCGAAAGCGATCTTGCCCCCCCCACCGGCGGATATTCCATCGCCGAGCATGCCGATGACCTCGACAAAATCGTGCGAGCCTTCGTTCCCTCCGACCAAAAGCCCATCATGATTGGTTTTTCCATGGGCGTGCAGGTGACCATCGAATGGTCGAGGATTTGCCCAGACCGCGCGGGAGCTTATGTGTTCATGCTCGGAGTACCCCGTAACCCCATGCATCGTACCGTGTTGCTCCGATCCCGTGCGGCTTGGCTCGCCGAAAGAATCGGCAAGTACGGAAGACCCGTGCTTCGCCGCGTTCAACCCTTGGTCAACGGCGCCCTTCGCACTCCGTTAACCTACGAAGCTGCCAAACGCTTTGGCTTCATCGCCCGCGATTGCCCCCGCGACGAATTCCTCGACTTCGTTCATTACGCAACCTCCGTTCCCCTCGATGCGTATCTAAGGTGCGCCGGCGGTATCCTCGATCATGATGCAACCGACACGTTTCTGCGTATCTCTCAACCCGTATTCATGCTCGCGGCAGAAGACGACGTGCTCATCCGTGCCGAAGATGCCCGGCGATTCGCTGACAAGTTGCCTCAGGCCAGATTCGAACAACTGTCCTTCGCAAGCCACGCGGGATCCATCGAGTATGGAACCTACTTCGCAGGAGCCACACGACGCTTTCTTCGTCGTCTCGCCCTCGACCAAAAACTCCGGGCCGCGTAAACCTCACCATCCAACGACAGGGAAAGGCCCAGTCGCCCTTACGATCCCTCCGATACGAGACGACGTAAGGGTTGCTGTAACGGAGGAACCGTCATCGGATCATACGCGGCGGCACGAACAAGCTCCTTGCCTTCGTCTCCCGCGATGCGAATGAGGGTTCGAGCCACCGAAACCACCGCCTGCGTCATGTCGTCGTCGTAGGCCGTGGCGCGGTACAGGGCAAAAAATGTCTCGAGAGGCTCTCGCTCCGCTTCCGTCGCAAGTACCTCGAGGGCCAGCGCTGCCCGTTTCACATCGTCCGTTCGATTGGCCGGATCATTCAAATGCTCCGCCAATAGCGGCGCCGCACGGCCCTCTTTCATCGCCGCCAACGCATCCGCCAAGGGCCCCACCGGAGGCGTCATCAGCACTCCCGCAAGATAGTCATAGCGACGCGACAACGCCGCGAGCATCGCTTCTTGCCCGTTTCGACGACCGGATATCCCGTCACGTACTTCGACCATCAATTCCGGCAACGTCTTCGAATCAAAAGCAAGATCGATCAATCGCTCCGTCGCAAGAGCGCTCGGCTGTTTGCCGAGTTCGCGCACCAGCATCCCTTGCATCTTCACCCCCGATGCGTCCGCTCCATCGATCGCTTCCGAAAGCTGCTCCACGAGCGGTTTTGGACGAGGTGCAGCCGGTTTCGAAAACCGATCCACTTGGATAACACAAGCCCGCAACGCGGTTCCCAACGAAACCTGCTCTGCCAAAGCCCCCGTTTTCCCCTCGAACGATTGCACATTCCCCGCGCGATCGCATAACACCACGCCCCCTTCAAAGGCCGCACCAGCCAAAATATTGGCTTCGAGTCGACGCACCCAAACCAACTCCCCCGTGTCATCCCGAAGGCCCAATACGATACGTCGATTCGAAGCGTAATATCGCTGACCGTCGTAGCCAGCGGTGGCGCCTTGGGGGGTGGGTTTTGCAAAAATCTTAGTATTTTCAATAGGTTCGCGTGTGATTGGGCCCGCGATGCCCGCCACGGGAAACCACGTTGGATCGTCCACGAGTTGCTGTTTCGGTATCTCCTTCGTGGTCGCTCGCCCGATGCCGGTCGTCGTGATTCGATCATCGTAACGTGTGAATACGTCGCGCCCCACGTAAACCGCTTGGTCCATGACCCATGCAAGAGCCGTGGGATACCCTTGATCGAACCGCGCGATTTCCTTTGGCCCTTCAAAGTCCACCAAACTAACGAATCGATTCCGCCAAGGAACAAATCCCACGTTGCCCACCATCGCCGGAATTCCCACGTCTTCCGGCACATCGATCGTCCGATGCACGTGCCCTCGTCGATCGATCGTCTGCAATATTCCCGGTGTCTTGGGCCCAGAGGTCAGCCACACCAAGGTCGACTGACCATCATCGCTTGCGCCACGGATCTGCCCAAGCCCTTTCTGTTCCCATACTACGTTTCCGGTTGCCGCCTCCATGGCGGTGAACCGTTTGCCGTCGCCAGCCACAACGATCTGCCCGGTAATCCACACCCCCCCATTCACCGGATGCGGATAGAACCACTTGTGATGGGAGTCGAGGCCAAGGCCAACGATTCCGCGGTCCATCACCCCCACGACGACGTTGGCTCCGTTGGCGATGCCGTGCCGCGAAAGATGTTGTTGGACGACAGAGAGTGGATTGGCTTCGCTGCTATTTTCTATGTCCCCGAAAACGATGGAGTGGGTTCCACCGGCGCATCCGACCAGCCCCGGAAGCAGTGTGAACGCCACCAAGCGAAACGCTTGTTTCATCGATTTTCCTCAGGGGCCGGTCGCGTGGCTCGCACGGCCAGATCAATGGCCTGGTTTACGCGTCTCGATCCTGTACGACCCCGACGACTTTGCACGTCTTTCAACAGGGGTTGGGCCTTCCGCGGGTTCCCTTGGGAGATTCGTTCGATGATGGAAAGCTGAATATTTTCAGTCACTTCCGTGGTGGGGCGAAGCAGGATTTCCCGAAGCCCCGGCGAAACGACCTCGAGCCCCATGCGGTCTGCGCGCGCGACAAGACCCTCACATTCGGCGGGTGAACATAGCATTCCAATCGACGCTGCTGCCTCTTGTACGCCTTGATCGAGAGCCGAAAAAAGCGCACCCACATGCTCTTTGGCTCCCACTTGCCCAAGGCCGGAGGCAGCGAATCCCCGGACAGAAGCATCCGCATCCGACAACGCGCGTCGTAAACCCGCCCTCGCATCGGGGCCCCCTGTCTTTCCCAAAGCATTCACGGCCTCCCGTCGTACCTCCACATGCCGATGCATGAGGTAAGCACGGATCGACCGAGAAGACGTCACGTGCCCCACGTCACCCAAGGCTCGAATGGCCGTGATCGCCAACGGCACAGGAAGCCCCCGTGCAAGAACTCGATTCGCCGTGGGTAGGCACGCCTCCGCCGCCGACGTATCCAACGCGGCTAGCGCCAGATACCCCTGCCGCACCTTTTGTTGTTCTTGGCTCGAAAGTTGGGCGATAACGGTGCGGACGTTTTCAGGGACTTGCGCAAAGACGTTGGCGGGAAGGACAATCACGACAACAACGATGATCCAAGAGATTCGGTGAGCCCAATGCATCGACATGTTTCCTGTCTCTAGGCCTTCGGGGAGTGTTGTGTGCCCACGTCCTGGGGTCCGCCAGAAGAGTCCGGCGCCGATGCGTCCTTGGGTCGAGCGATGCGTTTGTTGCGAATCTGATGCACGATCGGTCCTGCCGCCAACCCAAACCAGACCGGCAAGAATAGAGCGATACTATCCCCATTGACCTGCGTGAACCAAGGCAGAGCCTTCGCCATCAATCCAAATAGGGATAGCGATGCCACCACGTACGCCAAGGTTTTAAAAGCACGCAGGGCCCATGGCTTGCCGAGCATCAAACCCACGGAAATGACTGGAAACGCGGCGGTTAGCGGATTGGCCTGCAGCAGATTCTCATTGTGATAGGCCACTTCATGATCGGTCATCGTCCAAAAAAACACGAATATCAGCCCCAAAAACCCCGTTACGGTGGACCATGCCCCCAGGGGGATCGCCAGCGCTAGCCTTCGACCCACAGACGGTTTTGCTGATTCCTCTGCGGGATACGATACCAATCGATAGCCCAAGGCGGCGAAAAGCAGCCCGCCCAACAGCCCGACGATCAACCATGACCATGTACGATTCGGCGGCATGTCCGGAGGCGGCTTTCGGTGGGGTGCTTCCACCAGGGTTCGCTCGACCCGCACCAAAGGAACCGTCTGACCCGTTGCATCGACCGTCTCCACCTTACGCACCATCTGTTGAACTTTTTCCGGGACGAACAACTCCTCCCATTCGGTAATGGGCTGATCGATGTAGTTGCCCATCGCCAAGTTCAACAAAAAGCGTCCCCATTCCAGATCGGCCACGAGCCGCGAGGTTTGGCCCCGGTAGGTCAAGGTGGCGGGCTGGTGGGATATTGCCTTGAGCTTCCCATCAAGCACCGAATCGAGCACATCGCGCACGCGCGTGGAACAGTTGTCCCGATAGTAGTGATAACGATACTCACGGTTTTCCTTCCGCGCGTTTTCCTCAATCTTTCTAACAAGTTGCAGCTTTTGCTCCGGCGTGAGGTTGAGTTCTTGCTCCACCAGCCAACGATGTTCCGAATCGTAATGTGCCAACGTCGGACCCAAGGGCTGCACGGACAACCAATAGGTCAGACGGCCTTGAAGGAACTTGGTGATGAGTCCTTCTTCTTGAAAAGAAAAGGTGCCCCAGTTGTAGACTTGGTGGGTTCGGCGCAAGGAGTCGCGAACGAGAATGGCGTTGTGCCCGAACCGAAAAAAAATCGGGTCTCCAGGGCTCATCGTAATCAGGGAGATGGTGTAGCGATCCCCCGGGTGTGCATGGCCATCACGAGCCACGAGCAGCGCGATGGCGACAAGCCAGACCGACAAGATGGTGCGTGCGAGACGATGCATCGTGAGAAACACTTACCCCGACGAGCGGCGGGTCGCCAACCTTCGAAATCGCGCAACTGGGGGGACAGGTGGATGTGACGATACGAAAGGTTAGCTGCCGGGCGTGAACAGGATGGGATAAATGACTGTAACGATACCGCCATCGGGTTGGGGAAACGAAAGCCCGTAAAATGCTGAGGTTACGCATTGCACGACCTCGGGGCTCGGCAAGTCGGAGCCGGCATTTCCGACCTGGGATACGGCACCATCCCTTCCAATCACGAAGCGAACCGATACGCGACCCGTAAGAGATGGGTTCGAGCGAAGACCGCCTTCGTAACACATTCGAAATCTCCCGAAATTCTGCCGCACCGTACGCTGGATGACTTCCGGCGGGATCCTGCCGTTGACCGTCGTACTGCCCGCAAAAGACACTTTGGGAGCTTTGGGAGGGCGACCTCGACCGGACAAGCCAGAACCGTTGCCGAAGCCCCAATGCTCACCCATTCCAGCTCCTCGCCCAATGGTCCCAATGCTCCCGAGACCAATGCCTTCGCCCGAGCCATTGCCGCCTTCGCCGATTCCGCTAAGACCGAGACCGTTCGCGCCGGACGCATCCATGATGGAATCGCCCCACATATTTCCTCGAGCGCTGAGCGAGTCACTGCCAATCGCTTCTGATTGACCCCAAGGCGCGGTGGGCGTGTTGGGATCCCCCGCCACACCACTGTTGAGTACACCAATCAATCCCCAGGTTTTTGCCATTTCCATGGCTTCCGCTCGCGCGATTTGACGATCCTTGCTGTCGCCTTGAATGCCGTAGGCACCGTGCGCATTGCGCGAAGCCGGATTGCCCATGCTTCCCTCTGCTCCCACCGCACGGGTTCCCGTGCCACCTCCGTTTTGATCAGCTTGGTCCGCCGCAGCGACATCGGATTCCAGCTCCTTACGCTCCGGTTCTGCCCTTGCATTCAAGTATTGCTGCATCACATAAAGCTGATCCCGGCTCATCGTCTCGCTATCCGCCAATCCAAGATCGGGCATGAAAAGAGCCATCGCCGCCATCATGCTCGCATGAACCGCCAACGACAGACCGACATACAACGAAGAGGTCCAATCCCGGCTCGCCACCGTGCTGACTTTTCTTCCGGCCGGGACTACCCCAACGTGAAAGGTAAAGTCCCCCATCGATACCCGAGCGCGGTTGCCCAACGAAAGCTCGACTTGACTCGCCCCCGGCCACTCCGGACAAGGTTCGATGGCACCGAGAGCAACAAGGTTTTCGAGTTGCCGTCGCCCATGACCCGCCTTGTCTACCCAGCCCCGCGCGCCACGAGGAATGACCAGATGAATACCGGAACCATCGACAATCACCAAGGGCGCTCTCGGTGTTCCAAGCTTCGTTTCGGGGATGAGAAAGTCGCAATGCACATGGTTTGCTTCTTCTTCCCCCACGTAAAAGCTGCGAGGCGGCGATAGATGCTCGATATGAAGAACGTTTTCCCCCCATTGAATCATGATCTCGATGGCGACAACGTCGGGTCGTTCGAATTCCTTGGCATCGATATCGGGCCCGGACTTGGTTAGAACATAGGTCGTTGCATTGTTCGAATCGTCGGTTTCGAAAGGGTTGCTCGACACGAAAGGGGAGACAACCGGTTCGGATGTAGCTGCATGATGGGTGTGCGTATTCATGGTGCCTCCTCGACTCGTCACGTAAAAGTGGGTCGGTGTCTTTGCTCGGAGGACTCGCGCGTCTTGCCGGTGTGTAGTTCTTCCAAACTCACGTCACCGTATCGATGGGTGACTGCGCGGGGTGCCCTCTTGAGCGAACTGATGCGAACGACATCGATTCGGAGGCAAGAGTTCCCAGGCGCAAAAAAAATATGCGCAATCCGATGGAATGCATCGACGTTGTGAAGATACAGGGAGGGCAGATATCGAAGGCGATTCGTGGGGAAGCGAGATTCGATATTTGCGTGCGGTGATCGTCGACGCACCGTCATGAGATGATTGGGATGCGCGTTTTCGACGATCGATACGTGGAAGCAATCAGATGTCGGGCGGTTGAGACGTTCGGGGGATGTTTTCTGCCATCCGTAGATACATGGTCGCGCTTTTATTTCCCGGATCATGTTCGAGAACGGCGCGCCACTCGGCTTTTGCGGCTTCCACTTCGTTGAGCGCGAGCAGGGTCACACCGAGCATCAAACGAGCTAGAGGATAGCGAGGATTCGCGTTGCGCGCGGCTTCATAATGAAACCTGGCTTGCTCCAGGTCCCCAGAATCACGATGCAGTGTACCCAATCGTGTTTGCAAATCAGCAAAGGTTGGGCACATCGATACCGCCCGCTCCAACTCCCGAATGGCGTCGCTGCGCAGTCCCGCATCCTCATAAGCTTGCGCAAGCTCCGCATGCATATTCGCTATCTTGCCGCGTACGAATGGATCCAAGTTGTCCGCACTGCGTTCTCGCGTCGCGCGAATCCTCTTGTACACGGACCGACCCGCTTCATACTTCGACTGATCGTTATACGTCACCGCAAGATTCAATAACGCTTCCGTGTAATGCGGATTGAGTTCCGTCGCCCGCTCCAAATGCTTCTCCGCTTGCGCGAAGTCCCCTCGCTCATGCGCGATCACACCCAGCATGTTATGAACGTCGGCGAACCTCTCGTACTGCTCCAACACTTCCCGAAGGATCGGTTCCGCCTTGTCGAACTCGCGTTTTTGATAATACTCGCGACCGATGGCCAACTGCTGCTTCAGGCGCTCGTCCATGCCTCATGATTCGCCTATTCCGGGCCCCGTGTCACCCCTTCCAGCTTAGAAAACCCCAAGTAAAGCATAATTGTGGCATTTTGATGACACTGGAACGCGACCGCACCCGATGAATCTTGCCAACAACCTTGGTTGCTCCCTTTCCCGTCGCCTGGTAACCCGTGGGCGTGGCAGCTCCCTCCGACCCCTCTTCCCGCTCTCCGCGAATGGCAAGCCAAGACGTTCCGCGCAGGGACCGCGATCAGAACACTCATGGTTTGCAGGAAATCGATGCCGAACAGCTTCGTGCCTCCGTCATCGACGGCGAGAAGCGTGATCATGGAACCCTCGATTCGGATCTCGAATCGGCAGCAACTATCGAATCCGTCCCCAATTCGAAATCCTCGGCCGACACGTCTTCGACACCCTTGGACTCACCGGAAATCGGCGATAGCCACGACCAGCCGAATCCTGGATCTCCGCAAAAACCCGTTGTTCACATGGGTTTGGTGGTCGATCCGGACGTGGCGGATACCGACGATGTGCCTTTAGATCAGCTTAGTTCCGAGCCTCCCCCGATTGTGCGACAGCGCCGACGTCGGTCTATCCCGGAGCAGCCGTCTCTCCGGCCTCATACGGCCCAAGCGCTCCCTTCGACGTCGGAGTTGTTGGATCCCGTGGCGGTACCGCCACCGATTCCTCGACAATCGCCACGGGTTGCGGCGCCGACGGTTTTATCACCGCGAATGACCGCGGTATTTGGTGTTTTGTTCGGGTTGGCGGGAATTGTGGCGGTTTTTGCAGCGCTCAACCGTGTGAGTCCGCAGTCGGCCAATGCCAGTCCGAGGGCGAAGCCTGAAGAGGTCGCCTCCGCGACTCCAAGGTTGACGGCCACGCGGGCGCTGGATCAGTTGCCGGACTTCGAAGAAGACGGTCCGCCTATTCCCGGCCCTTGGCGCGTCGCTTCGCTCGCGGACGATGCCAATCTGCGAACGATCAAGGGTGTGGTGGGATTGGAGCCATTCGTGACGACACTGCAAGCCAAAGGGGTGAGCAAAGCGGAAACCTATCGAATTCTTGCGGCATTCAAAAAGCATGATGCGTTCAAGCGTCTGAGAAAAGCCGACCAGTTTACGGTCGTATTGGATCGTTCGACGGGCAAGGTCGTGGGATTCGAACTCGAGATCAGCGCCTTGGAAGTGTATCAGGCCAAGCCCAACGAGGAGGGTTTGCTGGTAGGCACGCGGCTCGATATGAAAGTGGGGTCACGACCACGAGTGGCCGCGCTACGGATTTCGGAAGGGGATCTCGCTTCGAACCTGAAACGGGGACGGCTGCGTGAATCGGTGACGGCCATCATCGACCGGGCTTTCGATGGTCGTGCGAGCGTGGCGAGCATGCCGACCGGATCCACGTTGCGTGTGATTTTGCAAGAGAAGACGGCTCTCGGTCGATTTGCGGAATACGAATATGTCGAGGCCCTCGAGTATGTCTCCTCGAAACCAGATACAAAACCCTTACGTTTATACCGTTTCAAAGATGGTGGGCGTTATGGGTACTTCAACCAGGATGGCAAGGAGCCTTATCGCGGTGGGTGGCGAATGCCGTGTCCTGGCGCACCCATTACATCGCCTTTCAATCCGAAACGACTGCATCCCGTACTCAAAACGATTCGTCCGCATCAAGGCACGGACTTTGGTGCTCCGACCGGGACTCCGATTCATGCGACATCGTTTGGAACGGTGGATTGGGTTGGTCCCCGGGGGCCCGCCGGCAACCTCGTGATCCTGAAACACCCCGGAAATATCGACTCTTATTATATGCACATGAGCCGCTTCGCACCGGGCTTGAAGAAAGGTGACAAAGTAGAAACCTTTCAAGTCATCGGTTTCGTAGGGTCGACGGGACGATCCACCGGTCCCCATCTTCATTTCGGAATCAAGAAAAATGACGTTTGGATCGACCCCATGTCGTTGCAACTCGACGGTGACCGTCTGGTGAGTGCTTCGTTGCGAAGCGATTTCGAGAAAGTGAAAGCGGAGTTGGACAAGCGGCTTGATGCCATCGAGCTTCCTGCGGAGTTGGCGCCGACGTCGGCACCGGAACCCAAAGTGGATCCCTCCGAGGATCCTGCTTTGCCCCGTGAGAACTATGACGACGATGAACTCGAGCCTGGGACCGTTCACGACGAGCCGTATGACGATCCGCAATGAGCGTGGGGGGTCGTGGTATGACCTGAGTCACCGATGATCGAAGTCAAACACTTGACCAAGAGTTATGGCAGCGTGCAAGCCGTCCACGATGTCTCTTTTACGGTCGGGGACAAGGAGGTGGTGGGATTTCTTGGCCCAAACGGAGCGGGAAAAACCACCACGTTGCGCATCATTGCCGGTTTTTTGGGAGCTACCCGCGGCAGGGTGACGGTGGATGGCATCGATACGGTTCGGGACCCGGTGCGCGCGCGTTATCGCATCGGGTACATGCCCGAAAATGTCCCCTTGTATCCTGAAATGCGCGTGGGGGAGTACTTGCAATTTCGCGCGGAACTCAAAGGAGTGCCTCGAGCGCGACGCAAGCAAGCGGTCGAACGCGCCATGGATGACGTTCGCATCCATGATCACGCTCAGGTGCTCATCGGTAACCTTTCCAAAGGGTATCGGCAACGGGTTGGCTTGGCGGATGCCTTGGTAGCTCGTCCTTCCGTGTTGGTTCTCGATGAACCGACGGCAGGGCTCGATCCCAATCAGATTCGCGAAGTGCGCGAACTCATTCGAACGGTAGCCGAGCAGCATGCGGTTTTGCTTTCGACGCATATCATGTCGGAGGTGGAAGCGACTTGCGACCGCGCGTTGGTCATCGACCGTGGGCGTCTCGTGGCGCAAGGGACACTGGATGCACTTCGAACCCTTCGCCGTTCGGGGGCCACGCGATTCGTCGTTCGTGGGGATGGTGCCCGCGCAGTGGAAGTACTCAAAAATACAGGTGAAATTCACGATGTGCGCGACGTGAGGCGTATCGCGGACGCTGTCGTTCTCGAAGCGCGATGGGCGGCAATGGCAGACCCAACTCGTGAAACCGAGCAAGCCGTGCATCGCCTTGTCGCGGCCGACTTGAAGTTGCAAGAAGTATCCCCCGTGAAAACCTCGCTCGAAGACGTATTTGCCTTGCTTACGGAGGAAGAACCTCGAGAGTCAGACCCATCCGTCGAGGTCGAGGATTCCGCCGCATCCCGCGAAGAGGTGGAACCGTGACCGGCTTTTGGCCCATCTTCAAACGCGACTTGTTCGCACTTTTCGTCACGCCCATGGCCTGGGCATTGATGGTCATCTTCCTGTTGCTCGAAGGACTCAACTTCTATTGGTTGACCGTCCACTTCGCCAACCAGGTCGACCTTGCCGTCGACCATGGCCCCCTACAATGGTTTTTCGGTGAAACCGTCCTGTTTTATCTTCCGTTGCTCATGCTTCCGCCCGCTCTCACCATGCGCTCTTTCGCCGAGGAGCGACGCGCCGGAACCATCGAATCCTTGCTCACAGCCCCGGTCTCTACACCAGGTATCGTCCTTGCCAAGTGGTGTGCCTCGTTCGTGACTTACTTGGTAGCCTGGGCTCCTACTGTTCTTTATATCGTCATTCTGCGACGCGCCGGGGAAGTCGATTGGCGCGTCGTTGCCTCTTCGTACCTGGGGGTCATCCTCATTGGAGCTTCTTTTCTAGCCATCGGCGTGCTCATGAGCGCGATGAGCAAAAGCCAATTCGTGGCGGTCCTTCTGTCTCTCGCCGTCACCGTGGGGCTTTTCATCCTTGGCATTGGTGAGTTCGTTTTCGATCGCGGCCTCGCCCATGACATCTGCTCGCACGTTTCGATTTGGTCGCAAATGGCGGACTTTTCCAAAGGTCAGATCGATTCCCGTTACGTCGTATTTCACCTCTCGCTCATTGTCCTACCCCTGTTCATTTGTGTCCGGGTGGTGGATTCTTGGAGGTGGGGATGAGCGACACTTCGCGCAATCACCGTTCTGACGACGGCGTGGTGACTCGATCGACGAAAGCCGTATCGGCTTTGGGTGTGCTTGCGGCCATGGCGATCGCTCTGTTGGTCAACATCGTTTCCGCAAGGCATTATGCGCGATGGGACTTCACCACCGCGAAGCTGTACACGCTTAGTCACGCAACCCTTTCGACGGTTCGTGGTCTCGAGCAAAACGTCGATGTTCAGGTTCTGCTGTCCGCTTCCGACCCGCTGTATGGGTCGGTGAAGAACTTGTTGGAGGTCATTCGCTCGAACACGACACGCCTGTCGGTCACCTTCGTGGATCCTGATCGCTATCCTGCTGAATTTGTTGCGATTCAGCAAAAGTACGACATCGTGGCCGGACGTTCGGAGGATGGTCGTGTCGTTACCGATGCGGCCATCATCGTAGCCTCTCGGGATCGTCATTGGTTCATTACGGCCGAGGATCTGGTGGATTTTTCCGAAGTGGATGACGGGCGGACCAAGTCGAAACTCGAGCAATCCATCACGGGGGGAATCCGTGCCGTGTTGGGTGGCAAGCGAAGTCGCATTTGCTTCACCTCGGGCCATGGGGAGTATTCACTCGATGACAGCAGTGGTCAGGGTCTTGGGGAGTTTCGAGACCGGCTTCAGAAAAATAATTATGATGCAGAAACCATTGATACCACGCGAAGCGATCCGGCCAAGGCGTTGGAAGCGTGTGATGCCGTGGTGGTAGCAGGACCGAGCACGGCATTTTCGCAAACGGAGAGCGATGCCCTGATGGCGCGAATGCGGGCCGGAATGAGCGGGTTTTTCCTCCTCAATCCCATTTTCGACACGGAAAGAAAAACGCAGTTGCCGACAGGGTTGGAGTCGGTAACGCGGCTATTTGGTATCGGGCTCGCCAACGATTTCGTATTCGAGTTGGATGATGATTCTCGCGTGCCTCGGGGCACGGGAGAAATCTTTTTCCCATCGCTCGAAGCCCATGCCACGACAGAAGGACTCGTTGGATTGTCCATGGCCGTGACGGGTTTGCGGGTGGTAGCCATCCGATCGCGTTCTTTGGATGTGGTTGGCGATGGGGTGCGGCCGGTGACGATCCTGAAAACGAGCGAACGCGCGTTTGGCATGAAAAACTTTCACGCGTGGGCCGAAAAAGGCGGGGAACCCACGCCGACCGTGGATGATCGACGGGGGCCGTTGGCGATCGGTCTTGCCGCGGAACTAGCCAACGCTCCGGATTCTTCTCAGACCCATGGCGCGCGTTTGGTGGTGCTGGGAACGGCCAATCTCGTGCTCGGTCAGAATTGGCGTGATATGGCGCTGCGAGGAAACGCTTTGCTTGCGGGAAATATCATGTCCTGGGTAGCTGCGCGCCCGCCGATCGTCGACATTCCCGCAAAAATCACTCCGGCGGCAACCCTGCGGATCACGGAAGCCTCTCTGCAGGAAATCGTTCGCTATGTGCTGCTTTTCATGCCCGGCGCGGCCTTGTTGATCGGCGTTGCCGTGTACTTGCGACGACGTTCTCGCGATGATCGATCGGACCATGGTGAAAAGAAGAAAGGCTCTTTGTCTCACGACGATTCTTCCAGCGAGAACGAGGAAAATCGATGAGAGAACCTGCGCCTTCGTTTTTCGCCAAGATGCGTTCCCATGCCACCTCTCTTCTTCTGGTGGTCATCGCCACGGCGCTCGGCCTGTATGTATGGATCGATCGAGACCAGCCCTCCACCACGCAAATCGAAGCGAGAAAGGGCAATCTTTTACCCATCTTTCGCCAAGACGATCTGCGGGAGATCGTGATCGAACAAGGGCCTCACAAAATCACCCTCGCGCGTCGTGAGACGGCCGATGCGGGCGAGGCGACCTACGATCTCATCGAGCAGGATGGCAAGCCGCAAGACGCGGTGACTGCGGATCAATTCGCGGTAGACAAGCTGGTTCATGCCCTGCAAGACGCATCACCGCTTCGACACGTGGAGGGACAGGACTTGAAGTCCTTGGGACTCGATCCGCCCCTTCACATGTTGACCGTGAACCTGGGAAGCGTCGTCTACCGGATCGGGATAGGGGATGAAGCCAAGTCACCGAAAAATGCGCGGTTCGTTAGTCTTGAAGGGCAGGGCGCTTATGTATTATCCCCCGCGTCGGCCCAGGACTTCATGCGTCCGATCGACAGCTATCGAACGCGGCGCATCGTGCCGGTTGGGGTGACGGAATTGGCAGCGATCGAAGTAGCCGGCAGCCAAGGCACCCTGCGTCTGGCCCGTGGGTCTTGGGGTGGTTTTCGGGTGGAAAGCGAGCCTGCCAAACCTCGCGCTTCATCCCTCCGTCTCGACAGAATCTATCGTGCTTTCGCGGACTTGAACGCCGAGCATTTCGTCGATCCCAAGCTCGCCTCTCGGATCGTCGACGGGGCGGAGCGAAAAATTCGCCTGTCGTTGACTCCGAAATCGGGTCCTCGCGTCGAATTGGTGCTGGCTGGTGCGTGCCCCATCCACAACGATACGTCCGTCGACGCTTCCACCGACAATCCTCCATCCGCCGCAAAACTCGTAGTGGCAATCCGCACTGCCCCTACACCCGTTCATGCCTGTGTGCCATCGTCCGTGTTCGACGATCTGGACTTGGCACCTGCATCGGTCGTCGATCGACGCGTGTTTCGCGGTACGGCCGATGAGGTAGAAGAGCTACGAATCGTGCAGGGAGATCGCGAACTGGAGCTTGCGCGCGCGGGAACCGGCTGGCATGAACGCAAGCCGCAAGATAGCGAGCTTGCCGATGAGGATGTCGCTGGATACCTGGCGGCCCTGCTCACCGTGGAGGGAACTATCGCCATCGAAGCCGACGAGAAAAAACTTGGCTTGTCCCCTCCCCACGCAACCATCCGCTTGCAGCATCCGTCGCTGGATTCACTCGATATTCCGCCTCAACAGGTCGAGATCGGCGGACGAGTCACGACGCAAGAAGGTGCATCGATCGCGGTTCGTCGACGCGAAGACGGTGCGATCCTGTTGGTTCCCGCTTCCACCGCGCCGCTGTTTGAGCCGTCCACGGCACACATGCGATCCACGGCATTGTTACAGGTGGGAGCACAGCAGATGCAGCGGGTCGAAGTGCGGTTCGGCCAAGGACAACGTCAGATTCTGCGTCGACGGGGACCTGGATTCGAGATGCTCGAACCCAAAGGCTATGCGGTGGACGCCGCCCTTGCCGCGGATTTGTTCGATACGGTGAGCCACCTGCGAGCGGAACGTTGGGTGGCCGAGCGCGATGATGGCTCGTTTGGGCTTGGGACCCCTTCGCTCATCGCACGAATGACCTTCGACGAGCAAGGGAAGGAACAAACACGTTCGTTGCGGCTGGGCACGGAGACACAACAGGGGCGCTATGGGCGTTGGGATCCCGACACGGGAGTATTCGTGCTTTCCCGAGCCACGGAAAAAGCGTTGCAAACGTATGCCATCGACCGATTGGTGTTCATGGTCGATCCTTCTGAAGTGCATTTGCTGCGCCTCGAGGCAGGAACGAAAGACGTTTGGATAGGCGTGACGGGCGATTCTTGGCGATCTCAACGAGGAAGCATGCATCCGATGGACGAGGCGACGATCGCGAAAATTCGTCAATTATTATCAGAGCTTAGAGCTGAAGGGGTCGTGACTCTCGGCGCGGCGAAACCGGAACAAGGGTTTGCGAAACCCCAATTGCGTGTCGAGGTGCAGTCCGTCCTCCGAAAAGAAAAGATAGCGTTTTCCATAGGATACGGCGACGTCTGGCGTTCGATGAACGTGGTATACGTGCGTCGTGATGGGGTGGAGGCCACGTATGCGATCGCGCAATCGAAAGTCCTGCCGCTCATCGAGGCCATGGGAGGGCCTTGAGGGTCGCGCCGGAGTGGTTCGAAAAATGCTTATCCAAGGGAGCATGCGAACTTCTCATGACTTTCCCCGACAATTTTCGCTCCTTGGGCGCAGCCTTAGGATCCGCAACATCCGCCCTGGGAAACGGCTCATCACACCGAAGACTTCCCTTGCCATCCTCGTGGCGTTGTCGATCGTGGCGAGCGCATCGACTGCCGCGGCCATTACACGTTGCGAAGTATTACGCCGGGCACAGGCCTGGGTCGATGACCCCAACGCATGGTATTCATGGGATCCCGTCTACACGGACCCTACCACTGGGGTTTGCTGCTACCGGCCGGATTGTTCCGGGTTGGTATCGGCGGCCTGGGGCTTGCCGCCTCCAGGACATACCACCTACAGTTTCGCGCCAGGGCCGTGGAACGATGGCGTTTCTTTCGTCATTAGCCCGGCCGAGCTAAAACCCGGCGACGCTCTCAACTATCCCGGCAATCCCAACGCCGGCACCGGACACATCATGCTCTACGTGTCGGGCAACTTCAGCAGTGGATATGTCGAGGTGATGGAAGAGTATGATTACGGGCATACCGCCGAGCGTCGCTGGAGAAATATCGACACCTCGGCCTATTACCCAATCCGTTATGTCGGGATTGTCGATGGTGAACCGGAAGTATGTAACGGGATCGACGATGATTGTGACGGGTTGATCGACGAGGGGGTGTGCGGGCAGGACTACCTATTGCGGGGGCAGGCCTGGATTGCCCCGGCGCGCACGACGGATATCGATGGCGATGGTCGTGCGGATGTGTGTGGGCGCGGAATGTCCGGTGTTTGGTGCCACCTATCGAAAGGGGCTTCGTGGAGTGAGAAAGGACCTGTCTTGTCCATGTCCGACGCGGATGGTTGGAACGACCCGATGAATTGGGGCACGATGCGCTATGGGGACATCGATGGGGATGGCCGTGCGGACCTTTGCGTTCGAGCAGATATCGGTGTGCAGTGTTGGAAATCGGATGGGGTGGGCTTGCGTATCGAGGTGTCAGGGCCTCCGTGGTCGGACGACAATGGTTGGGGGCACGCGCCATTTTTGACCACGATGCGTCTCATGGACTTCGATGGGGATGGCAAAGACGATCTGTGTGCGAGAGCGTCCAAGGGCATCGAGTGTTATTCATCGACGGGAAACGGTTTTGGTCCGAAGGTGGAGGGACCGGCGTGGTCCGATGCGGCGGGGTTGAATGAACCGAAGTATTACGGGACGTTACGTGAGGGGGACGTGGATGGGGACGGACGCGTGGATGTATGCATGCGCACGCAACAGGGCATGGAGTGTTGGCTTTCGGATGGCAAGGGATTTCCCACGCGCGTGCAAGGACCCTCCTGGGCGGATGAGGATGGGTGGGGAGAACTTCGATATTGGAGCACGATTCGGCTTGCGGATATCAATGGGGATGGAAAAGCGGATTTATGCGCGCGCGATTCCCAAGCGCTTCGTTGTTACTTTTCCCAGGGCAATGGGTTTGCGAGCGGCGTGGAGGTAGCGCCGTTGTCGGATGCGATGGGGTGGGACGACGAAACCAATTTTCTAACCATTCGAACTGGGGATTTCGATGGAGATGGCAGGCAAGACCTATGCGCTCGATCGAATTCCGTGATCGAATGTTATCGATGGGACGGTGCGACGTTCGTGCGTGTGGATGGACCTGCTTGGTCGGATGGGGATGGGTGGAATCAATCGCAATACTTCGACACGATTCAGATGGGCGATATGGACGGCGATGGTCGCGCGGATATTTGTGGCCGTCATGTAGACGGTTGGCGATGTCATCTGTCCGAGGGAACGGGGTTTGGGCCGGCGATTGTGGTCGATGAATTTACCGACCAGGGAGGTTGGGGTCAGCCAAAGTACTATTCGACCCTATTTTTTGGCGGCCCGGGTTGCCATCCTTCGGAGGAGATCTGCAACGGCAAAGACGATGATTGTGATGGTTTGGTGGATGAGGAGGGTGTGTGTGAGCAAGGGGGAGGGGTCGATAGTGGGTTGGGCGGAGGGGGAAGTGGCGGTTTGATGGGAAGTGGCGGTTCGGGTGGGTCGAAAGCTCCCGATGGTGGCCATGGTGGGGTGGGCTCGCAGGCGATCAAGGGAGAGGAATCCACGGGAGGTTCCTTGTATCAGCCTCCCGCTTCGGGGTGTGCGTGCCGGACGGGCGCATGGGCGGCCCGGGGTCGATTCGTTGTGGGCCTGATGATGGGGATGGTAGGTGTCCTGCTAGCAAGAAGGAGAAAGCACGAAACCCCCTGACGCGGGTGGGCTGTCCGGTCGTGCCGCGAACGTGGTCCGCCTGGTTTTGAGCGGGTCTTTGGTGCTTGCGGCCGGTCGTGGGGTCGATGTTCGGCGCATTTCCGTGGTTCGACGAATTGAAATAGTGTGTAATTTCGATAGGTTGGTGCTTATCCCCCAAGACGGATCCTTCGCAGCGGCAACGAACACTAGCGGCTGATCATCGGCGCCATGAGGTGTTGGATCGGTTGCGAAAGATGGGCAGCAGCTTGTCGGCATAGGCAACGTTTGGTGCTAACCTCGGATGGACCAGATTCAATTCGCCATTGCGGGGACGACAACGTTGAACACGAATCCTCTTCATACCTGCCATGTGGATGGTCGAACTTGTGAGATTGCGGACGCCATAGCTTCGCCTTCGCTGCTTCGGGGGTCGCGGTCGGCGGCACGACTGCATTCGGCGTTTGAATTCGTGACGGATGTATTGCCCTGTGCGTTTTGCCGAGAGGCGGAAGCCTCGGTGGATCGTCTTCGTGGCGTTCGATTTGGGAAGCACGAGCGCAATATCCTTCAATATTCGCCAGGTCCGACTTCTCCTTCGGGCGCCATCCTTGACCCGGACTTATCGACCCATTCGGATCGAGAAACGTATTTGCGTGCGGTTCGCAAGTTATCCCGGCTAGGGCTGCTCGAAGTGGGTCATCGTTTGGTGCGTGTGCAAACGGGCAGCCGGCGCAAGGATGGGACGGCCGTGACTCGGGCGTATATGCATCGGACGCTTCAGCAGACGGCGTTGGGCGCGCTGGTGGTGGAGGCCTATCGGTCCGAGATGGAAGCGGGAAAAGCCATTCGTTGGGAGAAACAACTCGATGGGTTGCGTCAACGCGCTCGCTCGTCGTTGAACGAGTTGTTGGTCGAATTTGGGGTATCGTTGGAAACTCGTGTTGAAACGCTTGCCCTGGAGTCGCAAGCGGGCGGTGTGGATGCCAAGCGAGCGCGGGAAACTCGCTATCTCGTGCAGCCGCTGCTCGATGCGTTGAAGTCCACGGTTCGTTGGAATGACGATGAGGTCAAGAACCAAAGATCGCGAGGCTGAATGCGCCCACGAACATCAACAGGTACAAGATTCCAACCAAGAGATAACCGATAACGTTGAGTCCGCCAACGATCATGCCGGCGAGGGCGAGGGAATCGCCATCCCACTTGGTTTTATCTTTAGCGATATCTTTTCGTGCCATGAAGCCGCAGATGAGCGCGACAATCCCGCCGATGAAAGGGCACATGAACCAGCTTACGATGCCGGCGACCAGCGAAACGATCGCCATGGTATGGGTTTGACGAGGTAGCGGGGGTGGAGCAGGGAATTGACCGGGTCCGAATCCGCCTGCGGGTGGGCCGCCGTAGGGACTGGGAGAGGCTCCAAAACCTGCAGGGGGAGGATTGCCAAAACCTGCCGGAGGAGGACCAAAACCACCTGGTTGTTGTTGCATCGGAAGATGGTCGTTCGTTGGGGTGAGGGTGTCAACCCACTTATCCGCGGGGCTCATGGCCGGCTTGCTTCCCTCGCGTGTGCCGGTGCTTCTATGAAGCTTCCACGGCTTTTCGCGCCTGACCTTTGCCCTCCTCCCACGAGTTTTCAGATAGGCAGATGGAGTCTCCAGCCCATATTCTCTTGAAAGATACTCTTTATATTGGTAGAGAAGTCTATCACTTTTAGCTAGACCCCAAGTACGACATGCGTCTCTTCTCTCGCCCCGTTCGGATGAGCCGAAAGCCCACGAAAACAACGCGAACAGGACATTATGCCTTGCTCTTTGCCCGCGCTCTCGTGGTCGGTATTTTTCTATCGTGGGGCAGTCGAGTCCAAGCGGCGGATACCAGCGAGACGTTCGCTGTGGGTGTCACGGATGTCGAGTGGTATAGCGGTGTGGATAGGGTGGAGGGCGGCGCGAAGGATCGTACGGTATTCGCCGACATGATGCTCGGCATCGGCCTATTGCACCGACTTTCCGCGTACACCGGGGTTGTCATGCAAGGAACCGGCGCCTTCACCGAAGGCCAATCGTCGCAATACATGGGCCTTTTGGGCACCCCCTTGGATACCGACCATTGCGATTTGGATCTCCAGCTCGACGTATCCTCAGGGGGACCTTCGCAACAATTCGAATTGCGTCCCGCTTTCGAACTCAATGTCGACGGGGATCCACAAATGCGTTCTTGGGGGGTGTATGTACGTGCTCCATTTCCTGTCTACGGGCGCAAAATGGGAAATGGTCGAACGCATGCCACCTTTCATCTCGAATTGACGGTCGGTGCGTATGCTCATTTGATCGATGGGCATCAAGTGTTGATCGAAGGGGATGCCGCTTGTCATCCTGAACCGGAACAGGGGGAGCAGCGATACGAAATGGGCGGGGTGGCGTTGGGGTATAACGTCGAGGTATCCGATGCCCTCGAACTCATCTCTCAACTGTACTTCGATGTTCCCCAGGCGCACGAGAGTGTGTCAACGGGTGTGATGCTGGGTTTGATTGGGACGCTTCCCTCGCCATTGGCGACAAATCCGTAAGAATCCTGGATCGTCGGCCTTAGTTCTAGCGACCAGGCATTCACTGTTTCCGTGGACCCAAAGAAGTTACGCCGTGTACGTGCCGAGCCGTGTACGATGACGCGTCGTGCGTGTCTCTTTTCGTCGAATCCTCGCGGTATCGATGGCTGCTGTCGTCGCTGGTGTCTTGGCCGCCTGTGGTAGTGCATCCTCGAAACCTTCGATCGTGACAAGTCCTGTCCCGGCCGTGTCGGCCTTGCCCGCCTGGTCCTATCATCCCGCCTCTCCGCAACGGCTTCTTTCACGTTTGGATCTCGAAGACGCCCATCGCTTGTTTGTCGGGGCTGGCGGAGAACGGTGGTTGGTCGATTTGCGTGCGGCGGTAGCCACGGCAGCACCGATACTCGCGGATCAAGATCTCATTGCCGTAAGCCGTCTTGAGAATGGCTCGTTCATGTTCGTGGGAAAGGAAGGCTCTATCTTCACTTCGCCTTCCCCCTTGGGGTCGCTGACCCTGGCGCATCGTCTCGAACCTATCCCGATGCGGATTGTTGCGGCAGGCCAGCGTATCATCGCATTGCACTGGGATGGCAGTGCCGTGCAATCGTTCGACGGTGGGAAAACGTTTGGCAAGATCGAGTTGGGTAAAGGTCATCCCTACGACGTTGCCCTTGGTCCCGAGGGGCACGCCATGATCCTCGGGTTCCCCGAGAAGTTATGGTTGTCGAAAGGGCAAGGGGATTGGACGGTCGCTCCTACACCTCCGGTGGGTGCTGGTTTCGTCGGATTGGATGCACGCGGTGCCCTGGTGGCACAAGGGATTCGCACCTCCGTGGTGTGGGACGGCCTCTCCGAGGTGCCTGTCCAACAGGCTCGTCGATTCGACCCGCCCGCCCTGGATCTGCTCGTAGACCTCGAAGTGGGGCCGAGTGCGACGGCTCTACTCCGAGGCAGCGCCACGATCACCGATGGGCAGTACGTGGAGGTGGCGAGGCGAGAAGAAAAAGGGCTGTGGCATCTCGGACGCGGAAAACTCACCGAACGCCTCACGTGGGTGCCCATTCCCGATACCGACGTATGTCGGCATCTGTTTGTCGACGCCAAAGGCCACAAACTCGTGTTGGCGTGCCTGATGGGTGCGCGCAAAGGTGTCCGATTCCCCTACTTGCGGCTTTTCCGCAGCGATGATGGCGGTAACACGTTTTCTTGGCAGCCCACGACCCTCGTAGGTGATGAAGAAGGCGTATCGTTGACCCCGATCGGGGATGCTTTGATCCTTGCCGGAGTATGCAAACCGGATTCGGACGGAGTCTGTGTTCCGGGCCCCCCCGTGCGGCTCACCGGGGACGAAACCTCAAAAAAATATGTAAATTCAATAAGTTCCATCATTCCGCCGCTGCTCGGTCGCGTCACGAGGGTCGTGGCGATCGCGGACCGACTCTTCGCCGTCGGGCTGGCGAAAACCGGAGAGCCCGTCGTTCTCGTATCCGAGGATCAAGGAAAAACCTTTCGTTCGCGGTCGATCGATCTTTCGACATGGGTCGACGGTCAGGCATCGTTGTCCGCGATGCACCAGGGCAAGCTTGTCGTGGGGGAACGGCAAGAGATGTCGTGGGTATTTGGAAGGAAAAAGGGAGATGTCTGGGTGGTGTTCGATGCCACTGGTCGTGTCATGTCAGCGCGATTGGTGCCTGCGGATCATAAGTTGATTGCCGCGGGCTCACGGGCTCTTGCGATTCATGTCGATGACGGGACCGTGTTGGAGAGTTTGAACGGTGGTGAAACGTATGAGCACCTGACGCGATTTCCCTCGTCGATGACGAAAGAAAGCCTGGATGCCTGGTGTGAGAAAGACGGTTGTGTCATTGGCGAAACGTTTTCTCGCGCTGGTTGGAGAGGGAAAGAGGGTGGGGTGGTTGAGTCGCAAGAGCGCGCGACGCCTTCGAAAGAGCCATCTTATCGAACCACGATTTCCTGTCGCGTTGTCGACGATGTGACGGGAGTCGTGCCGAATGCCATTCACCTTCCTAACGCGACGAGCGTCCACCGGGGAGCAACCGCATGGTCGGTGGTTTTCAGTGATTCGAAAACGGCGTCGGCGGGTGTCGCTCATGCGACAAGCGATCGGGGTCAACGCGTGACGCCTGTCCTGTTGTTGCCTCCGAAACCCAATGCTGCAGGGGTGGCGGTGCATGCGCGAACGCAAGTCGAAGGAGCTGCTGCTTTACGTTATACGTTCGCGACCGATGCCGACGGATCCGCGCGAATTGGAAGTCCCATGCGCGTGGAGGTGGCATGGGACAACCAGTTGGAAGGATCCGTGTACCGAACCACCTTGCCAACCCCGGAGCCATTGCGTGCAGGAGACGTCACGATCGCCAATGATGTAGCCACTGCAAATGCTGCCATCCTGTCGATTACTTCCGACGGTATTCATGTCTGTCCCCACGCTCAATGCGATCCAAACTCGGAACCATCGTTTTTCGTCCATCGCCGAGGAGCGGTGGAGGTAGTGCCTCCCATTCCTTGGCCGTCCGAAGGGCTGGGTGGTGCTTTGGCTTTGAATCACGAACTGATTCGCCTTGGCGGGAAGAACGTATCGGTTGCCTTGCTTCAGCACCGCCCCGTGGTGCTTCGTTCCAGGGAGCGAAGGGATGGCTCGTATCAGTTCGATGCGTTGGCGTTGGCGCCTTTGAAAGCCAAAATGGAGGGAATCGATGATTTTATGATTTGGTCGTACTTGTCCACCTCGACCATGGGATTGTCGTACCTGCTGTATAAGCCCGAAGCGGGATTGGTCCGTGCCTACGTGTTGCGTTTCGACACGAGCGAAGGCGTGGCAGAGGTTCTGGAAGCTCCCACGCCAAAGAATCTTTCGGACCCCCCTGTGTCTTGCACGGAAGCTCAACGACGTGACTCGTTTCGTATCGTTAGCCCGCGGATCTCGGGTACGGAACACCGCGTTGTCGTGCAGCACGGTTCGCACCGGTATGTCATGACGACGGATCTATCCGTGCTTTATGGAAGTCCATCCTCGGCTTGTGTGGATGCGTTGGATGCGAGAAGCGACCGACGGCCCGAATTCCGTGCTTTGATCTCGATGCGCGACATGCAGCATTCCTGGTTGTTGGCCAAGCAGGGAACCACGTTGCGTTGGTGGGGGCTTGCCTGCCTATTCGATCCGGATGCGGTGTTAAAAGAATCGGAAGAGACGCCAATTCCTGTTCCGATCACTGACGAAAAGGATTGCGCCGAGGTTTTTGAAAAGCTGTCCCGGCTAATAGGTCACGACAATTTCCCGCGCGAGATCCTTCTTCAGTTATGCCAACAACAAAAAATCGACATTCCCTGCGTTCGTTCCATCACCGATGCTTCCCAAATGGCGAGGTGTATTCGGCCATAGAACACCAAGACATTCTTTCGGTGATTGGATCACTCTGGCATTCGGCTTACCCACAAGAAGGGCATGGGTTCGCCTTTTCGTAACCGATGGACGTGCGGTTCGACGCGCACGTAGGCGTTGGCTTGTGACGAGCCGAAAAACCCGCGGATTTGTGCTTTATCGAAGGGATAGAGAGCCACAAAGTGTTGGGGGTGAAACTGCGCCTGCATTGGGATGAAACGTGTACCGTTGCCTTCGCAAGGGCTATCGGCAGCAAGAATTCCGACACCTTCCCACACGGGCAAAGGGTCGCCAGCGAAGGCTCGTAGGGCAGGAGCGACATAGCGTGAAAAACAAAAGTGTGTGCTTTGCGGTTTTCCTGGAAGGCCGAAGAACAATTTTTCGCCCGCAACTGCAAATAACATAGGTTTTCCAGGTGTTTGCTGCACTTTGCGGAATACGATGGTGGCGCCAAGGTGTTCGAGGACTTCGGCAACGAGATCGAATAGGCCCATCGACACGCCGCCGGAAAGCACGACGATATCGGCATGCTCAGCCGAGTTCATCGCCGAAAGCAGGGACTTGTGCGAATCGCTGGCGTGCAAGAGCGTGGTATCATCCACGCCTTGCTCCTGCGCGAGACTGCGCAACATGATTCCGTTGGAGTCTCGAATCTGACCCGGCCGCAAGGCCTCACCAGCCGTCGCGAGTTCATCCCCCGTGGAAATAAGGGCCATTCGAGGTAAGCGAAATACGTGGATCGCACCGCGATCGAAAGCAGCCAGCACGCCGATGAGCCAAGGCGTAATCCGTGCCGGAGGCTGTACGAGGATGTTTCCTTGTTGGCACAGCTCCCCCACGGCCTCCATGTGTTGGTGAAGGATAATGTTTTCGGGCAACCGAATACGATCCTCGACACGCACGATGTCTTCGATCATGACGATCGCCTCGGTGCCCGTCGGGCAGGGGGCGCCCGTCATGATTTGTATCCCATGGCCTGATTCCACGATTCGTGCGGTGGTGTGCCCGGCTCCCACAACGTCTCGAACGTGGATTTCTTTTCCTGCATCGTGGACACGAACGGCAAAGCCATCCATTTTCGCGCGGCAAAACGAGGGAACGTCGTGAGTTGCCACGATGGTTTCCGCGAGATAACGACCGAGCGCTCGCTCCGAGGAGCAAAGCTCGGATCGCGGTTGTGGCACGTGTTGAAGAACGAGCTTAAGGGCTCGATCGGCACCGATCATGCCTTCCATGGATTCGATTCCTCCATGAACACTGCACCTAGCTTTTCACAACGGGTTTGAGTACCGCCCGGCCATCCTTGATGACGACTTCGTAGTCGATCCGACGTCCTTTGTGCTTTTCGCTCAATTTCGTTTCCGAACTTCGAAGGCTTGCTGCCAGAGACGCTTCGGTGACGTTGGACGTCGATTCGTTGCACTGCCGTTTTGCGTTGACGTATTCGCGATAGATCTCGCGAACGCGTTCATCGGTCAGATTTGACGTGGAAGTTGGCGTGCTTGGCTGCTGCGAAGCGCGCGTCGGAGGAGCAGCTCGTACGGCAGGTCGTGAAGGCGCGGAAGGTGGTGCTGGAGGTGGTCGAACCGGAGCGGCTGCCGGTATGGGAGGCGCAGGTGAATGGGGGGGCGCGGCGGGTCGAGTTCGAACAGGAGCCGCAGATGCGGAAGGAATTGTCGGGCGCGCAGGAGGCGCGGGAGGGCCCAACGGTCGAGGTACTGCTCCTGCTACGGGCTTTGACCCCATTGGCACCGAAGCAACCCTATCGGTGGGTTCCGGAGCCGGATTTGACGGCCACGGCAATCGAACATGAGGCGCGGTTTGTTCGTCGTCGTCTTCTGAGAAGATGCCGCCAATATCTCCGAATTCGTCCTGTTTTTGGGTGGTGTGAAACGACGATGGAGATTGGCGTTGGGAGGCTGGGCGAGGGGGTGGCGGTGGACGCGGCGGCTCATGATAGGACGGAGCCGTGCTCAATCCCATCAGCGAGTCGAGATCATCGAGTTCATTCAACGGATGAGCATCTGCGGTATTCGGTGCCGTCGTTTCGAGCATGTCTTGGAAGTCCATGTCGACGTCGAAAGAATCCAGGTCGGGGACTTGTTCGATGGCTTTTTGGGCGCGAGTATCTCGTTCGGTTTTGTCGGCGTCTGCTGCGTCGGCTCCAGCTTTTCCAAGACGTTTTCGGGCGGCGATGGTTAGGGCCTCTTGTCCAAATCGTTTTTCGGCGCGCACGAGATGTCTTCGATACGTGCCGGCTTCGATCTCGCGCATACTTCTCTGCCAGTATTGCTGATAGGTGTTGTAGCGCTGACTGATCGTATTGAGCTTGAAGCGCATCGCCGTATTTCGGATTTGTGTTCGGCGCAAAATCCAGAAGCGTCTTTCGACGTCCTTGCGCAATACGGACGGCTCGATTTTTTCGATGCCCATGAAGTATTGCTCGAACAAGGCACGGAGACGCTCGACGCGTTGTTCGAGTTCTTCGAGCGCGACTTCTATCTCGCTCGCGTCCACGGTTATGAATCCTTCCCTCGTTGCAGCATGACGCAATGCCTCACAGGGGGGTAATCATGAGGTTGTCGAAACAGATTGGGACTTCCCAGTTGTTGAATCCGAAGTGATCATGCCCACGGCCAACGAGTGGTTCGGGATCTTCGAGGCGGTGAATCAGATGCCCGTCTACCCACCAAGATATCGTTTTCCCATCCGTGCGTTCGACCCGAAATGTGTAGGAACGTCCAGGGGTTACAGGTTTCTCGCGCTCTTGGGGGGAGGTCAGATTGGTCCGGACTTCGAGACGGTTAGGAGCGTGTTCATCGATTCGGGCGAGGACGTGAAACGAATTTTTCCATCCACCGAAAATGGTCAGGTAGCTTGTGGCATTCGTATACGAAACCGAAGTCGCTCCGCTTAAACCGTCGCCCCAGTACTCCGCTTTGATATCTCCGTCTGGGCTTTCCGAAACAGCCTCGAATTCGATTCGAGCGTTGATGGGAAGACGGCGTCGCAACCAGATTCCTTGGTTTCGCGCCTGGCGAACACATAGTTTTCCGTTTTTGATGCTCCAAGAATTGCCCAAGGAACGCCAATCCGAACCGATATCCGTGCGGTCGAAGCGGTCCTCGAAGGGTGCGGTAAGAAGTGGGTCGGGCGGCTGCTCGTTAGGTGGGGTCGAGCGCCGGCCCGCGGAATGGGTAGGGGCTGTTCGCGGCTTGGATTCGGCCTTTTTTGTTGTTTTGGGGGCCGCATCCGGCTTGGAATCCGAGGGTTGGCTGGGAACACAAGCCGTGATTCCCACGGCTATCGTGAGCAAAACCCGGGCAAATCGAGGGGTAATCCTAGGCACGCCAAGCATCCTAGCACACCCTTTTCGTAGGGAAGGAACGTCCTGTTGTCATGACACGTCATTGAGGGTTGCGTTTGCAGGTCGAGCTGGCCATTGTGTTGGTTCATGAGTGACGAGCGCAAACCATCCGAAGATTTCAAAGACGGTCTAGAGTTAATTTTTCGCGCCGCGCGTTCGGCGGTGAAACAAGTGGATGTATCGAAGATCGACAAGAGCCTCGACAAGGCGATCTCCCAAGCTACCAGGGTAGCAACCACGGTTGGGCGTGTCGTGGCCGATGAACTGAACCGGATGTCGAACAAGCCTCCCCCTTGGCAAAAACAATCCGGTGACACGTCAGAAAACGCGCCAGCCGCGGGGGATGAAGGACGTGTATGGGCAAGCGAAGAACAGCAGGTCGACCCGGAAAAAGCCGAAAACGAAGCTGACGAAGAATCATAAGTCCCTTGATCCGAACAAGGGGATGAACGATGAGCGGCTGGCTATCATCTAGCCAGCGCATCACGTTTCGTCTGCACTTGTCCCCGATTTGGATTCTTCTTTCAAGCGTTTGGCTTCGGCCAATCGTTCTCGGATGAGTTCCTTGACTTTGGGTAGATTGTAAAACGCTGGGCGAAGACCGTCGGACGACTGAGCTACCTCCCAAGCGATATGCTCGGCATGAAGCTGTGGTTTTTCGGGAATTTTTAGGGTTTCCCCAAGCTTTTTCAAAGCTGCTCGTTCGTTTTCGGTGACCTCACCATCGATCCGTGCGAGCCAATTGGCTACCGCGAAGATGAACAATCGATCCTCTTTGGTGAGTTTGCTCAAGTCGATATCACCGAGATCGATCGGGTTTTGGGTCGCTTCTTCGATATCCGCAATTTCTTCCAGTTCGATACCCTCATCGAGCGCCGTTCGAACGATGGCATCCGCTTCTTCCGAATCGAGCTTACCGTCGGCCCATCCCACCGCAGCCAAAGCCATCCATACGTCTCGTCCGTATCTCACCGTAGATTCTGTCATTGCACCCTCCCAAGTTGGAAGATGCTAACCATAGAACACCTGCGCACTCATCGCCAGGGGTGAGGAGCAGCCAGCTCGATTCCACCAGCTTTGCTGTGGTGATTAGGATTTTTATGCGGTTGACAGAAAGATGGGCAGAAGTCTCACGATAGACCGCGCCAAATATCACGCAACACGCGAATGAATTCCATTCCTGATAACGAAGCCATTTTCCCGGAGCCTCGGCTATCGAGGGATCCTGCTTGGGTAATCTCCCTGCCCATCGATGCTCGAAGCGCTTCCGAACGAGCACTCCTCGCGGTTTCGCGCAGCTCTTCCGCTTCACGCTGGCGAGCCCGTTCCAATCCTCCTCGCGACACGAACAACAATACCTCCGCCAATTCCCCAGCGTCGAACCATACTCCATGGTCGCGACAGACATCGACGATGATGCCGGAAAAACGGCCGAAAACCTGTCGGTTCATCATTCGTTCGCAAACGGGGCAGCGCACGTAGGATACGGAGATTTCCTTTTGGAATTCACGCTTTGGCAAGGCAAGGCGCAGTCCGGTGGACGCATCCCGGGCCTGAACGATGCGATCGAGCATGCTTGGCTCGATATGCAAGCCACCACATTGATCGCATTCGTTGACTTCGAGGTCGGCGTAGCGACGATTGACGAGATGGCTTTGGCACCGCGGGCACGCGAGTGTGGAGGTGGTTTGGGTGGTGGAAGACGCCGAATCGAGTCCTTTGCCGCACGTATGACAATGATGGGCGGATGTCAGGTTCCACGCGGAGCAAGAGGGACAACGGAGGGTGGCCACGGTCGCCCGACAATACGGGCAGGCTCTTGCTCCCTCCCGCAGATGGCCGCCGCACGACGGGCATTGAAGTTGGGCGGCCTGAAGGGATGGCGGGGGGCATACGCATGCTTGTTCGTCATCGACGGCTCCGACGATTCCCCCGCATTGCAGACATACAACCACGTCAGTCATGTCGTACATATTGCGAGCAATCGAGGGAAGGTTCAATGTCAGTCCTTGGAGGGGCGGTAAGCAGGCTGTTCGAAACCGATCGACAGACCGGGGGTTGGTCGCGTACACAGGGGCGTTGCCCGGGGGGCAGTCCTGGGTCCGATGGCCCTTGCCCCCATCGGCGTTTACAACTCCTTTTTCCTTGCCAGATCATCCGCTTTCGGGGAGGCTCCGAGGGCCAATAATATGCCGAGACCCCATTTCGATCGACGTCAACGAGAACCGCAGACCCGTATCAACCACCGGATCCGTGCCGACCCCGTGCGTGTCATCGGCTCGGATGGAAACATGCTTGGCGTGTTGTCCAACCGGGAAGCCATTCGCGCGGCGCAAGAGCAAGGATTGGACCTGGTCGAGGTCAATCCCAAAGCCGAACCCCCCGTGTGCAAAATCATGGACTTCGGCAAATTCAAATATGAAGAAAAAAAGCGCGCGAGTGAAGCCAAACGAAAACAAACGACCGTCGAACTCAAAGAAGTGAAACTCCGTCCCAAAACGGATGATCACGACCTAAATTTCAAACTCCGTGCCGCACGGCGCTTCGTGGAAGCTGGCAATAAGGTGAAGTTCGTCGTGCGTTTCCGTGGACGTGAAATCGCTCACCCGGAACAAGCACAAGTCCAACTTACGTGGTTGCTCGAACAACTCGAGGATATCGCGAATGCGGACTCTCGCCCCGCCATGGAAGGCCGCACCATGACGGTTCTCGTTTCACCCAAGCTTCAGGTTCTGCAGGCCGTGTCTGCGCAAAAAGCCGCCGAAGCGGAAAAAAAGCGTATCGCCGCTCGAAAAGCCAAGAGTGAAGAGGACCCTGAGGGCGCGACACAAGAGCAACAGACCGACGCAGACCAAGACGATCTCGACCATGAGTCGGAGAACCGCAGCGACGAGCCCAAGGTACCCGAATGTGACTCTGATACGTTCGACATCTTCGATGACGATGATGTCGTCGATCGCAGTGACGATGACGAAGACCTCATCGGTGAGTTCAACCTCATGTTTGATGGTTCGAAGGAATCCGACGACTAGAATGAAGGAGAGCAGCTCCTACGACACGTTTTCTCATTTCGTATTGCATCTTCTCGATATTCCGTGACCACGCCACTTGCTCCAGGCCCACGACGTTTTCGCTGGGCACCGTTGCCGACCATATCTCTGTTGGTCGGAAGCGTCTTGTGTGCGTTCGCCCTGACTTGTTCCGTATTCCCAAAACTCGTGGCTGACCTTGCCCACGATCCCCTCTTCGTCCGTGCGCTCGGTGTCACGGTGGGTATGGCCGGATTCATGCTCGGACGCGTTTCTTGGCAAGCAGCCGCCGGACCTCGTCGCATGACCGGGTTGCTCATCGCTATCCCCTTGCTCGTGCTGGCTCTATTTCTGGTAGTCAATCCCACCTATGCCGTCGGGTGGCATACCACCGGAAGAACCGTATTCATTCCGTGGATATTTGGCGTTCCCGGTGTGTCGGCATTGTTGCTGAGCCGTTGGCGCGTGAGCTGAGCCAACAACCATCATCACTCACGTGCTATCCTGTCGATATCATTAGTGCCTGTCATGCCGAGCCTTTGATGACCGTGAGAAAACGAGCGTTCATCCTTCTTTTTTTCGCTATTTCATGCGGGATTGCCGCTGCGGTGCTTCCTAGGCTCCTGCTCAATCCATTGGCCACTCTCCTTGCTTCGTCCTTGGGATGGCTCGCCGTCGCCCCCCCGGCTTTCGAACCTGCTCTGACCAGCACGCCACCGTCGATCGAATCCGCTTCCCACCATTGCCCGTCACAACCGGCCCCTCCCGCTGGACAGAAACCTCCGAAAAACTCGCCCGCTCGACCATCCGGCGGAATCCTCGTGCGTCAAGATGTCGTTCGCTCCGCCGTGCAACGAGGAATCCGACCTACCGCTTCTCCTGTCGCCGCTACCCATGATCATCCCGCGGGGCTCATCGTCTATGGCTGGGGTGCCGCCGGTGCCGGACTCGCGGATGGCGACATCATTACCATCGTAGGCGGACGACAACCCCGCTCCGTCGATGATGTCGTTATTGCCGTCGCAGGTGCCTATAAAAGCCCCGTAAAAGCCGTAAGCGGACAGATCTGGCGTAAGGGAAAAACCCTGAGCGTCACCGTCGAGTTGCCAACCGATAACCCTAGGTCAACGACGCGCCCCAGCGCATCGACTTCATCTCAGCCTCTCACGGCGTCGCCTTCGATCCGTAAGCGCGAAGTTCGAACGTTTTCCATGCCCCGTCTTGTTCGACCTTCATGCGCGCAATGCCAACGCCCGGACAATACACCACCGTGACCCTGGCCCGTTGCTCCGGGACTTCTTCTTCTGTGTGAACGCAACCTTTGAACGTGCCTGCCGGAACGGTCATCGTCATGTTCGTGGAACGAACGACTGTCGTACCACCGTTCTCCCCGTCCCACGAGGCACCCGTTTGCAAAGGCATACGTAGGAAATATCCGCCACCTTCTTTTCGAATGCTGTCCCGCGTTACTTCTAGTCTTTGCACGCCAGAGCCCGTTCGCATCTGCGCAAGACCGCTGTGTACGCGATGCACCTGCACCATCGACATATCTTTGACGCCGTCGTGTGTTTCCGTTTGATACGTGAGAGTCAACCCCTCCGATAGGGGGAAAAACTCTTCAATTCCGGTAACATGCGACGTTTCGGGGGAGGAAGGGGGCGCGGTGGGACCCGCACAACCAAGCGCACAAACCCATGGCAGCGCGATCGTATGACCCTTTATCAAACGCATGCCCACCACCCTCAATGCGGATGGGCGAAGTAAGCCCATGAGGTCAAGACGACGAGTAGAAGGAGAGTAGCGAGTAACAACCGGACGGATAGGGGATCGGCATCGAGGCGTCGTCGCAGTTCGCGGGCCGCTTTCGCCACTTCTGGATTGTCCGTGGTTTGTGCGAGTTTCGGAGCCCGCGCCCGTACGATGTCATATCGTCCTTGCTCGAAGGCTGCCACGAGGAGCTGAAGATCCGGATCGTCGGGAAAATCCTGAGTGAATGGTGAGCGATCCGTATCCCCCTTTGTTTCCTTCTCGGAGCTGGTGTCGGTCTCATCCGCCATAGCTTCGCCTTAGCACCTGGCCCCCTAGACCGCGAGGGCGATCAGGGCTCGGAAACCCTTGATTCGGGCATCAAGCCCATGGATGGTGGCGTCTTTGTTTCTTCACCCTGCTTGGATACAGAACATCGAACCCCTTCGCATATGGCTTGATACCGTCCGCTTTTGCCGCATCCGACGGCCGAATACGAACCATCGACCCTTTTGTGGACATCGACCGTGGATTCGGCACAAACGAAATCTCGAGCCGCTTGCATTCGAACCATGGCCGTCCCATCCGCGCCAGAACACCCCAAAACCGTTAGAACGATGACATACCGTGCGATTCGCATGCTCGGCCCTCATGGGTAACAACGCCAAGAGCCACTGTACACCAACGGAGCATTGACGGCAGGGGTCTGTGGAGTCACCCTCGCAGCATGCTTCGACTGCTGTGGAGTATCGCGCTTGCGGGAATCGTGGGAGGGGCTCTTGCCGCCCTGATCCAGGGATTGGGAATGGTCTCTCTTAGTGGTTTCGTGGCTTATCCCGTCGCTGCCGTGATGGGTATCGTGATCGGATTGGTTGCCGGAAAACCCATCTGGGCGGAGGGAGCGCGCATCGAGGCTTTGCTCAAGTCGATATTTGGAGCGATCCTTGCCACGGGACTGATGTTTGCTCTTCGCACCTGGGTTGATTTCGACGTTTCTTCCCTCGGGTTCAGCGAGACAAATTTCGGTCTTCTTCCCGCAACGGCTTTTCCTTCCATCGCCCTCATCCTGTCGCTGCTGTTCGAGGTCGATAATATGTTCGGCAAGGGCGAGGAGAATAAGGACAAGAAAAGAATTGCTACTTCGTCGGCTACGAACCAGCGGATCGAAACGGCAGACCAGGTCGAACAAGAAGAAGCGTCCACCCAGGCCAACGGCGCACGACGAAAGCGATGAGCGCACACGATGTCGTTGGGTCGTGGGTTACTCATCCTTGCTAGCGTCGGAGCCCTCGCCCTGCTTGCTCGATCCGTGTTGATTGCTCCTATCCCGTTATGGATAGCAATGGCCGCATTCGGCAGTTACGTCGTGATTGCTGCGGCGGGGTATTTCCAGCCAAGGCTCGAAATGTATGCCGACGTGGTCTGGCGTGGCCCTTCCCGCGTGGCGCAAGTGGCTCTTACGTTCGAAGGAGGCCCCCATCCGCGGCATACGCGCGAGGTGCTGAAACTCCTCGAATCCTTCGAAGCCAAAGCAACGTTTTTTGTCTATGGCCACAAGGTCGAAGCGCATCCAGAGGTGGCCAACGAAATCGTGGCTCGAGGCTATGGCCTTGGCATTCGAGGTTACGCTCCTGACCGATGGCTGAATTTTCGAAGCCCAAACCAGATCATGCAAGATCTCGATAAGGCGCTCACCGCGATCGACAACGCCACAGCAACCCGGCCTATCCTTTTTCGTCCACCCCACGGTCACATTGGCCCTCGCCTGGATACGGCCGCAACACGTTTAGGCCTGACGCTCGTGCTAGGGTCCGTTCGCGCTTCCGACGCATTCTCTAAGGTTTCATCAAAAAATATTATCGCTCGCGTGCAACGAGGGTTGCGTCCGGGTTCCATCATTGTCTTGCACGACGCGGTCGAGGGCGATGATTGCCGACCGGCCAGTCTCGACGCGCTCGCGGGGGTCCTTGGAGCTATCCATGCACAAGGGTTGAGATGCGTGGATATCGTGCAATTGTTGGAAGTTGATGAGGAGCCATCCCACCGTCGGTAGTGCTTCGACCGGGGTGGCCCTCCGTGACGCGTCACTCTATCCTTGTTGCACGTCCCTCGGCCATCGCCGTGACTGGGCGTTCGTCATAGGTTGTCTTGGCGCTTTGCGCCCCGATATGTCACAAGAGCCATCGGATGTGCGGTGGAGTCCCCATGAAAATCACGAATATTTCCAAGCGCTTTCTTTCGTACCTGCTGGTGCCTGGCGCGGTACTTTCCTGTTCCTCGGATCCTGAGACCGAAGGACCCGTCGTGCTGGATGCCGCGACCGATTCCAGTCACGATGGCGGTATGGATGGTTCGGAGGAAATCGATGGCAGTGTGCCGGACGTTGCAACGGACACCCCGTCGGAACCGACCGAGGACTCGGATGCGCCGGACAGCGCTTTGCCAGTCACGTGCGTGAGTCCCTCCCACGCGGATCCCGCGGGAACGGACGTGTGGAATGACACCTTGGGCAAAGCTACCGTTTCGATCAAAGACCGCGGCGCCTGCCACCGCACCTACACGCTTTCCACGACCGCGGCGTTGCGTCATCCGGCCGAGCATCCCAATCCAAGAGAGATTGTGGAAATGACGGGCTGGCCCACGCTTCGCACCGGTCAGGATATGTTCGATGCGCTGTACGCACTGACATTACAAGAAGTGCGAGACAATAGCGTCGACGTCATCCATGACTATGGGTTCAACCACGGTGCGAGTGTTCCCTGTGGAAGCGGTGGTTGTTTCGAAACGGGACGTTTGTGGAATTACGTATGGACACGCGATACCGCGTACGCCGTCGATCTCGGACTTGCCGCCGTCGACCCAGCACGAAGCCTCAACTCACTCGTATTCAAGCTCAGCGAACGTCGAGCGGGTGGTGATGCGCAGATCGTACAAGACACCGGAACGGGAGGCTCGTATCCCACAAGCACGGATCGCGTCGTGTGGGCGCTCGGGGCATCGGAACTTTTGCGGCAACTCGACGGCCCATCACGGCAAGCATTTCGAGATCGTGCGCTCGAGGCGTTGCGCAATACGATTGAGCATGATCGCCAAGTCGTTTTCGATTCGTCGGATGGTCTATATCGTGGCGAGCAATCGTTCCTCGACTGGCGTGAACAGACCTATCCGGGATGGACCGCAACCGATGTGGTTCATATCGGGATGAGCAAGGCGCTTGGTACGAATGTTCTTCATTACGTTGCGCTCGATCTTGCGTCCACGCTCGCGCACGAAGTTGGGGATTCGGCGGCTCGCGATCGGTATCGGGGCTTTGCGGATGATCTGCGCGACGCGATTCGCAATCGATTGTGGCTCGAGGAGGAAGGGCTTTTTTCGACGTATGTGACGACGTGGCTCGACCCCGCTCCCGTTCGTCGTTTCGATTTGCTTGGTTCTGCTCTCGCCGTACTTACGGGTATTGCCACGCCATCTCAGGCGACGCGAATTCTCGCTCGGTATCCGCATTATGGCCCTGGCGCCCCGGTCGTTTGGCCTCAACAACAGCTTACGCCCATCTACCACAACCGTGGCGAGTGGCCTTTCGTGACGGCCTATTGGCTTCGCGCGGCCAAGGTAGCGCGCAACGACACGGTGGCCGATCGGATGATCCACGCGCTCCTGCGAGGGGCTGCCGTCAATCTATCCAACATGGAAAACTTCGAAGCCGCGACGGGCGCGGCCTGGCAAGAAGATGGAAGCTATAGTGGGCCTGTCGTCAACTCCGAGCGACAACTCTGGTCTGTCGCTGGATTCCTGTCGATGGTCCATCACACCCTATTCGGGCTGGAAGCGGCTGACCATGGCCTGCGTGTTCATCCCTTTATCCCCGCTACCATCCGCTCCGGATTGCTGGGGGGAACCGATGAACTGGTTCTCAATGACTATCCGTATCGGGATAAACAGGTTACGGTCGTCATGCACTTGCCGACGAGCGGGGGTAGTGGTGCGCTGCAGGTGCAATCCCTTCAGCTCAATGGTCAAGATGTAACGGGTGATTTGTTGCCCGATACAGCCCTTGCCGCGCAAAACCGCGTGGATGTATTTCTTTCCCCCGGTTCAGAGCCCAACGCCGATTGCACGATGATATCCAACACCGATTGGCGAAACGTATTTGGTCCTCGCACCCCCACGATCAAGGGTATCGATCTCGTCAGTAACGGGCTTCGTTTGTCAGTGGATACGAGCGAGCCACAAGACGTCAGCCTCAGGATTTATCGGGATGGAGTCGTTGTGGCCGATGCACTTCCCGGAAGCACGACGAGCTGGACGGACACGCCTGTCCCGTCGGGAACGCCTTGCTATGTCGTGGAGGCGACGTTTGTGGCTAGCAAAAATCATTCACAACACTCCGCTCCCGTGTGTTGGTGGGGATCGACCGGTGAACGAATAACCGATATCGGAGCGTCTTCCTTCGTGAATGTGGGCGGAGTCGCTTCGACCAACCACGGCCGATTTCATTATGAGACATGGGGCGACGAGGGACATACGCTCACGGTGCCGTCGTTCGTTCCCTCCCATTCGGGCTCCCATCTGATTCAGCTTGCTTATGGCAATGGGGCTGGCCCGATCAACACGGGTATTACCTGCGCCGTCAAACAGGTTGTGGTGGAAGAAGCGGCCACGGGAAGTGTCGTGGGCTCGGGAATCGTGCTGATGCCTCACTTGGAGTCATGGGATCATTGGGCAGGATCGAGCTTTGTTCCGGTACAACTCCAATCGGCAAAGACCTATCGAATCATCATCCGTGGCGGCGAGCGGGCCATCAATATGTCTTCGTTTGCTCACTTCGAAGCGTATACCGGCGGCCTGGGAGGAGAATCCGGTGAGTTCAACCGGGTGAATATCTCGCATGTGCGAATTCTCGAAAAATGAACGCACACCCCATCCTTACGGAAAACCGCGGATAGACGATTTCAGGTAGCTATCCGTATCCGGTCTGTTATCGCATAGGTCGGTTTCTCGAAAGATCAGGGGTCGTCGATGTAAACGGTCCATAGCGGGTTCTTGTCCAAGCTCAACCCCACACAATTCGGCATTCCCCAGTAGCTTCCGCTTTCCGTAAAAAGAAACGTCTCTTGAATGATCCAGCGCCCCGGCGCCAGATACAGTTCCGATGCATATGAGTGGTAACCGGCGTGGTGCTCATACAAACCCGAATACGCCCAAGCGTCGTCCGTGGGACAGACAATATCCTCTTGGTGGGGTTGCCACGTGCCGTGATAGAAAACGACTCGCAGAACATCGTCATAGGTTTTTCCAAGGTTCTTCCCCCAGTCCCCCTGGGGTGATCGTCCATGAGCAGGGCGGAATGTCGGCAGTCGCTCGACAACGACCGTGCGGTTCCAGGCTCGTGCCGGAGTGTCGAGATATGGGGCGCCTGGTTGGTTCTGCGCGCGGATACGCAATCCTTCTTTGACGGCCGGTTGCCCATTACCCCCGGGTAAGGGCAATCCCCCGGCTGCTGCCCAGGCTAGACCGTCGTTGGCCGACGTCTGTGCGGCACCGTACCCAAATGCCACCGAAGGATGACATTGGTCGGTCGCTAGATAATCTCCGACCTCCGTGAAGCTCCCATCATCCCCCAAAAACAAATGGGCATAGGTTGCCGTACAACCTTCGGTGCCATAGCCCTTGCCCCACACGAATAAGTCACCAGAAATCCCCAAAGAAAAGAAATGGTCATACAGAAAGACGAAGTCCGCGGAAGCCGGGAAGTAAGTATACGTACCGTACAACACGCCGTCGTGATGCCGAGTCCGCACAACTGTCGTGGTGGAGGGGAAGTACTGCCGCAAATCGATCGGCTCGATCGCGCCACCCGCGTGTCCGCCCCCACCCTCGACCGCGCCATCGGAGCCGACGTCTTCGAAGCCACCCTCGATATTCGCACCGCCGTCGCCTCCCAACTCAGCGTCGCCCCCCGTTTCTTGAAGGCCGCCACCGGACCCTCCCCGCGAAGGTGGCGCCTCGGCCATGGCTCCATCCGGTGGTATGAAACCATTCGAGGATTCTCCCGTGCGCTGGCACCCCAGATCACCAATAAGCACGATGAGGACAGCCAGCGACACCAGACAACGGTCAACCATTCGTACTCCCCCAAGAGCCAACGAGCACCCCTGATATTGTAGGCGTTGCCATTTCCACTTCAAGTCACGGTTGGCCGCTCGAACCCATACGGTCGAAAGCCAAAACACAAAGGTGTCGGCGCCGGGGTGTCGCAAGCCACCCACGGTGTCGAGAATTCGTATAACCTACTGATATTATATGTATTATTTGCACGCCTCGAACGTACGACCTCATCCGGCGTTAGCCGTCGTTTTCACCAACGTTCGATCGAGACGCGACCCAAGACCGACCTTGAAAATTCTTTGCAGCCACGGGTCCTTGCGACGGCGTTCCACAAACCCTTCGATGTCTCCACCGCATCACCGGGACGATTCCCCGATGCTATCCGTATCGGGATTAGCCCAGGGTAATTTGACGACGAATCGAGCGCCTCCATATTCGCCATCTTCCGCGTGTATCGTCCCCCCCGCACTTTCTATCAACCCTCTGCATACGGCCAGACCGAGTCCTGTACCCGCTCCTACTTCCTTGGTGGTTACGAACGGCTCGAACAACGCATCCCGGATCTCATCCGAAATGCCAGGGCCATCATCCTCCACCTCGAGACAAGCGCCTGCCAATTCCTTTTTCAATCGAACCCAGACGCGCCCTTTGCCCGCCACCGCATCGGCCGCATTGAGCAACAAGTTGATAAGCACTTGCGTGAGGTGTCCTCGCGCCAGAGAAACGAGTTCCGTGGCGTGTATTTCTCGCACGAGTTCGATGTTTCGGTAGGCACGCTGCGGTTCGATGAGCGCACACGCGTCTTCTATCGCCTGATGGGGGAAACATGGTTCCTCACCCGTCCGATCGTGGGACGCCGTCGCCGGTCGTGCAAAGTCCAGCAGTTGCCTCAAGGTTTCATGAATTCTTTCCGTTTCCTTTCGCATGCGGAGCAGAAAATCTTTCTGTTCCTGTTCGGAAAGGTCCTCGGACAACATCAGGTCCAGAAGTCCGAGGATGGCTGCGATCGGGTTGCCTATTTCATGCGCCAGTCCCGCGGACAGCTTGCCCACGGAAGCCAATCGCTCCGAACGAACGAGCGTACGTTGCGCGCTTCGAAGATCGTCGGTGGTTTTTTCCAGCTCATGAACCTTCTGCCGGAGGGTCTCTTCTTCCGAGCGGAGTTGCTGCGTCATCTCAGAAAAACTCGCGCCAAGGGCAGCGATTTCACGGGCGCCCGCGCGAGGAACCTCGAGTTTGCGTGCGCCCGCCGACACTCGACTCGCCGCCACCACCAACCGGTCGAGAGGACGTACGATCACATACGTCAAGGCCATGTACGTGAACACGAGAAACGCCAGCGCAAAAAAAGCGGTGTAGTAGCCAACCAATCGGACGAGGGGCTGTGCACGAACGGTCTCGTCATCCGTACGGACGATCGCCAGCACTGATCCATCGCTCGAGGGAACGAGCACCTCCAACGCGCGTCCTTCCGCCGTTTCGATGGTGCGCGTACGTTCGGTGTTCCCGGGCACGGTTCGTGGTAGCGACGCGGCGGCCGGAGTATCGCCAGCATGCTGAAGCTGATTGCCTTGCGCATCGTAAATGGCGATGGCCGTCACGCCACCGTACCCAATCTCGGCCTGCAAGAGCGGGCCGAGTTCATGGGCCAATCGCGTGGTCCGTGCGTCCAATACATGCGCGGCAACGGCGCGGCCCATCGATCGTGCCGCCAAGTCCCAGGAAGACTGAAGCGTAGAGTGAGTAAGCCCAACCACGGCAAAATAAAGCGGAACGAATGCGAGCAACATCATGCCCGCCAGAGCAAGCAGAAGCTGCAACCGAATTCCCGGTCTCAAGGTCGAGCCTTTCGCAACTCGCATCGCTCAACATAATATCCTGCATTTTTCGTTGGTTGAGACAACACGACTCCATGAGGGAAACCATCTTCGCCATTGGCTTCGTCGAGGATATCCAAGACGATGCGAAGCCTTTTCATCACCTGTAGAAAGTGAGTGTCGAACGAAGGGCAGATAGGCAGGGTCGTTTCGACAAGAAGCGGTAGGGACTGCGAGCCACAACCAATCATCGACTGGATGATTTTTTGGTCGAGGCTTTCTTCGTCGATTTCTTGGGAGCGGTCTTCTTTGCCACAGTTTTTGATGCGGCCTTGGTTGTCGTCTTTGGGTTCGCCACCTTCTTGGCTGGTGCCTTCTTGGCTGGCGCTTTCTTGGCTGGCGCTTTCTTGGTCGTCGCTTTCTTGGTCGTCGCTTTCTTGGTCGTCGCTTTCTTGGCTGGCGCTTCTTTGGTCGTCGCCCTTTTGCATGCGGCTCTCTTCGACGATTTTTTTGTCGCGTCTTTCCCCGGAGCCATATCGCTAGCTTTTTTAGTCGCTGGTTTACTTTCGGCTACTTTCTTCGTTTTGCCAATTTTCGCAGCCTTATTTGCGGATTTTTTCGGTATGGCGTTGTTGGGTTTTTCCTCGCGCGACGCCTTTTGCATCTCGGTTGCCGTCGATGGCTCCGATGAGGAAGGACGCGGTCCCGGTCGCTGTGTGATCGGTTCTTCTTCCTCATCTTCTTCCAACGTTTCGATGGCAGCAGGTGGATCCACCCCCCACGCCCCGTGGTTTGACGATGATGCCGGTGGTGGAGGACGTAGCGTGACCGCCATGGAAAACTCGTCTTCCTCGTTGTCGTCGATGACATCTACGGAAAGCGGTTGGTGTGAAGCATAAAGCGTTTTATCGAAGTGCGTTTCCGCGGCCACCGGCTCACCATGGTCGAACTTCTGAGCAGATGCGTGATGCTGTCCGCCCCAACTGTGGGCCGACTCATTCATCGACGGATCGTACGCGCGTGTTTCCGATGCGCCATGCTCCTCGATTGGCGCCCGATCGGATTCCTCGCCATCTGTGTCGTCCTCGAAGTCATCCGAGTTGGAGTGGTCCTCTTGCTCCGAGGTGTGGGAACCGAAAAGCGACGGTTGTTCTACGACGGGCGGTTCATGACCTCTTTCCGTCAGAACCTGAGAAATTTTGCGGTCGAGATCTCGAAACTCGAAAGGTTTGTCGATGTAGGCATCAGCGCCATAGAGCGGAGATGTAAGCTCGTTGAGACTTTGTCCGATGCCCGTGAGCATGATGACACCGGTATGATGCAAGCTAATGCTCTCACGAATGCGTCGGCAGACTTCCCAACCGCTCATGCCGGGCATCATGACATCGAGCACAACCAAGTCGGGAAGGCTGCTTTCCGCTTCTCTCCAAGCCGCTTCTCCATCGGACGCCTCGAGGACTGAATAGCCGAGGGTACGCACATGTCGAGCCACCAATGCCAGCATGCTGGGTTCATCATCGGCGACCAAGACAACGGGAGTCGTCCGCGTGCTCTTGTTCACTTCGCCATCTCCTTGCTTGTCGACACCCACGGTAACCAATGCGGGCACTGCTCTCGCCTGGGCGTGCGTGTGCAAAACGTCATGGGGTGAATTGGAGTACGGCAACTCGGGTTAGGTCAAGCATGCGCTTCCGTGAGAGGCGAAATAACGTACGGATTTCGGAGCGCCCACCTCGAAACCTCAAAAATCCACCCAAATACGGATGAATTGGGCCATAACGCCCAAGAAACGGGAACAATCCAAGCGTTTGGGGCGTCATGATAAAACAGCCCACGCCGGATCTGCCTCGGGATAAAGGACTTAACTATTGAAATATAAACGATATTTTATTTTTCGCCGTTTTTCTGAGACCCGGGCGAAGGCCGAAAACGTCGCTCCCCTTCTGCCCCAAGGCTCGAAGTTCTGGCGCGTCTGACCAATCAATGATGCTGTATTCGAACCCGATGTGAGTTCTGTCGTGAATCAGAATCAGCCCCACGCCCTTCGCACGATTCGATCCAAAGCTCGCTGGACGGGGATGCGTTTGCGTTTCTCCGAGACTCTGCGATGGGTCACCCTCACTATCCCCGTTCCCTTGTTGGTCGCGATAGGCTGCCTGGCTCTGATCAAGATCCAACGACTGGATTGGATCGCTTCTCGTCCTTATCTCATCGCGATAGCGGCCTCTTGGGTGATTAGCGTTGGGGCGGCCATGTATCCATGGTTGCGGCGTCGTCCGGCGTACGAAGGAGCGATTGCTCTGGACCGCTATCACGGGCTCCATGATCGCTTGACGAATGCGCTGTACTTTTCTTCGTCGGCGTTTTCGGAACCCACGGCCTTGATGCAACTTGCCGTTCGAGACGGCTGTGCGCACGCGAAAGATCTTCGTCCGGCGAAGGCGGCGCCGATTGTCTGGCCGCCCGGAGTATGGCTTGCCGCGGCGCTAGCTGCCGTGGTCGTTGTGGTAGCGGCGCTCGAGGTTCGAACGACACGGACCGTTGCTGAGGCGAAAACGATCGATGCGGTCGCGTTGAATGCCGACGATATCGATTATTTCCGCGAGACGCTCAAGGAGTTGGAAAACCGCAACCAAGAACCGGAAGTGCAACAAGCCATCGATAAATTCAATCAACTCGTCGAGGATATCGCGAACCAACGGCTTGAGAGAACGGAAGCATTTCGACGGATGGAGGCGCTGGACCGGGAGCTTCGAGCTGGGACGGCAGCGGATAAAAAAGCTTTGGAAGAAGGTCTCCAACGGATAGCTGAGGAACTACGTCGAAGCGATTTGACCAAGCAAGCCGCTGAAGCTCTTGCCAATCAAAAGCTCGAGGAAGCGGAAAAACACCTGAAGGATCTCGCCAAACGCTTACGAGAAAACCCGAAATCCGTGTCCAAACCGCAGCTCGAACAACTTCGAAAAGCTCTCGAGGAAGCGTCGAAACGAAACGAGGAGCGTCTGCGGGATCTTCAAAACCGGCGTGACGAACTGCAACGCGAAATGGATCGTTTGTTGAAAAACAAAGACAAAAAGGACGCAGGAACGGACGAACAAGAGGAGCGTTTGCTGCGCAACAAGCGAAGGGAACTCGAGCAACTCAATCGACAGATCGAACAGCAAGAGCGGGCAAGTCGTCAGTTGAATCGATTGGATCGGGAACTTGCGCAAGCGGCAGCGGATCTGGCTCGTGATTTGGGGTTGAGTGCGCAGGACTTGGAAAACGGCGCCGAAGACTTGAATCGAATGGCTCGCGAACAGATGACGGATCAAGAAAAAGAGGAGCTTCGTCGGCGTATCCAACAAATGCGAGAACTGTTGCGTCAGCAAGGGCAAGGGGGGCAGCCGCGGATGGTTCGAATGACACGGTTTTCACAGCGAGCACGGGGGGGAGGCCAGCGAGGGCAACGACAATCCGGACAGGGACAATCCGGCCAGGGGCAACAACCGGGTCAAGGGCAATCATCCGGTCAAGGGCAAGGCGAGGAAGTATGGGTAATTGGCCCTGATGGACAGAAAGTTCTGATTATGAAATCCGCGGGGGGGGCCAGCCAATCCGGAAGTGGACAGTCCGGGGAACAACCTGGTGGTCAAGGTGAACAGCCCGGCGGCAAGTCATGGGGCACGGGGCACGATCCGAATCTTACGGGCAAAGCCACGAATCCCCAGATGGGTACGCAAGACGTAACCGCGGAAGGACTCGACACCGGTCAAGGACCCTCCCGTGCGGAGGTGATTCAGGGAGCTGCAGAACGAGGCTTTGTGGGGCGAGGGTACAAGAAAGTATTTGCGGAATACGAAACCGTAGCGGAAAAAGCGATCGAAAAAGAAAACGTTCCCCCCGGCTACCGTTTCTACGTCCAGCGGTACTTTCAGCTCATTCGACCACGTGAATAGGGTGTGGCACGACGAGTCCGGCTTGCCCATCTTGCTTTCGACTCAACCGAGGTAACCGTATGACGGATTCGAACGATAGGGATCAAACAGAACAACGTGTCGAGGATTTCCGAACCAAAATCGGCCGTCTTCGCGAAGAGGTTGGCAAAGTCATCGTGGGTCATCGTGATGTGATCGACGGGGTGATGACGTGCATGCTCGCGGGGTCCCACGCGTTGTTGGAAGGAGTTCCGGGCCTGGGAAAAACGATTTTGGTGCGGACGCTTGCAGAATCGCTTTCGCTGCATTTTTCCCGTATTCAATTCACGCCGGATCTGATGCCCGCGGACATCATTGGCACCACCGTCATCGATGAGTCCTCTTCCGGTGCCAAGGTCTTTGAGTTTCGACGGGGACCTGTTTTCGCCAATATCGTGTTGGCCGACGAGATCAATCGGGCCACGCCCAAAACACAAAGCGCACTGCTCGAAGCCATGCAGGAGCAGCGTGTGACGGTGGCGAAAACGACCCACAAGCTCGATCTGCCGTTTTTCGTTCTTGCCACACAAAACCCGCTCGAGATGGAGGGAACGTACCCGTTGCCCGAAGCGCAGCTCGACCGGTTTTTTCTCAAGCTGCAGGTCTCCTTTCCAGACCGCGAACAACTGCATGCCATCGTGGACCGCACCACCGGCAGCCACATGCCCACCGTCGAACCCGTGTTGGATGGACAGGCCATCTTGCAATTGCAACAGCTCGTGCGGGAGGTGCCTGTCGCACGGCATGTGCAGGACTACGCCATTCGATTGCTTCAAGCCTGTCACCCCGATGGCGATGAAGCGCCCGATATGGTACGTCGGTTCGTTCGCTTCGGACCATCGCCCCGTGGCGCGCAAGCCACCTTGCTGGCCGCAAAAATACGCGCGCTGTTCGAAGGGCGTTTCGCCGCCTCCACCGACGACGTGAAGGCGGTTGCTTTGCCGGCGTTGCGGCATCGTGTCCTGCTCAACTTCGAAGGGGAAGCAGAAGGAGTGAGACCCGACCAGGTCCTCGAACACATCATCAAAAAACTTCCGGAAAGCAAGGCCTGAGCCTGGAGACACCGCCGTGGGCTTTCGCGCTTTCATTCGTCGCGTCTCTCTTCCTCCACCGTCCATTCGCGGTGAGGACGACCTATTTGACGACGAGTTTCAACGAAAGATCGAATACCTTGCGATCGTAAGTCGTCGTGTGTTCGCGGGACGGATGCGCGCCGAACGAAGAACGCGCAAGACTGGTTCTGGAATCGAGTTCGCGGATCATCGAGACTACGTGCCGGGGGATGATTTCCGGTATCTCGATTGGAACGTGTATCAACGTTTCGGAAGGCTATTGCTTCGTTTGTTCGAAGAAGAAGAGGACTTGAGTATTTATTTGATCCTCGACGCTTCGAGTTCGATGGGGTTTGGACGAAATAAAAAAATTGTGTACGGCAAGCGACTGATTGCGGCATTGGCGTATATCGGTCTGGGCAATCTGGACCGCGTCGCTCTCGTCACCACCACGGATCGAGTGCTGGGAAGAATGCCTTCCACTCGTGGAAAACAACGTATTTTCAGGGTGTTTCAGTTCTTACGGGAGACGCATGCGGACGGAACGACGGATCTCGCGCAAGCGTTGAAGGTATTTGTCAGCCAGCACAAGCGTCGTGGGCTCGCGGTATTGGTCAGCGACTTGTATGACCCCGCTGGATTCGAAAATGGGATCAACACGCTCAGGTTCAACAAGTTCGAACCCTTTGTATTGCATTTGGTGGATCCTTCGGATGCAAGTCCACCGTTGCGGGGTGACGTGCGGATTTATGACTGTGAAACAGGAGAAGAACGAGAAGTGACGGTAACACCGCGTGTGTTACAGAAGTACCGCCAAGCCTACGATGATTACTTGAACGAGGTGCAAGCGTTCTGCACGAAAAAACAGGTGCCTTACGTACAGGCGAACATTCATGTGCCGTTCGAGGAAATGGTGCTGCGCTTTCTTCGTCGCGGGGGGATTGTGGGGTAAGGCATGGAGTTTCTTGGCCTTCCGCTCACTACGCTTTTGTCGATCGGCGCCGGCGCGGGTGCTTTGGTGGTGGTGGCCTATATTTTACGGCTGAAACGCCGCCCCGTACCGGTTCATTTCGTCAAACTATGGGAACGGATTCTGCGAGAAAAAGAGGCCACGAGCCTGTTTTCTCAGCTCAAGCGGATTCTGTCGCTGCTTCTTCAGCTTCTGCTACTCACCCTGCTGATTTTCGCGCTCGGCGACCCACGCAGCGCCGCTGCCATCATCGAAGGTCGGAACCTGGTGGTGCTCATCGATGCAAGCGCATCGATGCAAGCGACAGATGGCACGCCGACTCGCTTCGAATCCGCACGGCAACAAGCGCGCGATCTGGTTCGCGGCATGGGCGGATCCGACCGTGCCTTGATCGTTCAAATGGATGCCACGGTTACGCCGCTGTCGACCATGACCGACGAAATCCCTGTACTGGAAAGCGCCATCTCTTCTACCCGCGTTACGGAGTCCCGGGCGGACTTTCCACGCGCTCTTCGATTCGCTCTGGACTCTCTCGTGGGATTGTCAAACCCAGAAGTCGTCGTCATTTCCGACGGGCGACTGGGTGTATCTCAAGACGCCATCAGCCTTCCGCTCGGTGAGGTCAAGCTGTCTTATGTCAAAGTTGGGCAACGGGATATCAATGCCGCGATTACCCAATTTTCAGTGCGACGTTACCCGCTCGATAAGTCCCGTTATGAGGTCATGATCGAGGTGTCGAATACCTCGAAAGAACCTTTGGAACTCGAGCTATCCCTCTATGGTGATGACACGCTCGTCGATCTGACCAAGTTCCGCGTGGGTCCAGGAGAAAATCTACCTCGATTCTATCCGAATTTGTCCGGTGCAAGCCGTTCGCTCGAAGCGCGTCTTACCCTTGCCAACGGCGAACGGGACACGTTGCCCGTGGATGATCATGCGTACGCGCTGTTGCCGGAGAGGCGTCGGGCACGGATACAGTGTGTCACCAAAGGAAATACGTATCTGGAAGCGGCCCTGTTGCTGGATGAGTATCTGGATGTGACGTTGGTGGATCCAGCCTCGTATCCCGTTTTGGGTCAGCAATATGACGTGACCATTTTCGATAATGTGACACCCGATGTTGCGCCTGGATCGGGGGCCCTGTTTTATGTCAATCCGGATGGGGATAGAAGCCCCGTGAAAGTGGGAAAGGGCTCGCTCGAAGGCGTGGGGTTCGATACGTGGGACAAGAAGAGTCCGTTGCTTCGATGGACGACGATTCAAAATGTCAATATCGCTACCGCCCGCAAACTCGAACCCAAGCAGGAAGACAAGGTCATCGGAGCGTCTTTCGATGGACCGTTGCTCGTGATGGGACGTCGCGCGGGAAAACCGTTCGTAGCGATGGGATTCGACGTCAGGGATAGCGATCTGCCCCTTCGCATTTCATGGCCTTTGTTGTTGCTCAACACCATCAACGAATTCGTCAACGAGGATACTTCGTATATCTCGTCGTATCGAACCGGTACGCTTTGGCGTATTCCGGTGGCCGTAGATGTCAGCGAAGCCAATCTGGAAACGCCGTGGGGTGCGAAACAAACCATACCCGTCCTACAAGGACATGCGGTTTACCTCGGTCAATCCGCGGGCGTATATCGGATGACCGCGGGCCCGCCGGATGCTTCGGTGCAAGTGGCCTTCGCAGCGAACCTTTCGGATGTGCAAGAGTCCACCATCGCTCCTTTGGATAGTTTGGAAGTGGCAGGGAAGGTAGCGGGGCCCGTCGAAGGTTTTCGAGTCGGAGTACGAAGAGAATTCTGGATTTATTTGCTGCTTGGGGTGGTGGCTCTTACGACGATTGAGTGGATTACCTATCACCGGAGGATCACGGTATGAGAGGTCGACTCAGGCGGATCCTGTGGGGATTGTTGATCGTGACGATCGGAGGGGGGCTGTTTTCCGCGTATCGCCAGGTTGTGTTGTTGGCTCCGGAACCCACGTTGCGTTGGATTCGGGAGGGAATCACGTACGAGCTTCTCGCGCCCCGCATGCTTGGGTTCGTGCTGTTGGCGCCGCTATTTTTGTTCGCTTTGGGACGTAGTCTTGCCGATCTTCCCTGGCAACAACGTCTCCTGTCGGTTGTGCTTCGTCTCGCGTTCGTAGCGTTGCTCGCGGTGGGTCTGTCTCGTCCCGCGCGAACCGCCAGCAGCAACAAGATCTGTACGGTATACCTTGTCGACGTTTCGGATTCGGTGCCGGACGAGGCTCTCGAGGACGCGCAAAAAGTGGTTCAAGCGGGGATCGATGGCCGGCGAGGCGACGACATCGTTCGGGTGGTTACGTTTGCCCGTCGGCCGGTGGTTGTTTCGTACGAACCCGGAGAGGTGCCGGCGATCACGCGGCATGATCCCCCTGGTTCGCCTGCCCGTTTGGGGGCTGGCTCCGACCTTCAGTCGGCTCTTCAACATGCCTATGGATTGTATCCCGCGGGGTATTTGAAACGTGCGGTCCTGTTGTCCGATGGCGTTCAAACCGATGGCAATTTGCTGGCGGAATCCAATCGCGCCAAAGAATTCGGGGTCAAGCTTTATACCATCGCCTATCGAAGACCGGTTCCTGGTGAAGTCGCCGTGCGTGAGTTGACGCTTCCCGATCGAGTCAAAGTCGGCGAACCCTTCGAAGTCCGCGCTTCGCTGTACGCCACGAGAAAAACAAAAGCCAAGGCGAAACTGTATCAGGGAGAAGCCCTCAACGGACTCGACGGCGTAAAAAATCTCGAACTCGAAGCCGGTCCCAACGATATCTCCTTCAAGTCGGTCGTGCGAATGGCGGGAAGCGTCACCTATGCGCTCAAACTCGAAGACATCGAGCATGACCGTTTCGAAGAAAACAATCGCTACGCAACTACCGTGGACGTGCCTGGTCGCCCCACGGTCTTGTACGTGGAAGGGGAACCGTCGCGCGCCAACTACCTGTCGAGCGCGTTGAGCGCACAGCAATTCGATGTGGATGTGCGTGGGCCGTCGGCCTTCCCCGGCTCCTTGAAAGAATTGGAGCGATACGATTTCGTGGTGCTGTCGGACACCCCGGCGGAAAAAGTCTCCCTTGCCTCGCAGGATCTCATCGAACAGTACGTAACGGTTCTTGGCGGTGGATTCTTGTTCGCTGGAGGAAGCGCGGGCTTCGGATTGGGTGGATGGAATCACACGATCATCGAACGCATTCTTCCCGTTCGCATGGACACCGAACACCGTCGAGAAACACCATCGCTCGCCATGGCATTGGTCATCGATCGATCTGGCTCCATGATGGGGTTGCCCATGGAGATGGCCAAGGCGGCGGCAAAGGCAACAGTCGATATCCTTGCGAGCAACGATCTGGTGTCGGTCATTGCCTTTGATACGCAGCCTTCGCGATATGTGAAAATGCAAGCGGCGCGCAATCGAACGCGTATAGCCAACGACATTGCCCGCATACAAGCAGGAGGTGGGACGGAGATTTTCTCGGCATTGGATGCGGCTTTTCAAGACATGACCGTGACGCGAGCACGGAAAAAGCATGTGATTTTGTTGACCGATGGTCAGGCTCCGACCACCGGTATCCGCGATCTGGTGCAAGCGATGATTGCCGAGTCCATCACGGTCACCACCGTGGGGCTTGGGGAAGAAGCGGACGAGCAATTGTTGCGAATGATCGCGGATGTAGGGGGAGGTCGATTCCACAAGGTGACGGATCCGAACGCGCTACCCCGCATCTTTACGCGGGAAACGGAGATGGTGGCTCGCCAGGCCGCCGTCGAAGAATGGTTTCCGGTCACGCAAGTCGCCCCCGCGGATTTTCTGCGCGGTCTGGATATCAGCACGGCGCCTTTGCTGCACGGATACGTGGCAACACGCATGAAACCCGCGCCCGCACAACTCATCCTGCAAAGTGACAACGCCGAGCCGATCTTGGCGCGATGGCGTCTCGGCACCGGCTGGTCCCTTGCGTGGACCAGCGACGTCAAAAACCTTTGGGCCGTCGAATGGCTACGATGGCAAGGCTATGGTCAATTCTGGGGACAACTCGTGCGGGAACACATGAGAACCAAACATCGCCGCGAGCTAGACATGCAAGCTTCCGTCGTCGATGGCCAGGTTCACGCCGTGGTCGATGCGTTCAGCGCCGATGATCGATTCGAAAATGGGTTGGAATCGACGTTGACCCTCGTTGGACCGGAACCGGATGGACAAAAACGTTCGGTTGCCATGACCCAGACAGCGCCAGGGAGATACGAAGCCTGGGTGGAACTGTCCAAGTATGGCTCCTATTTGCTGCGAGCGGACCATTCCCGTTTGAACGATAAAGGAACGCCTACCCAAGTTGCCGTTTCCTACGGCCATATTTCCAATCCGTATCCGAGGGAATACGCAAGTTTCGAACCCGATCGATTGACCTTGGAGCGGGCGGCAAGCTCGACGGGAGGAGGAAGCGATCCGGCTCCCTCTTTGGTTTTCGATCCTGGAGACGAAAAAGTCGAGTTTCATGAAGACCTGTGGTCGCGTTTCGTTCTTTCCTCCGTGGCCGTGTTCTTGGTCGATCTATTCTTACGGCGAGTACGGGTTTTCGATCGGAAATTCTTGCCGAGACGAAAAGACAAGTCGCAACGTACTTCGTTGCTTCCCGGGTCGGTCCGATGAGCTTGTGCTTGGTTGATTATCCATAAACGGATAGCAACGCATCGATGGCGAAGGGATGCTTCAGGCGTGATGGGAATACGGGTTGGATTTCGGGGGCGCCGCGATGGGTTGCTGCCCGAACGATCTCAAAACGGGGTGCCGTCTCGTCGCTTGCCGGGAGAAAAAGGTGGTTCGCCGGGATGATGCTCGAACGCCGTGGCGCCGTCGGCATCGATCGCCCTGGTCATCGATGAACCCCGGGCCAAGGCCGCTCGATATTCCATGGAATCGACGCGCTCCGAGGAGGCGTTGGACAACGTGACCGCATCGCCGTCATCGTTGAGTTTGAGGCCCGATGAGGCAACGAATACGGCGCTGCCGCCCATGTCGGCGAATTGTTCGATATCACCGCCGCCAAATACGACGAGTGCCTTGCCTCCGGGAAGGATCGTTCCTTGCGGGAAGGTGAAACGCACGCCGATTTTATCGGAGATGGTCCAACCGGAAATATCCGTGTCTCCCTGCCCCGTGTTGACGAGTTCGATGAACTCGTCAGACTTGAAATCAAAGATACCATCGCCGTTGGTATCACTGGGAGGATGCGCCATGACCTCGTTGATGATGACGGCACCTGGGGGCGGCGGAAGGGGTGGAACCTCGAAAGGTTCTCCGATTCTCAAGGAAGGATCTCCCAGCCACGTATACATTCGCATATTGGCGGCCGCGCATCGATCATCTCCATATTGATTGAAGAGCTTGGCGTTGGCACGGTGCAACAGCGCGCCGATCTCACTCACCCCTTCATTGAGCAGCGCCTGGAACAGATAGCGATTGAAGTCGTGATTGACGATCGTATAGGACGGTTGGGTGGCGCCGAGTACAGCGACCGCTCCTCCCGAGGGGTGCAGCACCCAATGCTCGGCCATCGAAGTCTGCTGATTCTGATACGAGGAGTTCAAGCAGGCGATGCTGAATACGACCGGCAGCTTGTTTTCGTTGGTGAAGGGAGCCTCATCGACGCGGAAGTCCTGGTGATTCCATTCATGCCAAGCCGTTTCGGAGCCGTGACCGCGATAATTGACGATGCTGACGCCCTGGTTGATTAGCTCGATGACTTGCTCATTGGTGGCTTGCTCCGCGCCATAGAGTTTCGAAAACTCCACCTTGCTCGTGCGATACTCCGCCGAACGAATGGACTCGAGGCATTCGGTATACTTTTTCGGATAGTCTTGTTCATGGGCTACGAGCAAAACGTGATTACGCCATGCTTCGGACGGCTGTTCCATCTGCCCATAATGGGCCAACGTTTTGTGGACGTGAATGGTCAGCTCTTCCGGGGTCTTGCCCATCATTCGGCCAATGGCAACCTCAGGCAATAAGTCGTCGCCCGCCAAACAACCGTACCAAGAATCACTCTGGTTGCCGTTCCAGTTGTACAAGGGAATTGCTTCCGGCTCGCCCACCAAAAGCACATACTCGATAGCATCTTGTTCATATCGCGCCTGAATAGCAGTCTTGATGCGCTCCGCAAGCGTTCCCTCGCCTTCCGCCACGCTGCTCGTCAACAGCACGTCCGTCTTCACCCCATCAATTTCTTTCTGGTCAATGAGCGGCTGAATGGCGCCAAGCAAAGGATCATCTACGACAAACAGGTATCGTACGCGCTCATCCGTGGGAGCAGGCGGAGGCGTCTGCCCATCATCCGTCGCTTCGTAATAGTTGACGAGCGTTTCGTCATACGCTGCGGCAAATGACTCGCGACCATAATCGACGGTATCGATTGGCTCCGGATGTTGGTCCGCGAACCGAACGGTGATACGAAAGCGGGTCGCGACTTCGAGTTCGCGATGCACGGGGTTGTATTGAAGCGGAAAGGTGTCCACGCGCACGACACGGAAGTTGCGCCACGTGGCGATTTCTCCCACCACGTGCTGGTAGCCAGGATAAGGGGCATCGAGCGCGTAAGAAGCAGCATCGAAAGCAAACTCCGGCGGCGGAGCATCTTCCAAAACCACCTGCTGCAACGGCGCCAAATGAAGATCCTGCAAGAAGGCAGTCTCCTTTATCTCGTAACTTTCAACCCACGCGGTATCCGTTCCTCCGGGCACGCCTATCATGAGGCCAATCGATGGGATGGCCGGCTTGCCAATGTCCGGTGTGCGTCCCGATGCATCCAGGGTCAATTCATGAAAAGCTTGTCCCTGAAACAATGTGCTCGTGTATCCCAGATCGTGGATCGATACGTCGAGGATGATCTGCCCGGGCTCAAAAGACTCGACCTGAACGCTGTAACCAGTCGCATTTCGATCGATTTGTTCACACCACGGAAAATACGGAGGGCATTGCCCATCCGCTTTCCCATCGAGAACAAGACCCGCTTCTTTGAGCAAGTCCTCACAACTCGCCTGCATCAAATGATCGACAGCCCTCGCATTCATGCTTGCACAGGGATCCGTCGAGGCACCGCGCAACGAACCAGACCCGGCGTTGCGAAGCGATGTGCAGGTTTTCGAAGTGCTGTCGACACAATAATTGTCGATGCACTCCTGAAGACGAGCCAATCCATCCTGACACGTTGCGGAAGACGGCGTGTGCGAAGCCTCACTACCGCAACCCAAGCCCAACAATAACGTTGCCCCACAGGCTAGAAGGTAGGTGCGCATTGCGGCAGCATGAATCAGAAAACTGACGTTTCCAAGCCGTGATTTGTAAATTTTTTCGATATTACTTCACGGGAGTCGGACGAGCGCAGTACCCATTGATACATTCATAGCCGTCGTCGGCATCGCAGCAATCCTCCGTAGTTACGCATTTTTCGTATTCTTCCACGCATTCGTTGGTGGGAGGAGGAACGCAGACATACGCCGTGCCGCCGTCTTGCTCGACCGCACGACAGAAGCCTTCACAGCATTCGCTACCTGATTCGCAGCTTTGGTCGATTTGTTTGCAAGGTTCCAGGGCCCAAAACCCCCGCATATTGCCCGACACGAGGTCCTGCCCTTCCAGGTAAAACGCTGGATGGCTGGGGTCCGGTCCGAGGGCCGAACCGATACTGATGGCCGCAACCCAGAGTTTTTTCGGCGAAGGTCTTTGATCCGTGGGAGCATCGGGGCCCTCGCCAGACTCCTCGATCATGTTGCCGTAGGGGCGACGACTCGTGAAGACCACCCAATAGTATCCGCCGACCGCGACCGGCAACAACGTGGGCTCGAAGCTCATCCGAGCCTCTTGTGGAGTGCCCACGTACGAGCCGGAACTATTCATTCCGTTGAGCCATGCGAGGGGCTGCTCGTTGCCCGAAGCGACATCTACGATGAATAGCTGCCCCTCGCCGCCACGCCAGGTGGAATAGTCCCGTCGATCGCCCACTTGAAATACGATGGATTTGCCGTCCGGAGTGAACGCGGGCCACCCCGCGTATAGATCGTCGAACCCGTATTTTTTCGCGTCATAAACGACACGAAGGTTGGTGAAGGTATGTGTGGCTGGGTCGAAGTCCATCACGCTCAACGTATTGCCGAGGCCTGCTTCATAATGGACGAAAGCGACCTTCCGGCCATTGGGGGAGAAAGAGGGCATGAGGGCTTTTCGTACAACGCCATCGAATCCCGGCGCAGCCACGATCTGTCCGGAATCAACGCGAACCAGTTTCGAATCACGAGGCCCCGTATCATCGTCGACACTCGCGATATTGGGGAAAAAGTCATAAGGCTGTTCGCGTTTCATCGATGCGGAGGTGAGCATCAACGAACCATCTGGAGTCAGTCCGCCGAAAGAAAAGGTGTCATCGTGACGTCCTTCGTTTGCGCAGCTATCGGAATACGCTTCGGTGGCGTCTCCCGTCGAAGACAAGACGAAGGATTTGTTGCAGACGTGTCCGGCAGACAGCACCATGCGTTCACCGTTTGCGCTGACAGAGTGGCAGACGGTGCAGGTTCCGTCGCCGCCGAGCAGCACTTCGGCGTGCTGGCCGGGTCGAATTTGCATGACCGCGCCGCGACGTTCTTCATCGAGTTGACCGTTTTGGGTCGCGAGCGGGTCGTCATACGTGTTGTAGTAGACGATTCCTTTGAGGCTTCCCTGCGCAATATCCCAGGTTTCCGTAACCGGTCCGGTGACATGGCCTTGATGGATTTTCGTCATCTGCACGCTCACCGGATCGGGAGCCCCAGCGCTCCAGGTCAATCCTTCCCACACCGAAGAGGGAACCGCGAGCCGCTCTGGCGAAGAACCGGAATAAAACCCTTGGTATTCATACCATTCGGATTGCACGTGCAGGTAATAGCCGTCGGCCCCTACTCCAGCGAACTGCAAGGTGGGGGAAGGCAAGCCCCGCGGAAAAACGGTTTGGTCATAGGGATAGAGCCAACGGAACGTCGTGTCCGGGGTATTCGTAGCTCCTGCGCCCGCTTGACCGGCCTCGAGGGCAGCTTGGGTCGCCGCATCCAATCCCCCCGGATTGTCCCGAATACGAACTCGTAACGTCAGGGAAGTCGTCGCCTGATGCTTGGCCGTCTGTGCCCCAATCTCGAGCTTCCCCCCAGCCACTCCACTGGCTGTGAACAACCCTTTCGCGTCGATCGTTCCCGCGACCATCTTGTCGACCGTCCAGAAAGAAACCTCGATCGGCTCCTGGGTCTTCACAGAAATAGCCTGAAATTGAACTGTTTCCCCGGGTTGGACGGGATCGATCACCTTGTCCGCGGGGACGATCACGAACGCTTCATCCTTGGTATCTGCCTCTTGGTTCGGGATATCCAACAAGGATGAATCAGCCTCCGGCACAGAGTCCGTTCCTGCATCCTGGGATGGTTGCTGCTCGGGCGGAAGAATGATCTCGGGATTCCCGCATGCCACTGCCACGACAATCGCGGCCGCCACCGAGGAAAAAAGAGCGCCAGAGTAGAAAGAAGAAGAACGCATGGCGAATTCCTATTCGAAAGACTCGGATTCGAAAAGATACATATCAGGTCCAAAGGCTCGAGGCTCATGGGATCGTCAATACAAAGCTTCGAAAATAGAGCGTGTGCTGACAATTTCGTTTCGAAAAAAAAGCGGAATAGCAAACGGCGTTGGCGGCTCATCCCCATACGCCTAGCCATGGGTCGCAGCCGGATGACCTCCAACGGTTCTCGCCTCGTGGCCATGCAGTTGTATTTTCGCCGCGCAGGCGTCGTGTGCGACGCTCGCGTCGACTGCCGCGGCCACGATTGGCAGAACCTTCAGATTAAGGATAACAAGGACCGATGCATACGCTGTTGGATTGTCTCCCTTGCTTTCTCGCTCAGGCCCGCATGGTTGCGAAAACAGCCGGTATTTCTAGCGAAACAGAAGAACGAATGGTTCGTCGCACGTTGAGCCATCTTGCGAACGCGGATTATCGTGTGCCCTCTCCCCATATTGCCGAACGGTTGTATCCGCTCTTTTATGAAGAGCTTGGAGATTCGGATCCCTATCGGCTGCGAAAGCAGCAAGACAACGAATTAGCTTGTGCGCTAGCCAAAACACTCGAACCGAAGTGGAAGACCTCCAGCCAACCGTTGCGTGCCTTGGTGAACTTGGCGCTCGCTGCCAACGTCATTGACTACGGAGTTGGTAACGCTTTCGACTTGGAGCGGACCATCGACCATGTAATGAGCCAACAAGCACTGGTCGACCATATCGATGCGTTCGAAGCTCGGTTGGCGGATTGTCGAAAAATATTGTATCTAGCTGATAATGCAGGAGAAATCGCTTTCGATCGCGAGTTGATCGTGCATGGTCTTGGTGCGCGACGCGTTACGTTGGTCGTACGGGGTGGGCCCATCATCAACGATGTAACCCGAAAGGATGCGGACCAAGTGGGGTTGTCGGCGCTGGTGCCCGTCATCGATACGGGCGTTGCCGTACCGGGCGTGGCATGGGAACGGTCGAGTCGGGAGTTCCGAAACGCATTTGAACAAGCGGATCTGATTGTCTCCAAGGGTCAGGGCAACTTCGAGACCCTGGAGCACTTGCATGATCCACGAATATTTTTCGTGTTCATGATCAAGTGTCGTGCTGTGAGTTGTCTGAGCGGATACCCCGTGCATACTGGCGTGGCAGCTTTTGGTGATCGCTTTTTCCTAACACCGTCCCATCGCTCATAGCAGCGTGTACACCACGCTAACTGCGGTGATGGCATCGGTTTTTTCGACACCCGGCAGCGGATTATGGTCGTACTTGAGGGTGAACGTGGTTGCGATCGCAAACGAATTGCCGATGCTCGAGGTAAGCCCGGCATCCCACGTGAGGCGCCAATTGGTGGTTTCCTGTAAGCCTTGGATGTATTCGAGCCCGGAATTGAACGTTACCTTCTCGTTGATGGAATTATCGTATCCCACAAAAGCACGGGCGTTGTGGCGTGTCTCGGATTTGTCGACCAGCTTTCCTTCCAATGCCGCCGCATCGATGGCGTCGTCGCGACGGATATCGTGCTGCAGGTCGTAGCCGATTTCTGTCCATAGCTGATGGCTTTTTCGGTCGATGAAATAAAAGGCGAAACCGGGGTCGATATTGAGACGCAAGTCCAAGCCTTGGAATCGGTCGCGTGTTCCTGATGCCGCCAGGAATCCCGCGAGGACCGGCGTGAAGAAGCGGTCGTAGCGTGCGCGCCCTTGCACGTTTTCAAGGGTTGTTTCCATGCCTTCGTCAGCGGTGGGCGATGACTTGGCATAGTTGCCCGCTGCCGCTGCCGTAAATTGGTTGTCTCCCCGACGAAGCTTGAAACGTCCCGCACCGGTGAGCGACATGGCACGCGAGTTTCCGGTGGAGAACAAGCCGCCCGCGGAAATCTTCAATTCGGTCGTGTCTTTGGTCTCTTGATCCCGAGCCGTTGCCGCTTCGAATCCGCTCGTGGCCACATCCGTTTTTCCGTCCGATGCAGCCTTGGTTTCCATCAATCCCTTCGGCAATTCGTCGCCGAACGCTGGTGACGCGATAGCCATCATCAAAGCAGTGCCGAAAGGTAGTGAAACGCTTTTGCTCATCATCCTAAGAAGTCCTTTCTTTCGCGTTATGCGTAAGAGTCGTTGGGTTAAGAGTTGCGGTTCCAACAATGGATTCCCGATAAATCCAAGAATATGAGTGGTTACACCGTTTATGTTGATGGTGACCAAGTGAACGATTGGTAAGACAGTGGGCAATGTCCAGCCCTTGACTCCAAAACTGTCATAAACCAAGCGGTATCGACGCAAGATTTCATGAAGTGGTTCATAGTGTGCTATCCGTTTGGACGGAATCATTCCCATGACTGACTTTGCTTTGCGCTTCGGACAGCAGACCATTCCCATCGTTGGCACGATGCTTATGGGACGGAGCCCTACTTGTTCGCTTGTTTTCACCGATGACAGCAAAGTTTCGCGACAGCACGCCCGGGTATTCCTCGAGGGCGGGCAGTTGGTCATTGAGGATTTGGGGAGTAAAAACGGCGTATTTCTCAACGGGGTTCGGATTGCGCACCGTGCGAGTATGCGCGTGAACGATGTCCTCAATCTTGGCAATCAATGCCTCGAGATTGTGGAGATGAAGCCTGCTCCCTATCGGAATACGGCTACGAAACCCGAAGGGGTTGTTTTCGATGAGGACGACGAACCAGCGACGGAGACGTTGACAGGAGCGGAGCCTGCCGATTGGCATGCGATCGAGGCGGCATGGCAGCGAGCCGATATCGACCTAGCCTCGATGCTTATGGATCAGGCGTTTGAAGTCACTGCGTTGCGCTCGATGGCTCGTGGTGAGATCGACAAGGAAGATCAGGCTTCTATGTGTGACTTGGCCCTTCGAATGGCCATCGAAACGAAAACTGGACGTTGGCTCAATCGTCTCGTGCAAGTTCATATTCTCGTATCCAAACCGTTGCCGCGAAATGTGACGGCTTCGTTGCCATCGCTCGTTCATAAGGTTCATGGTTTGGATAAGTCGCTGTTTGAGTCCTATTTTTTGCTTCTTCGGCGTTCGGGGACTCGGTGGTCGGCAGTCGATCAGCAGCTTTGGCAAGCCCTCGAGCGAGCTTTGAGGATGGGGTGAAAGGGTTGTGGCATCGGCGAATCGGTTGTCGGGGCTGAGCAGGGTAGCCACCGACGCTGTTCCGGGGGCTATCGTAGAAACGGTCGACCCAACGCGCGATTGTCGCTAAGCTGAGGGCCTCGGTCCATGTCCAATCCACTCGAGCTGGAAGATCGCCCGCGAGTTCTCGTCGTTGATGACGAGAAGTTTATCCGCGACATCCTCGCTGACTTCCTTGGGCTTGAAGGATACTTCGTCCGAACGGCGTCGGATGGTGTTTCGGCGCTGGACGTGTTGCATGCTTCGCGTTTTGACGTGGTGATCAGCGATCTGAAAATGCCGCGCATGGGGGGGATCGAGTTGTTGGAGGCCATCCCGAGGATAAGTCCCAATACGCTAACGATCATCATGACGGGATTTGGAACCGTGGAGACCGCGATCGAAGCGATGAAGCGTGGGGCTTACGATTACGTCCTGAAGCCGTTCAAGATGGATGAAGTCATCCACATCGTGCGGCGGGGGATCGACAAGCAAAGGCTCGCGGCGGAGAATTTGCGCTTGAAAGAGGCGGTGTCGCTCTACTCGGTCAGTGAAGCGATCTCGGCCAGTCTTTCCTTAGAGGAAATCCTTGAAACCATTGGACAATTGGCTGTCCAGGAGATGAAAGCCGATGTCGTGACGATCTGGCTGGAGGACAGGAAAGGCGGATTTGTCGAGCGTCATTCGCGGATGGGAAACCGATTGCAATTCGGCGGCCAGCTACACATCGACGTCATTGTCCAACATTTGATGAACGACCAGAACATCGTGGCTCATGGTACGTCATCAGAACGATATTTTGCCTCGACTCCAGACAGCCCAATCGTCAGTTTGCTCGTGGTTCCCCTCAAGGTGACGCGACGACTTCTTGGATGGATCGCTCTTGTGTCGACCAATCACACCGTGCGATTCGATGAAGGGCATCGCAAGCTATTTTCGATCATCGGTGCGCGGGCTGCAGCCGCCATCGAAAATGCGAAACTCTATGAGGAATTGCAGGGAACGTTCCAGCAGACCATTCACGGTCTCGCCAAAGCCATCGACAAGATGGATCGATACACCTCGGGTCATTCCGATCGGGTAGCCTTATACGCAACGTTTTTGGCAAATAAACTCGGGCTATCCGAAGACGTGGTTGCGGTGGTGAACCAGTCCGCGCTCATGCATGACATTGGAAAAATTGGGTGTGTGCTCAACTTGAACAAGCCCGGCACGCTGACACAAGAAGAATACGAAGTATTCAAAAAGCACCCACAATACGGAAAAGACATCTTGGAGCCCATCAAGTTCTTGCATCCGCTCATTCCAGGGGTTCAGCTCCACCACGAGCGATGGGATGGCAAAGGATATCCCCTGGGGCTTCGAGGAACGGAAATTCCCCTCATCGCCCGCATCATCGCCGTCGCCGATGCCTATGATGCCATGACCAGCAATCGCGCGTATCGAAGGGCATTGCCGCAAGACGTGGCGATTGGTGAGATCGAGCGGTGTGCGGGAACCCAGTTCGATCCCGAGGCAGCACTTGCCTTCATCGAAGGAATCGATGAGTTCATGGCGAATCGAAAAAAACTTCGCGGCTGAGTCGTCCTGCCCTTGTTCCATGCCTATCCGTATATGGATTGTCTTGGCATACCCCTTATAACGACGAGAGAGCACCCGACGTGATCACCCGAAGCATTCGAGTTTATTGGCTTGGCCTTCGGAGCTATGGTTCCGTACACGAATTGCAACAGCAGGCCCTTGTCGCGCGTCAACAAGGGTTGATGGGTGACATCGTCCTGCTGCTCGAGCATCGCCCGGTCATTACTCTTGGACGAAGTGCCAAAAACGAACACGTGCTTGTATCTCAAGAGGCGCTCGCGTCCCGTGGCATCGACCTCGTCACCACGGCCAGGGGCGGCGATGTCACGTATCACGGGCCGGGGCAACTCGTGGCTTATCCGATCGTATCGTTGGAGCCGGACCGATGCGATGTTCGTCGTTATGTGCGGGACTTGCTGGAAACGATGGCGGGCTTGGCCAACGAGCATGGTGTGTCGGCGGGCATCA
>MWCO01000010.1 GCA_002070115.1 Deltaproteobacteria bacterium ADurb.Bin207
GCCGCCCCCACCGCCCCCACCTCTCGTCCCACCGCCCAAAGCCGTTCGCCTTACGACAGGCTTGGAAGGCTTTTGCGCTGTCCTTGACAATGGCAAAGTAAGCTGTTGGGGAGGAAGTCCGGAAAAGCCCATCCCCCGTATTCTTCCGAATATCGATAACGCCGTGGATGTGACTCGACTCACCATCAATCCACACGACGAACTCATCGTGATCGCTCGTACGGATGGTTCTGTCCTATCACTCGCCGAAGGTCAAGAAATACCCAATAATTTCAAATATTTAAACAATGTCCAACGAGTTCATGGCAACCGGAGCATAGCCGACGGTACCCTGTTCGGCGGCGTCTTATGCGCTCTTCATCGCGATGGGACCGTGAGCTGTTTCCCCCGGGGAGCGATGCAGCCAGAAGCCAAACCCCTTTCCATGCCCGGATGGACAGACGTTCTCGAGCTTTCCGTCTCGCTCAATCATGTTTGTGCGCGCATGCCCTCAGGGATTCAATGTGTCCGTCACGGAGATCTGGGCACGTCGAAGGTGGTCCGCGTACCCCTGCCGGAAGGGAAAACAGCGGTTTCCATGCAGGTTGGATTCTCGGTCTTATGCGTGGCTTTCGAATCGAAAACGGTGGCTTGTCAAGATCTCGGCGCTCCCAAAGCCTCCTTCAAAGAGGTGCCGGGGGCAAATCCGTTCGGGTTGAACCAGCTCGGATGGCTCGAAGTGGATGTTCCGATCGTCTGCGCCACGAATGGCAACCACGTGACTTGCTCCCGCATGGACGAATTCGGCTCGGGTGTCTCCTTGCCTGCCTTGGAAAAGGGTGATGTCTCCCTGGAAGGGTTTGGCAGCGTAGAGGAATTGGCGATTGCCCCACAAGCCGCATGCCTTCGGAACTCGGACGGAGCCATTGCCTGTTGGGGACACAACGAAAAAGGAGGTTTGGGACAGGCCTCCCAACGATATCTGCCCCGTCCCCGGAAGCTCTCCGACATCCCAGCGATGAAAAACGTGCAGGTAGGCAAAGACTTCACCTGCGCCTTATCGCAAAATCGCGAGGTATGGTGCTGGGGTCCAACCCCGCAACCCGTTCCCTCCTTGTCTGGAATCGTGCGGTTAATCGCCCAATCAGCCTACGCCTGCGCGTGGAATTCGTCCGGACAAGCCCATTGCTTTTTTGGCAAGACCGAAAAGCGATTGCCCATCCGAGTCCCGGCTTTGGACCACGCTATCGCCGTGGGATTGCCGGATATGGGAGTTCTCGGCTCCGTGGCAGCGCTGTTCGACGATGGTTCCCTTCGAATAGGCCATAACCCGAACTTCTCCTCTCTCGAAAACTTGCACCTTTCCCCCGAGCCTCGATTCAACCAAGGGAAAGACATGGCCATGAGCGAATTTGGCGATCTCGTGGTGTTGGATCGGCAGGGAGATGTCTATCTGGCTCGGGTGAACAAGGGACAAATCGTGCGCGCCCCCACCCCAGCGCCCCTCCTGCGAGGCGCCGTGCAGGTGCGACCCCGACAAGCCCTCATGGCCGATGGAACGGTACGAACCTGGTCCGACTCATCGTCTCCTCCCACATCATGGGGACAAGCAATCCGGTCGCTGGTGGGACCCTCGTATTGCGCCATAACAGCAGAAAACCAAGTGCAATGCTGGTCGTACCGGGGAACCGGCTCGCCCCTGCAGGGTGTGGTACAAGCCGAAGGCACCGGAAACGACAGCACGACTCACCTCTGTGGCGTAGACAGTCAGGGTGCCGTGTTTTGCCGGGGCAACAACCAACATGGCCAATGTGGAAATCATCCCGGTATCGAATACACCGCCAACCCGGTATTGGTGAACCTATCCGGCTCGCCGAAAGAGCCGTAAAACCCGCGACACATTCGTGACACCACTCCCCCATAAGAAGTAACCTATTGAATTTACACATTATCACGCTACTCTCCTCGCCATCTCGCTTGGAAAAATCCTTTTCAATTCTCTCGGGCCCCCGAATGCCTCCCCAAGCGAACCGCGGTCCGAAAACCCATCTCGATTCTATGAAACCATGGAGGTTCCTGCTCTTGCCGCCCTTCGCCCCGCTATCGTTCGTCGCTTATTGCCTGCCCCCCCCTGCGTGTCCTACACCATAGGCATGGCTCGAGAATCCCGCCCTCCCGGCTTCGACATGACCTATCGTCCCCAGGGACGGGAATCCTTTGGCCCCCCGTTGCGCACCTGGATCCTTCCCACCCTCTACCTTGTGCTCGCCATCGCTTTTGTCGGTCTCGTGATGGCCGCAAGCCTGCACACGTCGGATAGTTGGCTGTTTCGCTATATCGTGGAAGGCGATTCGCATCGCATCCTCGGTGCCCGTACGTTAGCCGTATTGGTTCTGCTCGGGGGCATCGCGGCCATGCTCCGAACCAGCATGCGAGGCGTGGTCATCCATCCCGACGGTGTCGAATACCGAGACGTTTTCGGTCTGTCTTGGCCCAAAATCAAGAACTTGAGCTGGGCGGAAATCGATGAAATCGTATTCGAATCCTCGAACGTTGCCCTTCGCTCCTGGGAAGGCGAGCGCATTTGGCTGCCCGCCGTTCTGGATCGTCAGGGATTGCAGCGAGCGCTCGAACGGGTGGCCGTGGCCCGCGGCATCCCCATGCAAGGAAAATCCCTCCGACCCATCGACGAAATCGAAGCCGAACTCGACGAGATGGCAGGCGGACACGAACGCGCCGAATGATTCCCTTGCGTCCCGCCAACACGCCAAATCCAGCTTCTTTTCACTGTCTATCTTCCCCCTGCCCCCCTTGCTACCGTGGCTCTCTTCCCATGGAATCCTTCATCCTTTTTCCTGCCTACGGAATCGGAGCCATCGAACTTCGATGCTGCATCGAATCCCTGCACCAACGACATCAACTCGACCGTCTGCTCGTCGTGGCTCCCCCCACCTTGCTCGAGCCTCTTCCGCCGCTTCATGGCATTGCCGACGACCTATCTGATGCAAAGCGGGTCGTGGAGAAAACCGATGCGTGGGCACACGCTCATCAGGCTCAATTCGAAGCGGTCGTGGGCATCGATGAAGAACTTCATTTTTCGTTGTCCCGCACCCTCGCCACCCACTTCGGTTTGCCCTTTCCCAGCGCTCGAACGTGCGCGTTGGCTTCCAACAAATGGCTGTGCAAACAGGCATTCGTCGAACACGGGGTCCCCACATCGGCCTTCACTCTCCTCTCCGAAGCCGATCTCGATGCCGCGGCGACCATCGGCTATCCGAACGTTCTCAAAGTATTGTCCGGCACCCAAAGCCAATTCCTGTTTCGAAATGATTCGCCCAAGGACCTGATCCGAAATATTTCTCGTTTGAAAAAAGCAACCCTCAACACCTTTTCGGATCCGCGCTTCGAACCGCAGCCATTATCCGATTCCGGACAGTTCCTTTACCCAAAACATCAGTTTCTCCTCGAATCTTTCGTCGGAGGAATCGAATTTAGCTGTGACTTCCTTGTCCAGGCCGATCATATTGCTTTGCTTCGCATCACTCGAAAACTGCCCGGTCCCACGCTCGGACTTTTTGGTGGATACCTGCTCGTCCCACCCCCTTGCCTCTCGCATCACGGCATAGATGAGGAAACCTTGATCTCCGTATGCCATCGAATCGTTCGCGCTTTCGGTATCCACCACGGCGTGTGCATGGTGGATTTCAAAGTGGATCGGGGTAGCATCCACGTCCTCGAATCGTCCATTCGCCCTGGATTCAGCGCCTTCAATCACCTCATGGCAAAACTACTGGGATACACCTCGTTGGCTGTCATGATCGCCGCCGCCATGAATGAACCCATCCCGCTGGGTTACCCCTCCTCCGAAGGTGCCGTCCTGTATCTCATCGCACCCCCGGGGCATGAAAACTCTCCCATCGACCTTTCCGGTTTGCATGAGCGCACCCACGACCTGGGAATCATCGCTACGCACGTCTACGATACCGAAGGAACCGCTTCCGACGTCGATTCGACGCCTCTCATCCGTGGTTACGTGCTCGTCCAGCCGTCCGATTCGAGCGGCATCGACAAGCTCATGAACATCCTTCCCCAAATCGTTCGCTACGAGACAAGGCCATGAATCCTTGGGTAGACGAACTACGGGCCTTGCTCGACGAACCGCTCAACGATGCGGCTCCGACCGCATTCGACCCACGAATTCTTTCGCTTCCCATGGAGCCAATGCTGGAAAGCGCCCGACGTTTTGGAACTCCACAATATTTTTTGGAGGCAGACCAGCTTCGCTCGATAGCCGCCCATTTCGTGCAGACCATGCAAACGTCCGTTCCCCGCAGCCATGCATTTTATGCCTTGAAAAGCAATGACTTACCCGCTCTCGGGCAAATCGTTCATCAGCAAGGCTTGCAGGCCGATGTCGCGGGCCTTTTCGAATTGCAACTCGCTCTCGAACTCGGATTCGGCACCATTTTGTTCAGCAGCCCAGGAAAAACGCGTGAAGAACTCGAACTGGCCCTTCAACACCCCAACCGCGTCATCCTCATCGTCGATAATCTCTCCGAGCTGAAGCGTATCATCGACCTGGCTCGAGCCATGGCCCCCCCACGGCCCCTGCGGATCGGTTTTCGCCTGTGTGCAGCACCGTCGGAGGATCCTTCCTGGTCCAAGTTCGGCATTCCGATCGAACAACTGCGCTACGCCATCGACCAAGCACAAACCTGCCCCAATCTGACTTGGTGCGGTCTCCACGTTCACTCGAGTTGGAATAAAACCCCGGAAAAATATATAAACAACATCGAAACCATCGCCGCCTGGCTCGCCGATCAACCGTCGTCCGTGCGACAACGCATGTCCTTCCTCGATCTTGGAGGGGGATTTTACCCGGAAGGGCAAGCGGTTCTTCATAAGGCCGAAGACAAAGGAATTCTGCTTCAAACGCTGGCTTCTCGTTTGGGCTCGTCCATGACCTCAGCGAAGCCCGCGTTCGACCCTTACGCATGTACAATCACCGCCGTCGAACCTCTCCATGTTTTTGCTCAACGGATCGGCGACAGCGTACGGCGCCGGCTAGAACCTATCATCCCGAATATCCAGATCTTTTTCGAACCAGGGCGATATATTGCTTCCCATCCGACCCATATCGTTCTTTCCGTCCTTGCCGTGAAGCCGGGTGGTGCCATCGTCGACGGGGGAAGCCAAATGCTCGGCGACGATCGATTTTTCGAGTATTGCTTCGCTCCTATCGTCAATGTGACACGCCCCTCACGGGAACGACGACGTTTCACGCTTTTTGGGCCCTTATGCGACCCCCACGACGTATGGGGATATACCCTATGGGGACAGAGCCCCGAAGAAGGAGATGTGCTCGCTGTCGTCGGCCAAGGCGCTTATTCTTTTTCGTCCGCTTGGCGCTTCATCAAAGCGATTCCCCCCTATGTGGTATGGGATAACGGGAAATTATGGCAAGCGAAGCGAGCGGAGACGTTTCGAAATCGCTATGCGGGATGCGAATTACCTTGCGGTGGCACCCTGGCAGGTCCAAAGGGTAGTCCCGAAGGGTAACGCGAGGTAAGGCCGAAAAGGTGTTTATCGAAGCGATGCCAGCGCCGCTTCATAATTCGGCTCGTTGACGATTTCCCCGACGAGTTCCGAGTAGATGACCTTATCGTTTTCGTCGATCACCACCACCGCGCGGGCCGTCAGTCCCGCCAGGGGTCCATCGGTGATGAGCACGCCATAGTCTTTGGCAAAGGTTGGGCTGCGGAAAGCGGACAGGGGCACGACGCCTTCGATTCCTTCGGCTGTGCAAAATCGGCCTTGGGCAAAGGGCAAGTCGGCGCTGATGGCGAGCACGACGGCGTCGTTGATGGTGGCGGCTCGCGTGTTGAATTCCCGGGCCGCTTTGGCGCAGACCGGGGTGTCATAGCTCGGGTTGATGGTAAGGACTTTTTTCTTGCCGGAAAACGAAGTCAAATCCATGTTTTCGAGCTTGCCGTTGACGAGGGTAAAGGGCGGGGCTTTGTCTCCTGGGGATGGAAACTTTCCTTCGAGAGTTGCGGGATTGCCGTGAAAGGTGACCTTGGACATGAAAAACTCCTTCAGTTCGATGAGTTGGATAACGGTACCACGAAAGCGAGGCTGAACCTGTGGTCGGATCCGGGTGACGTCAATCCTCTCTTGGCTCGAGGATGGGTCAAACGCTCGTGGTCAATTCCGGCAACTCGTAGGTGGCGCCGTGTCGACGCACTTTGTGTAAGATAGCGTAATCAAAGGGATAAAACGAGCGGTGGGCGTGGGAAGCGCGGAGGTTGGCGAAAAGATCAGAATAGAAAGCGGCTGTTCGTGCTTCGTTTTCGATGAGCACATAATCGGGATGGGATAGTTGGGAGGCTTCCTCCCATCGGTCCTGGGCGTGCTTGAGTAGAAAGTGGGCGGAGGAGAGGGAGGAGCGCCCCGCCTCGGCGTAATCCGCGGTGGAGAAGCGTCGCCACGAATCTACCAGTCGATTTTTTGCTTGTGTGACGATCCGTTCACGGCTCTGTTTTTGTCGAAGCTCGCGGGCCCATCGCGGGAAAAAATCCGAGCCTCTGACTACGAAGTCCTTGAAATCATTGTGCATATCAGACCACCGGCGAGTACCGAAAAAGAGGCGATTCCACCCCCGATCGGACCATGAATCGTGATCGAGCAGATCTCGTCGTTGTCCAGGGGAGAGGGCGATGAAAAGCAGGACAACCACGGCGCCGAAGCAGGCTTTGTCGAGCAAGGCCTCGACGAGAGCGCGTTCTTCCGAAATTGAAAAATACTCTGTAATATTAGATAGATACATTCTATGGAACGCGTTATTGGGCATGGTGGAAAGAGCATCGAGCATCGAAGAGGTGATGAAGCATGCGCGATGTAGATTGGGGCGAATGAGTTCGAAGTCTTTTCGCGATAGGGGGGGATAGATATGTTCTTCGGGGACGAGACCCCAGGCGTATTTGGAGCAGGCGGGATAGTTGATGATTCCGTTGGGGAAAGAGAACGGGTTGAAGGGCGAGGGGCGATGGGGGTGGTGGAGGCTGTGAGCGTAGCGAGGGAAGACCTGGGCGACGTGGGAGCGAATTTGTTCTCGGTCATGCCTGGAGCCGGCGAGACCGAGTACGACATTCATGGTTTGGGGGCCGAGAAAACGGCCGAGTTGCAGTAAGTGTCGTTGCCACTGTTCCAGGTCTTTTCGTGTGGCGGTACCTTGGCGCCAAAGTCCTTCATTGACTGCTTGGGTCATATCTTCGCGGGTCCAGAAATCACGGACCAAAGGCGGCAGACTGGGAAGGAGGCTTTCGAAGATTTTTCGTCGGCGGGGGTGGGTGCGGTAGCCGAGTAAGACGAGGTAATCGTGATAGTCTAAAGAGTGGATGGCGGTTCGTTTGAGTTCGGCCAAGGCGTTTTGTGCGGGGTTGAGGTCGAAACCGGCGACGAAAGCTGGATCGTAACGTAGGGCGGAAAGCAGGAGGTCGGCGTTAGCCGTGACACCAACGACGACATGGCCTGGTTGGACGTCGAGAGTCTTGAGGGTAAGGTCGATATCCTCGTTGGTATCGGAGTATTCGAGGCAAGCGTCAGACAGGGATGAAGCACCGAAGATGCGTCGTGAGGCGGGAATCCAGGATGGGGGCAGGGACATGGGCAAAGTGTGGGGCAAAGGAAGGGAAGAAACGAGCTGAAGGTCAATGAAGCGATGAAACGAGGGAGCGTTTGCTCTTGGTTGAACACGTCCTTTCGGAAGAAAAACCTATAAATTAATTATCTTGAAATACAGCAATTCATCGAAACTGCAATTAATATTTCATGTTTGCAAGGCAACGTTGTCCCACCAATGACTAACCTATTGATTTTTTATGGTTGCTTATGGCACGAAGAGTGCTAAGTTGACCGACAGCAGGCAAGGCGGGGTGATTCCGCCCCCCCCCTCCACCCCGTCTTGCGCATGCTGCCGCGCGAGGTTGATGCTGCCCCCCCAGCTCCCTCGCGCGTTTTTTTTGTTTTGTGCGCAGCTTTCTGCGGCGCACAAAACGAAACACGGCGGACCCAAAGGACCACCGTGTCAAGTCGTCGTAAAACGAAAAGGCAATTACTCGGTCGGGGCTTCCGGGGCTTCCGGGGTTTCGCCAGCCGGGGCTTCCGGAGTTTCGCCAGCCGGGGCTTCCGGGGCTTCCGGGGTCTCGGCAGCCGGGGCTTCCGGAGCCTCAGGAACCTCAGGAGTCGCGGGGGCGCCGCCACAGGCAAGCGCAAGAGAAGAAGTCAAAATTGCAAAAATTGCCCACTTGCTCATGTTTTCCTCCAACGTTGGAATGAGCCGTTTGGTAAGTTATCGACGGCTCTCCTACCAGACGCACAAGCTTCCCAAAATGGCTCACGGTGGATCAAGTTTTTTGTTTTTTCTTCCTCCATCGACACACCCTTGAAAAGAAAACATCCCCGTGAGCTACTTTTCCCTCCTCGAGCGTCCATAATCATTAAGGACTGTCCATGGCCTCACCTGCCCAGCACCGCCCGCACCTACGGCTTCTTCCAGCGGAACCGGAAGAAAGCCCCCGGTCGCGGGAGCAAACGCCCGTTTCCCGTTCTTTGCGTTCCTATGCGGACCTGCAAGACGCCGAACTGGTTGCTCTGGGAATTCAGGGCAATCGGCAAGCCCTCGAGTGGCTGTATCGTCGTCATGCGGCGTTTGCCATCCATCTGGCTATTCGGATCGAAGGATCGGCCAGAGAGGCCGACGATATCGTTCATGACTCTTTTGTCAGAGCTTTCGAAAGGTTACGGGAGATTCGAGATCCGGGTGCCTTTCGAAGCTGGCTCGGTTCGATTGTGGTACGAGAGGTGCGCACCCATATGCGCCGTGCGCGTTTGATGCGTGCCATTGGGCTTATTCGTGCCGGAGACCCCATCGATTTGGATGCGATTGCGAGTCCCGATGCCTCACCCTCCACACGTGCGCAAATTGCTCAGCTTTACGCTCTGCTTCAAACTTTGCCGGTCGACGACCGCATCGCCTGGATCCTTCGCTCGGTCGAAGGCCACGATCACGATACCATCGTGCGGATGACATCCTGTTCCTTGGCCACGGTCAAACGGCGGATAGATCGTGCTCAAAGCTATCTTGACGAGCATTTCGTCGATTCCCAAGCGTCGGAGAATTTGGAATGAAACAGCGAGGACCTTGTCCAATTTCTCGTTGCGACCTGCGTGACCATGCAACCCAAGAGCGCATCGACCGCATTTGGGAGCGTATCGAAGCGGATTTGCCCATGGTGGAGTCGGCTGCGCCTGCCCCTTCTCGTTGGATTATCGGTGGAATTGCCGCTGTAGCCGCTTCGCTTACGGCGGGGCTGCTGCTCGGCAAGCTCATTTGGGACCAACCGGCTGCCGCGATCGAGATGTTGGATCCGCCCGCTGTCGCTTCCACACCGCGGGAGTCGTCTTATGAGGTTTTGGCCGCGGCTACTCGTGGACAGACCTACGCGTTACCGGGTGGTGGGCAAGCGGTGTTGTCTCCAGGCTCCATCCTTGAGCTGCTTCGTCAGCGCAGCGATGGTGTTGAACTACGGCTTGTTCAAGGGGACGTGACCATCGATGCGGCGGGAGTTCCCCCGGAAAGAACGTTTGCGGTGTTTGCAGGCGAGTCGCTGCTGTCCACCCAGGGGGGAGGACGGGTGCTCGTGCGTCGCGACGACCACGGTTTCGAAGTGCAGGTTTCGCAAGGGGATGCGCGGCTTCAATCACCGCAGGGCGAGCGTAAGCTTGTGCAAGGAGAACAAGTCCGAACGGCTTGGATGCATACGCCTCGGCCTGTAGCTCGTCATCTTTCCTCACCCCTGCATTCCGCGCGAGTCATGCCGACACCAACGCCTGTTGCCTTGCAGGAATCGGCTCCTCCGGTGTCCAACGTGCCGGATTGGTTGTCTCGCGGTCGAGCTGGTGACAGTGAGGAAGCGCTTCGATTGCTTCGAGCACAGCCAGGAGGCATCGACGGAGCGATCATGGCGGCTTCCGACGCGGATTCTCTTTGGGAAATCCATGATATCGCCATCCGGCAGGATCCCGCCGCGGCTTGTCGTGCGTTGATTCGAGTCGCCGAGGCTTTTCCTGGGGATGCGTCCGCACAACTTGCCGCTTTCAAACTAGGCAATTATTATCGTCGCGCTGGACAGCACGAGCTTGCCAGCAAGTGGTTTGCCCTGGCGGCCCAAAGCCCCGAGGGAGTGCTTGCGGAGGATGCGCTTTGCAAGCAATTCCGTACCGCACCAAACGAAACGCAAGCACTGCGCTTTGCGCAGGAGTATTTGGTCAAGTACCCGGATGGCCGATGTAAAGAAGAAGCGGAACGACTTATCGCTGGAGAGGCATCCGACGACACCGGTGAGTCCTCTACGGAGGCGACGGACAATACGAAACCTGCTCAAGAGCCTTCCGATTAGTTTTTGTTTCGTATCGTGGGTTTCGACCCATGCCATCGCGCAGCAGCCAACGACTACCGAACCGAGACACTCTTCGTTTCTCGAAGTACGTCTTGCCCTGTCCGAATCCGCATCGGCCCAGCTCGCGCAGCGTCGGTTGAGACGTTATTTGTCGATTGAATTAGAGGAAGCGGGGCATCTGGCGGCCCAAGGACAAGGACCGCTCAGTGACCATGTGGCCTATGTGTGGATAGACTTTCCGGACGCGGGCAACGTGACGATTCAGACACGCGTTGGGCGGGGAGCTGTGGCCACGCGGACGTTTGCCTTGCGGGAAGGGTTACGGCCCGACGTAACCGCGCGGCTCGTGGCGATAGCCACCTCGGAAATGATTCGTTCGCAAGCTCGTCCCACGCGAATTCGAAAACCCAAAGAACCTAAACCCCTGTCTCCCGAGCAAGTCGAGCTAGCCACTCGCCAGCATCCTGCTTTGTTATTTACCGGCAAAGGACAGGTCGTTTGGTTGCCGTCGGTGGCGGGAACGGTCGGTGGGTCAGGGATGGAAACGGCTTTCCGTTTGGGTTTGTGGAAGCCTTTTCTGTCGGGCTCGTGGCTCGTGGGTGATTCGAAAGGCGGACCTACGCGTTGGGTCGAGGCGGGATTGGGCGCGGACCGCTCGTTTTTTGCTTCTCCGAAGCTGCGCTGGGAGCTTGGACTGGGAGCTTATGGTGCCACGGTTCACTTCCGAGATGGTTATTTCGCGGATGGAGGACGGGACACCTGGGCTGCTCGAGTTTCGGGCCGATTCGGTGCGGAGCGTGTGTTGACCGGGTCGACATGGCTAGGCATCGCTTTCGAGCCTGCCATGTTGTTGCGTTCCGCAGCATTTCAGGCATCGGGGACCACCGGCCACATCGATGGTTTTTCCCTCGGTTTAGGTGTTTTTCTGCAAACGGAGCGCAGGTTGGGACCGGATATCATGACGTCGGTCCATCGTTGATCGATGGATCCAGAGCGATGGTTCGAATGACTTCGTAGGCGATGGCGAGTCCCATGGCAGCGGGCACCATGAGCATGGACGGCTGGATGATTCGCTGTCTTCCACGGAATAGGTCGCGGGACAGAATGGGGGCAGTCGCGGCAATTCGCGGCGGTTCCAACGAATACACGGCGGTGATGCCGTCAAGGGTGCCGCGTCTACGAAGCAGCTTGCGAACGCGAGCCGCCAAAGGATCGCCAACCGTCTGATCGAGCGGCGCGACCCGTATTTGCGTCGGATCCAGCCGTCCACCTGCCCCAAGTGCGGAAATCACGGGAATTCCAAGGGATTTGCAACGAGACAGCAATTCGACTTTCGGCCCCATGGCGTCAATCGCATCCACGACGCAATGGGTAGGGGGCTCCAGCAGGTCATTGGCGGTATCTTGCGCGAAAAACGTGCAGAATGCTTCTACTTGCAGGGTTGGGTCGATATCGAGCACGCGTTGTTTCATGACCTGCGCTTTGGGTAACCCCACGGTCGAATGCAGTGCGTGAAGCTGGCGGTTGCAGTTGGATTCGTGGATGGTGTCATGATCGACGAGGCGCAGGTGTCCCAATCCGCTTCGGGCAAGGGCTTCGACACAGCTCGAACCAACACCGCCCAAGCCGAAAACGGTTACACAAGCCGCGCGAAGTCTGCTCAATGCTTCCTTACCCAAAAGCCGTTCCGTGCGATCGTGTTGCGTCATGAAAAGCTGATTCCAAACAAACGAGACGCGTTCTCGTCCGTCGCGGCTTCGATGGTTTCGGCGGGTTGCTGTCGCAGGGTAGCGAGAGCGTCGCGAACGATCACCAGGTGAGCGGGACGAACATGGGGAGGCTCCACACCGTCCATGCCGATAGCAGGAGCGTCGGTTTCCAACAGGATTCGGTCGAGAGGAATCGAACGGGCGCAGTGACGCACGCGTTGGGCGCGGCTTCGCGTGACGGATCCACCGACGCCGATATACATTCCAAGATCTAAAAAACGTCGGGCTTGCTCGTAGGATCCTGAAAAAGCGTGCAACGCTCCTTGAACTCCGGGGTGGTTTCGAAGCACCGAATACAGCAGGTCGACGGCCTTTCTGCTGTGGAGCGTGACCGGAAGACCAAGGCGAACCGCGATCTGCAGTTGCGCTTCGAGCACCTGGATTTGGCGTTCGACGGGATGGCATGGCGGGTCTCCCCACAGGTCCAATCCGGCTTCGCCGACTGCCGTGGGGTGATGAGTCTCGATGAGTTGCAAGACGTTTTCGAGATCTTGCGTGGCGAACCAGGGATGAAGTCCAAGGGCAAAAGGCAGCGAGGGGTGTCGTTCATGCAACGCGCACGTGAGTTGATTGGACGGCTCGTGGTATCCGCACGTGAGCATGCTCATGACCCCACCATGGCGAGCGTCTTTCAACGCTTGATCAGGTTCTTCGAGGTCCGTGAGGTGACAATGGGAGTCGAACATGAGCTAAATACCTTTTAATTACAACATGTTATCCCATTCGCGAAAATGGCGAACGAGCGTGGATGGGCCGGGGGGCGCGCAGGACCACGAAGCATGAATGCATCTTGTCGTGGCATGTCAGGGGCCGACGGTCGGAGGGTCCTGTCCGGAAACGGATTGTACGAGAAATCGGGTCACGTCCTGCCGAGCGGCTTGGTTTCGGAAAGCCACGAAGTGACCGTCGTAATCATCGACTCCGTAGCGACGGGTCAGGATAGTCACCGCGGCCCCTTCTACCGAGGCATTGCCCGCATTTCCGGTAACGAGACCCACGCCTGCCAATTCGTTGTCATCATTGGGATTAGCGACGACCGTGGAGGGGTCGTCGGCCACGCGGCCGAACCTTGCGGCGATGAGGTAGGTGAGTTGGGTTTTCCCTGGGCTAAACGTATCCCGTTGACCGAAGGGTTGAAAAACATGGCGGGCGGTTTGGGGAAGGGGCGGCGTGATGGACATTTGTTTTGCGTGGGCGAGTGGATCGGCGGGGTCGATCCAGGCTTGAAGAAGGCTGAGGGCTGGATGCAAGGAGCCTCCGGGAAGTTGGAAGCTTTCGTCCACGTCCCCGAGGACGAAGGGCAGGGCTGCGGCGATGTTGACGGGACTTGTTTTGCTGAGCAATGACTCCAACAGGCTTGCGCCATGGCCTGACAGAACGACGCCCTTGATACCCGTGGAATATGGGATTCCGAGGGCACCCTGGGTAGCTCCTTGGGAGTGGCCCCAGAAGGAGAACCGGTTTGGATCGAAGTGCAGGGCGGAACCGGTGGGAGAAGAGGGGGCATCGATGGAGAGCATGGATACAAAACGGAGCAAGGAGAGCTGGTCGGCCGCGCCCTGCATTGCGTTGTATTTGGCTGCAAAGGGATTGGCGAAGTTGAAAAACAGATTCTCGGGGCTTTCGGTGGACTCACCACGGCGAGGACCGTGTTGTACCTGATCGATCCCGATGACCGCGATTCCCTCGTTGGCCATGGTCTCGGCGATTCCGAGGGAAACGTGGGATCGGAAGCTTCCTCCCGTGCCATGGGAGAAAACGACGAGGGGCCAGCCTTTTTCGGGCGCCTGTATCCCTTTAGGGATAGTCAGCGACAGGCAGACTTTCTCCTGTCTCGCGATGGTGAAGGTGGAGCCGGTAATTTCGAATTGCCCGCCTTGTTCGAGATACGGAGCGGCACCGTGTTGGAAAATGGGTAAACTCACCAGGGCGTGGAGTTCATCGAACTTGGCGTTGGGTTGACCACAAGCCCGATCTTCCGAGGCTTGAGGACAAGGAGAAGGAGCGTTGCCGCAACGAACCCACGACGATGCGGTGGGAGCTGGCGCGGCGTCCACGGAACGGGCCATGGTTTCCGCGGCGTCACGCACGGGTCCGACGGTAAACACCGCGGCGTTGAGCAGCGTGCTTTTGTCGAGCCCCTTATCCGCGAGGTAGTCGCGAAAAACCTTGTAATGGCTGTGAGGTTGAATGAGGGCTTGCTCGACGGGAACCGAGTCTTCGAGCATGGCGGAGAAGTCCGGGGAGCGTTTGACGAAGTTGCCGTCGGGCCTTTTTATCGATGAGGAAAGGATGACAGCATACGTGATGCCTGGTTGCAGAGGTTCGCCAAGGGGTGGTCGAAGGGCCAGCCAATTAGGGCATAGGTACTTGGTCCTCATGCCATTGGCGAGGGAAAACCAACCGAGGGTATAGCCATAATGGGGGGAGGTTGGTGTGATGTCGACCCATTGAACGGCACCTGGATTGACACCGTTATCGATCGAGTTCCAATCCACGCTGTTGGAGAATCGAAACACGACCGTGGGATAAATGCCAAATCCGACATTTTCCTTTTCGATGGCGCGAAGGTAGGGCTCCAACGGGTCGAAACCGAGCAGGGAAGCGCCTGGCGTTGGGTGTCCCGTCAGGTCTGGATGACCATCGCGAGTACGAATATCGTTGGGAAAAGGAATCCGATAAAAGTCACCGTTTCCGGATAGTCGGGGGACTTCGAAGTAGGCTACGGCGGGCTGGCTAAGGTCATCGCTACACGTTTCTCCGGCCCAAGAAGGCATACCGAAGGAAGGGGCTCCTGGAGGCGTTTTCGCGCAGACGTCATGAACACAGGCTAGTCCACCAAAACAGTCCGCGCTGCTCACGCAAGGTTGCCCCACGTCGTGATCGCCTTGCTCGATGCAAACCAAAGCAAAGTTTTTGAATCCGCACTTCAACCCATCCCTGCAATCCCCATCGGATGTGCAAGCCTCTCCAAGCTGGCCGCTTCCAGCGGTCGCACATCGACCGTGGGCGGTGCAATACAGCCCTTCCTGGCACTCGGCGCTAATCACACAAGGACCGTTTTCGGGTTGACTCTTCCCAGGCGCACATTGCCCATGGACGCACTCCAATCCGGTTCGGCATCGGTTTTGCTCATCGCAGGGTTGACCGACTCCGCTTTGTGAACCCTGGGGCGGGGTTATGTCACCAGACTCGCTTTGGGTGACGGGGCTACCGGAAGAGCAGCTCGCCAACGATGACCAGCAGAGCGCGGAGATGAATACAAAGGAGGCCCGACGCAGCATTACCCCTTAGGATTCAGCAAGTCATAACGCGATGCAAGCCACGGCAAGGAAAGAAGAAGAATACGGGAAGGAAAAGTCTGATGGGTTGCGCGACCGTCCTTGGGACGAGCCATTATTTAGGGGGATCGGAGGAAGGCGATGGCCGATAAGGGGAAGGAAACTCCCCGCTGAATAGCAGCTTTCGAGCGTTGGTCACATACAACTTTCGGAGCACGTCGAGCGGAAGACCAATGGCATCCACCTTCCATTTGCCCTGGCTTGGCGTGGGATGATCGATTTGGGGCATGGAGGTTTCGAAGTACCGCCAATGCCTCTCGTAAAACTCTCTGGCGTCCGCCACGGTCGGCTCGCGATCGGACACGGAGCCAAGTTGCATCCCTCCGGTGGGACCTGCGATGAAGTCCGAACCAAACAAAATGCGGTCTTGGTGCTTGATGAACAATGCACGCACTTTTGCGGCGGGATGCCGTCCGATTTCGGGAACCCGCGCCGATGTATCGACGAAAACATTGGGGCAAGCATCGAGCAAGCGGTCCACGTAGTCGATGTTTTCAGGATAGTTGCCGAAATGAATGAGGAGAAAAACCGTATGGGGATGCCGTCGAAGCACACGGTCCTGGGCAGCGATGAGTTCGGCATGGCGCGGGTAATCGCCACCGTAAAAGCTCCAGTCCGGCGCGAGTTTGAGTTCGTCGTAGCGCTCATTATCAGGGGTGACCGGGTCGAAGAACGCCACGGGATCGCCGATATGCCACGCAACGATCAGCCCGAGTTTGCCGCAGGCGTCGAAAATCGGAGCAAGCAGAGGGGCGTCTGCGGCGATCAGTCTGCCTTGGCTATCGCGCACGGCCAGTCCCAAGGCCTTGAAAATCTTGATGCCCACGATCCCATCACGTTTTGCCTGTTCGAGGAGCGCGACTTGCTGGTCGATGAAGTCGGGCTGATTGACACCGCGCCAGTCAATGTTGGCAAATGCCCGCATTCGTCCTCGAAGGGCCTGCGACAGGGCGAGGGTAGCCTTATATTTCGGCGAGCCGACAAAGCCAGCGCTTTTGACGACAAACGGGCCGATTCCGACTTGTTCGAAAACCTCCAACGCTCGCGTGATGCCTTGCTCGGTGGGAACGATATGGACATGGGAATCGATGATGGGTTCGTTCTCGGGCCAAACCCGCCAAGATTGTGCCGACGAACTGGCGGAAGAACTGGGAGCCGAATCCGCTTGCAGGCTTGGGGTTGGTTTTCGTTGGCAGGAAAACAAAAAAGCTAAAATCAAACAAGTACTTAGGACAATAATTCCCGCCAAGGCCGTACGTCGCCAACGCTCCACTTTCGTTGCATTTGCTCGTTGTTCTCGAACCACCATCTCGTGCCCTTCATCTTGCCTTGCGCTTCACCGTCATGAAAGCATTGGCCCGACGATGCAAGCGTTGCGTCGAACGCGCAAAACCATCGTAGCACGCGCTCCGACCGCCTCGCCTGCCCTTTGGCCCACCTCGATGGCATCCGAAAACCTCAACCTCCACACCAGGCGTTGAGGAACGTCGTAACGGCTTTGATGGAGCAATCGCTGGGAAAGCCGGGGAATGCGAGAGAGCGACGAACGATAGCCGCCGGATGGGTGTGAATAACGAGATTCGGTGTATGGCTCGGGGGCGTCCTCATAACGCCGGAGGAAGCGCTGGGCATGCGTGCCAGGCATCTTCAATATCACGAAAATTCAAGGCATAACGATGGTGTCATGGTCTTTGGCGCAAAGGCGGGCGGTGGGATACGCAGCGAGGGGTGTTGTGTTATCAAGTTGGGCGTTGGATTGGCAGCGGGAATCCCGGGGCTCCTTGGACGGTTAAAACGCTTGTGTCGATAGGATGGGGCGAGGGGGACTGGGGAGATGGAGGCGATACGCATGCTTGATCCGCGGAAGGAGTCAGGTAAGCTCGGGGCCGTTATCTTCCGGCAGCTTCTTCAACCGGCTTTGGCATGCGATTTTCCGTGTCCTTGGCGCATCGAATTCCGGTCGTGTGCAAGCAAGGAGTCATCTCATCGTGGCTGAACGCAAATCGTTGACGGGTGTCGCGCTTGGCGCACTGTCCAACGCATCGTACGCGGATGAACTGTACGAGCAATATCGTCGAGATCCATCCAGTGTCGGACCTGAATGGCAGACGTTTTTTCAAGGGTTCGACTTGGCGTCTTGTCCTCGGACATGCGTTGCGGCGACGCAGGCGCGGGGGCAATCGAAGGTGGCGAGCCTCATCTATGCCTATCGCAACCAAGGGCATCTCATCGCCAAGCTCGATCCATTGGGCAACAACCCGACATCGCATCCTGCGCTAGCTCTCGAGACGTACGGGCTATCGGAAGAGGATTTGCCCAAAGTATTCGATACGGGCCATCTTGGTGGCCCGCAACGAGCGACTCTTCTCGATATTCTAGCGATTCTCAAAGAAACCTACTGCGAGTCCATCGGGGTCGAGTACCTGCATATTCAAGATGTGAAAGTGCGCCGTTGGCTTCAAGCGCAGATGGAGCCGCGTCGGAATCAACCGCAGCTTTCGAATACGGCAAAGCGGCAGATTCTGCAGAATCTCGTGGATGCCGAGCTATTCGAGACCTTCATTCAATCCCGTTATCCTGGTCAGAAGCGATTCTCCCTCGAGGGAGCGGAGTCGTTGATTCCCGCGGTGCATGCGATCGTCGAACTCGCGCCGGATCTTGGGGTGGAGGACTTCGTGATGGGGATGGCTCATCGAGGCCGCCTCAATGTCCTGGCGAACATCTTGGACAAGTCGTATGCGCAAATCTTCTCGGAATTCGAGGATAATTTCCTGCCCGAGAGCGTGGCGGGAGACGGTGACGTCAAGTATCATCGGGGATTCAGCTCGGTTCACGTCAACCATGCGGGCAAGCCTTTGAACATCAGTTTGACGTCGAACCCGAGCCATCTCGAAGCCGTCAACCCGGTGGTTCTGGGTCGAGCCCGAGCCAAGCAGCGAAGGCTTGGAGATACGGTGATACGAAGCCGGGTGCTTCCCTTGTTGATTCACGGCGATGCGGCGTTTGCGGGTCAGGGTTTGGTGGCGGAAACCCTCAATCTATCCGGGTTGCCTGGGTATACGACGGGGGGCACGATCCATCTGGTCGTCAACAATCAGATTGGCTTCACCACCGGTCCCGCGGAAGCACGTTCGACCATGTATTCCACGGACGTCGCCAAGATGATCGAGGTTCCCATCTTTCACGTGAATGGGGATGACCCCGATGCGGTCGTGTATGTGGCTGAGTTGGCATTACGATTCCGCCAGGAATTTCACCGCGACGTGGTCATCGACATGGTGTGTTATCGTCGACATGGTCACAACGAGGGTGACGAACCGGCGTTCACGCAACCGGTATTGTATCGAAAAATCAAAGATCGACCGTCGATTCGAAGGTTGTATCAGCGAAGGCTCATTGACGACGGCGTGTTGGAGGCGGTCGAGGGCGAGCAGATAGCGGACAAGCTCAAGGCACAATTGCAGACGGCGTTCGAAGAAGTGAAGCGAACGGGAGGGGTTCCCGAGCAGCTTGCTTTTCAGGATGCGTGGGAGGGATTGGACAATCCTTATTCCCATACGCCGGTGGAAACTGGGGCAGCGCACACGGTATTGGTGGATGTGGCTCGCGCGCTATCGGCGATTCCCGATGGGTTTTCGCTCAATCCCAAAGTGGCGAAAAAGCTTCCGGAAACGCGCAAGGCGGTGGAGGAGCATGGGTTGGTGGATTGGGCCGGTGCTGAATTGCTAGCGTTTGGGTCGTTGCTCCACGAAGGCGTGCCGGTTCGTTTGAGCGGGCAAGACAGTGCACGGGGAACGTTTTCGCACCGGCACTCCGTTTGGCAGGACATGGATTCGCAGGAATCCTACATTCCTCTTCGCCACATTCATGAAACACAAGCGCGATTTTGTGTGTACAACAGCATGTTGTCCGAAGCTGCCGTGCTTGGATTCGATTATGGGTATTCTCTCGACGAACCCCATATGTTGGTGCTTTGGGAAGCGCAATTTGGGGACTTCGCCAATGGCGCACAGGTCATCATCGACCAATTCATCGTGAGTTCCTTATCGAAGTGGAAACGAGCCTCGGGGCTCGTGATGCTTCTTCCGCACGGCTACGAAGGACAGGGGCCGGAGCATTCCAACGCGTACTTGGAGCGTTATCTCGCCGCGTGCGCGGAAGACAATATCCAAGTCTGCAACTTCACCACGCCCGCCCAATACTTCCACGCCTTGCGTCGACAGGTTCGTCGGAACTTCCGACGACCGCTCATCGTGATGTCGCCCAAGAGCCTATTGCGAAATCCGCAGGCCGTATCTCCCGTGGACGACCTCGTAACAGGGCGCTTTCATGAGTTGCTCGACGATCCTGCTCCGCCGAAAGCGCCTCGCAGGCTCGTGCTATGCAGTGGCAAAGTCTTCTATGACCTGGCCAATCGTCGGAAACGCGATGGAATCGACGATGTAGCGATTGTCCGGGTGGAGCAGTTCTATCCGTATTCGGATGATTTGTGGAATCAGATCGAGAGCAAGTACGATGGGGTCCAAGAGGTGCTGTGGGTACAGGAAGAGCCCCAAAATCGCGGCGGGTGGACATTTGCGGCATTGCATTTCCAACGCTTTTTCCCTCGGCATTCATTGCGTTACGTGGGTAGGGAGGCGTCGGCAAGCCCTGCCGTTGGCTCCCTTCGTCGACATCAGATCGAGCAAGAGCAACTCATCCGCGATGCCCTGGGGCTTGCGGATTCTCATAAGCCGGTGCGCGGAGCGTAGGGATACCAGGAGTCCTAATGACGATGATCATCCAGGTTGAAGTACCCCAAGTTGGAGAATCGATCACCGAAGGCGTGTTGGTCGAATGGTTGAAACGAGACGGTGATCGGGTGGTCACCGACGATCCGCTTTTCACGTTGGAAACGGATAAGGTCACGATGACCATCAACGCCGAGCACGCGGGGACGCTCAAAATTCTGGTGCCCGCCGGTCAGACGGTCAAGATCGGACAAGTCGTTGCCGAAGTGGACACGCAACCCACGGAAGCGTCACCACAAGCGGTTCCACAAACTCCCGGACCGGCATTCCATCCCATCGCGGGTGCGCCCCAGGCGCGAAATAAGCTCGCACAGACGGACCTGGCCGAACTCGCACCATCCGTACGTCGTCTCGTACAAGAACATGAACTAGACCCTAAGGCCATCGAAGCCACGGGTCGAGACGGCCGTATCACCAAGGGCGATGTGCTGGCGCATGTCGCGCGTGAGCCTGTGCCCATGCAGCAACCTCCCCAACCCACACCGCCTGAAGTCGTAACAACGCCCGTGCAAGATGCTCCGCCCCCGGTCAAACGTCTGGCGGTGTTGCGAACGACAGAAGACATACAATCGCGTCAGACGCGAACACCGATGTCTCCGTTGCGTCAACGGATTGCCGAGCGGCTCGTGCAAGCCAAGAACGATACCGCGTTGCTGACGACGTTCAACGAAGCCGATATGAGTCACGTCATCGCGCTTCGCGCGCGATACAAGGAAGCGTTCGAAAAAAAGCACGGCGTGGCTCTCGGATTCATGTCCTTTTTCGTCAAAGCCGTGGTGGACGCCCTGCAAACCGTCCCGGAATTGAATGCGCAGATTCAGGGCGACGAAATCGTGCAAAATCATTTTTACGACATCGGGGTGGCGGTAGGCACGGAACGAGGTTTGGTGGTGCCGGTCGTGCGTGATTGTGATCAGCTATCTTTCGCGGGGGTGGAAAAGCAGATTGCGGCACTGGCCAAAAAAGTAAGAGACAAGACCATCACGTTGCCCGAATTGTCGGGCGGCGTGTTCACCATCTCCAACGGTGGAATTTATGGGAGTTTGTTGTCGACTCCGATTCTCAATCCTCCCCAAAGCGGAATCCTTGGCATGCATGCGATCAAGAAACGGCCGATCGCCATAGGCGACGAAGTCGTGGTGCGTCCGATGATGTACCTGGCTCTTTCCTATGACCATCGTTTGGTGGATGGACGCGAAGCGGTAACGTTCCTCAAGCGTATCGTGGACTGCATCGAGAATCCCGAGCGCCTTTTGCTGGAGATCTAACAGAATGGATACTTTCGATCTGGTAGTTCTTGGAGCTGGTCCAGGCGGATATGTCTGTGCCATTCGTGCGTCGCAACTCGGGTTGAAAACAGCGATTGTGGAGAAGGAGCCTTCGCTAGGAGGCACCTGTTTGAACGTCGGCTGCATTCCTTCCAAAGCACTGCTCGAATCGTCGGAACTGCTGCATGTCGCACGTTCCGAACTCGCGGCCCATGGAATCTCCACAGGTCCAGTCGCTTTCGATCTATCGAAAATGATGGAACGAAAACGCGGCATCGTCAGCCAACTCACCGATGGCATCGGTATGTTGATGAAGAAGAACAAGGTCGAGGTGGTTCGAGGGCGCGGGGTGCTGCAAGGAAGCGGAAACGTCAGCGTGCATACCTCCGAAGGTGTGCGAAAGCTCGAATCCAAGGCGATCTGTCTTGCCATGGGCAGCGTGCCCGTCGAATTGCCATTTCTGAAATTCGATGGAACCCACGTGGTGTCGAGCACCGAGGCGTTATCGTTCGAGGCCATTCCCAAGCATTTGGTTGTTGTAGGAGCAGGGGCGGTGGGTTTGGAACTGGGAAGTGTTTGGTCCCGGCTCGGGGCCAAGGTAACCGTGATCGAAATGCTTCCGACGATCACACCTTTTGCGGATGAACAAGCCGCAAAAACCTTGAAGAAATCGCTCGAAGCCCAGGGGCTCGACATACGCCTCGAAACCAAGGTCAAAGGAGCGGTTATCGACGGCGGGCAGGTCCATGTGTCGTTCGAAACCAAAGAGGGAAATGCCGAGACGATCGTCTGCGATCGCGTATTGGTTTCCGTGGGACGAAAACCTTGTGTGGATACGGCGGGATTGGCGGAGGCGGGCGTTCGTCTCGAGCAGGGCAAGGTATGGATTGATGAGCGATTTCAAACGACTTTGCCCCATGTGTATGCCATTGGGGATTTGGTTCGCGGACCCATGCTGGCCCATAAAGCGTCGGAAGAAGGAGTTGCCGTGGCAGAGATCGTGGCAGGCAAACCAGCCACGATTCAGTACGACCTGATTCCGAACGTGGTGTATACGCATCCGGAACTTGCCCAGGTGGGATTGACGGAGCAGCAAGCCAAGCAACAAGGCATTGCCTACAAGGTCGGGAAGTATTTTTACCGGGCGAATGGACGGGCAAAAAGTCTTGGAGCGGAGGATGGGTTTGTCAAAATCCTTGCCGACCGCACCACCGATCGCGTGATTGGCGCGCATATCGTGGGAGCGCGAGCTTCGGAACTCATTGGCGAGTTGGTGCTCGGCATGGAGTTTCGCACGGCGGCGGAAGACATCGCGAGAACCGTCCATGCGCATCCATCCCTGGCTGAGATGATCAAAGAAGCTGCTCTTGCGGCTGACCGGTTGGCCATTCACGCCTGATCCCGTATCTGCCCGTTTTCCCCAATCGACCCCGCGGCATCTAAAAAATTCTTTCAATTTCAATGCGATAGAGAATTTGTACCCCTGCGCTGGGTATGTACTTCGCTCGTCAAAGGGTCGCTATTTCGATCGTGGGCGCGTCTTTGGCTGCATGACTTCGGCGATGTTTTCTATCAAGCGCGTGGCACTTCGAAAGAAGGTAGCATCCAATTGTTTTCGATGGCTTCGGGCGGTTTTGAGCTGAAGGTTCAACAGCAAGGTGTACGGCTGAAGGTCGATCTGGGATTCGGCGCGAAAACGCTGGGAGCGATCCAATGTGGCGGCCATTCGTTCAAGCTCGAAAAAATCCGATGAGTCTACAGATGGCAAGGAACGAAGGGGAGAAAACCCTGTTCTAGGCGGGCTGAGCGGTATCCGCGGGGCGTCGATACGAAAACGGTTGAGGTTCACGATGGGTCGCTTTCTTGTCGGAACGTTGGCGATGCGTACCCAACCGATGAGCCACCGGAAATGTTCCCGAGACGGCGGAGCTATTGTGCGGACATGCCATCCCTTCCGATTCCTCGCACCGTATATTCGGGGTCGTTGATGTAAGAGGCGAACACCACGATGAATGTGAGGACCATCAGAGCGAGTCGTTCATGGTCTTCGAACAATTCCGTGAGCAATTCTCTGCGTTTGCCTTCGATTTGAGCCGCGAAAACGCTGAGCAACATCCCATCGAGCCGTCCTCCCCGGCTTTCGAGGTGGACTCCTTCGATACCGCCCTGGGTGCAGTATTGCATGACTTCGAGCAGGATTTCTCGTTGGTTCGGAACACTGGTGATGCAGGTATTGAAAATTTCCAGGGCAAGCCATTGCGCCTCGCGGATGCCGGCGACAGCAAGCCCGATGAACAGGCGGCGTGTGGTGGAGTCCAACGTATCGAGCTTTTCTTTTCGGATGAGCGTAAGGAAAATGAGGTCTTTGAAAAGCTGGGATAGCAACATCACGCCTTCGCGCGCATCAGGCATGAAATGGAATCGACCCATGGTCACGCCGCCGAAGTTGGGCAAAAACAGCATGTCGAATACGGCTCGATAGAAGTTGAACTTGGTAATCCCAGGGTGTTGCAAGTGGATATCGAAGGTGTTGTCCAGGCGATCCATCAGTTTGACATGAAGCAGATCAGGCATTTCATAAGCGTGATCGAGAATCCTTCCCAGATACGCCTCATAGGTCTCACTATGATTGGATAGCACGTCGATACGCCGCGTGAGCTGTTCGGCCGAAGAGCAATCGAGGCGGTCGAGGAGACGACCGAAGTGAAGTTGCATCTCGTTCCAACGTTCGGAACCGAGGCGCGTCTCGGTGAGGTCTTCTTGTTTATCGTGGAGCAATCCGCCGAGAAGATGCATGAGCGTGGGTTCATGAACGGCTCGGGCAATCATCGCCGTGGTTCGCATCGGATGCAGGATTCCGGGTGTGCCGAGTCGTCGACGATCTTCCGCGTAACCGGTTTGCAGGACATCGAAAGCATCGAGGAGGATTTCTTGGTCTTTGGTGTGGACCTCCGTGGGACCCAACAACAACGAGAGCAATACAGGTTTTCGCAGCGCGTGAGCGCTGAGTTGGTAATTGATTTTGGCCGAAAGGGTCACGAACTGCTCGATGGTAAACAGTTCTCTCGATGCGCGTTGATCGCTCATTGTGGAACAATACGCATGGTGGACGGTAGACGGCAACGGTTGCGAATGGTGACATCGGCGAGTCTGCGGCATGAGCCTCACGAGTATCGAACATGCCGAGGGTCTTGGCGTTGGGAACCACGACCGCAAAGGAACCATTGGCCGTGAGTTGGCGCCCGAGACGGCAAGCCTGGTTCGCAAGCGAGCCGCGGCCCTGATTCGCTCGGAGGGTCGGGACATCGAGGACCTGTCTTGACGTGAACCAACAACCTGCTACACGAGCGGCCTCACCACCGGGTGAGCGTGCTTTCGATGAGCAAAGTGTGCCCCGGTATTATCCCGTCCACTCGTTGGGTTGGACGGAGAAAGAAACGGTTGCCGTGCGATCGATCCGATGGAGAAATCTTTTCGGAATACTCGTGGGTGCCGCAATCATGGGTTTCGGCATCAACGCTTTCAACCTCGCCAATGATCTGGCGGAGGGGGGCGTGACGGGTATTGCGATTCTTCTCAAACTCGTCCTCGATTGGGATCCGGGGATAACGACCTTGGTGGCGAACATCCCGCTATTCATTCTTGGAGCCAAGATTCTTGGACGAGGTTCCATGCTCTACACCGTGATTGGTACGGTCGCGGTATCCTTTTTTCTTTGGCTGTTCGGGTCCTACCGATTTGCCGTCGACGACGCCCTATTGGCCTCGCTATTTGCTGGTGTAGGCGTTGGCGTGGGGCTCGGGATCATTTTTCGATATGGGGGAACGACGGGTGGCGTGGACATCCTTGCTCGCATCGCTCACAAGTATTGGGGCTGGAAGATGGGAAAGACGATGTTATTTGCGGATCTTGCCGTGCTCGGGATCTCGCTCATTCATCTTTCGTTGCAGCAGGTGATGTATACGGCGGTTGCGGTGTTCGTGGGTTCGAGGATCATCGATTTCGTGCAGGATGCGGCCTACGCCGCACGTGCGTTGCTCGTCGTATCGGATCGGGGCCTCGAGATTTCGAAAGACATCATGGAGCAGATGGGGCGGGGAGCCACCATTCTTCGCGGCGTTGGTGCTTTCACCCACCAGGACAAACCCGTGCTTTTCGTGGTGGTCGGACGCTCCGAGGTCATGCGTCTGAAGACCCTCATTTTGGAGCGCGATCCATCGGCTTTCATCAGTGTCTCAGAAGCCAGTGAGGTGATGGGCGAAGGGTTTACTCTCGATGCCAACCGGCAACCCATGACGATCTGATCGCACGTATTTGTGTTTTATATTACCGCCCTTTCCGATTTCGCCTCGACCGGTGATGGTATTGTCGGTAACGTAGCGCTTGGACACCGAAGCGTGAAAGGAAGGGACGAACACATGCCGAGCACGTTCGATGAGCGGGACGAAGACTGGCGTGCGGGCTCTATCGTGTATCAGGTGTTGGTGGACCGTTTCTTTCCCCCAAGCCCCTCGCGACTCGAAGAAAAGCGGTCGCTATACGCGCCCCCACGAACACTGCTGGAATGGAACACCACGCCGCAAGAGGGTCATTTCGTCGAAGACATGGGCGTTTGGTCCCATGAACTCGCATTTTACGGTGGCGACTTCGAATCCTTGCTCGAACGTCTCGACCATATTTGTGAGTTTGCCTCCATCCTGTATCTCAACCCGATAGTCCATTCACCGACGTATCACAAATACGGTGCCGACGATTATCATGCCATCAATGAGGAGTATGGTGACTGGACGCAGTTGCAGGAGTTTATTCAAAAAGCGCATGAACGTAGTCTCAGGATGGTCTTCGACTTCGTTCCCAATCATTGCGGACTGCGATCTGCCTGGTTTCAGGAAGCCAAGGCGTCGAAAACAAGCCCATTTCGTGAGTTCTTTTTCTTCGATGAGCAGGACCGCGCCCGCGGCTGGGCGGATGTGAGCGCACTACCGGAACTCAATCTGGACAGCGAAAAGGTACGCAGCGCCCTATTTCACGGTGAAGATGCCGTCCTCCGCCGATACCTGCGCGCTGGATTCGATGGGGCTCGCGTCGACGTGGCCTTTGACGTTGGCTTTCACAATCTTCGTCGTATCTCGCAGGTCGTGCGGGAAGAACGGGGAAAACAAGGGCTGGTCATTGGCGAGATCAACGCGCATCCGGCTCGATATCTTTCCGTTGTCGATGGGGTACTTCAGTATTACGTATTGGGATTGTTGCTCGAATGGACGCGCGGGGGAATTGGCAATGCGCGATTGGGGCGATTGCTACAACGCATGGTGGACGAGGTCGGGATCGATGCCTTGCTGCGGTGCTGGCTGATGTTGGAAAACCACGACACGCCTCGACTGATGGATCGGATACCCGACCGGACACAGCGGCATGCCCTTGCGTTGCTCACCTTCTCATTACCCGGATGTGTCTGTCTCTACTACGGTGTAGAGCTTGGGATGACCGGCGAGAAAGACCCGTACAACCGCGCGGCCATGCGATGGGATTTATGCACCGACACGAATGAAGAACTCCAGTTTTATCGAAAACTGGTAGCGCTTCGAAAAGAGAAACGGGCTCTACGCGTTGGGGACTTCGTACGTTTGGACACCGAACACGTGCTCGCTTTCCTGCGACGAACCCGAAGGTGGCGAGAAACGCTGGTGATCCTTGCCAATGGCAGCAACACCCCGGTGCAAGAAGTGGTGTGTCTCGAAGACCCGATGCTCATGCAATATCTGGAACTCCTTCCCCTCTTTTCCATTCATGAACGATCGATGGAGCCCATCGTCATTGGCCCCGCGGGCACCATTTCCATCACCCTCGCGCCTCATGACGTCGTGATATTGGGCCTCAAACTTCCCCCCCGGTTTTCGGGGATGAGCCCCTCCGGCGCGTATGAAGTGGCGCGAAGAGCGCGATAAACACCTCATTCCCAGCGGTAGGGGCATCCTTCCGAAGGACATAAGGGAGCACAAATCCCGTTTTCGCAATGACCACCAGGGCATTGGCTCTCCTTCTCACACGGTTTCGCGCAATGGGTTCCGCCAAACAGCACAAGCCCCTTCTTACAAGGACTCTGACACGGACTGGATGGAGAGCATCGAAATCCGCCATAATCACCCGAAACCGTGCAAAACTCGGGGTCTTGACACGGTAACGGGGCAGGCCATCGGTCGCATATTCCTTCCGGGGAACAGCGGTCGCCACCGCAATCGGAAGCCGTTTTGCAAATTTTCGCGCAAAAACTACCTTCCTTCTCAGGCCCCATGCCCGCGGGACAAGGGTTGAAACAAGCTTCCGTTTCCGAGCAGCGCATGCCCGGTTGCCCATTCGGCATGCGACAGGGAGCAGGTGATTCACACTCTCGGACGGGCCACGTCGGGGAGGTTGACGGCGTGGCGCGCGGCTCAGGCGCGCGTGCCGAAGGGAGCGTTGCCACTGATTTCTCGCCATTCTCTTGGGGTGGACAACAGCTTAGCATACTGCCGACGATCCCCACGAGTCCCCAACTGCCGCAAAGCACCTGACGAATAAACATCATGATAAGATAGACTGAAATGAAACGGCAGGCACGTTGAAACGGAAGAGAGCATCAATACGCGTGGTTTTCTGCCCTCCCGAGCTGCAGAACAACGAAATACCGAGGTGGACGCCAATCGAGCCATCCGCTCGCCGGTCATCCGCAACGCCTTTCCCCACTCTCAACACTCCTCTTTTCCCTTTCTCTTTGACCGAGCCCTTGTCATCCTTGCCGAAATCATGGCATCGACCTCATCGTTCCTTCCCAGTTGGCCGGCGGACCTTGCGGCAAAAGGTTGGGATCAGCTTGATATCCTTATCATTTCCGGTGATGCCTACGTCGATCACCCCGCCTTTGGACCCGCCCTCGTCGCCCGTTGGTTGGAGCACCATGGGTATCGCGTGGGAATGATCGCACAACCTAGATGGGATTCGATCGAGGATATTTCACGGTTGGGACGTCCGCGGCTATTCGTAGGCGTCAGTGCAGGGAATCTCGATTCCATGCTCAACAAGCTCACTGCCCAGAAAAAAGTACGTTCGACCGACGATTACAGTCCGGGCGGTCAACCCGGACTTCGCCCTAACCGAGCCACGGTCGTTTATTCCAATCTTTGTCGTCAGGCTTTTCCTGGATTACCTATTATTTTAGGGGGAATTGAAGCTTCTCTTCGCCGTCTGGCCCATTATGATTATTGGTCGGATTCCGTTCGGCGTTCCGTGCTTTTCGATGCGAAAGCCCATCTTTTGGTGTTTGGGATGGCGGAACGGGCCATCGTGCAAATCGCTCATCGTCTGAATCGAGGCGAAACGGTGGATCAGTTGACGGAAATCCCTGGTACGGCCCATCCCCTCGGGAGTCCCAGGCAGTGGAAACATCTCGCGGAAGCTTCGAGTCAACGGCCGGGGGATGGAAAACCTTTGTTATTACCTTCCTTTGAAGAAGTAAGGGCGGATAAAAAAGCCTTCGCACGGATGGCAAGGCTGGCGCATGCGGAGTCCTCTCCTTATCATGCTCGCTGTCTGTTGCAGCCCCATGGCGACGAAGCGGTATGGCTCAATCCGCCCGCCTTGCCTCTAAAAACCGAGGAACTGGACCGTCTTTACCGTCTTCCGTTTTGTCGCGCACAACATCCTAGTTATGAAAAACCGGTACCGGCACTGGCGACGGTTCGTCATTCCTTGGCAGTCGTACGTGGTTGTTTCGGCGGTTGTGCATTTTGCTCGATTGCGGAGCATGAAGGGCGGATCGTGCAGAGTCGTAGTCCGGATAGCATCCTCGAAGAGGTGCGCTTGCTGGTGAAAGGCAAGGGATTCGACGGAACCCTGACGGACGTGGGGGGGCCGACGGCCAATATGTACGGATTACGTTGTAAAAACGAGGCGTTACAACGTGTATGCCGTCGTTCTTCCTGCCTTCACCCGCGTGTTTGCCGTCATTTGGGGACCGACGCGGGGCCCTATTTGCATGTATTGCGAGCCCTTCGCAAGGTGCCCGGAGTTCGTCACGTGCTGGTCCAATCGGGGATTCGCCTCGATTTGGCGGAACGTTCTCCCGCTTTCGTTCAGGAGTTGGCGCAATTCCATACGGGAGGACAGCTTTCCGTAGCGCCGGAACACTGTCAATCCCATGTTCTTCAAGCGATGCGAAAACCATCGATCGAGTGCTACGAACGATTCGCCCGCATCTTCGACAATGCAAGCCAACGGGCAGGAAAAAAGCAGTATCTCATTCCCTATTGGGTCGTCGGGCATCCGGGAGATACGCTCGCGGATGTCGTCGAACTCGCCCTTTACCTTCAGCGCCATGGGCTTCGTCCTCGACAAGTGCAGGAGTTCATTCCCACCCCCATGTCCGTGGCTACAGCCATGTATTACACGGGAATTGACCCTTCCACGGGCAAGCCCGTAGCGGTGGAGCGGGATTTGCGTCGCAAGCGCGCCATGAAATCGCTGTTGCTGTATTGGGATTCAAAGCATTGGCCGATGGCCAGGGAGGCTCTGGTGCTGGCAGGACGCTCCGAACTTATTGGGGTCCTTGTGCCGAAAGGGCCTCGAAAGCGACGATGACGGGTGCGTTATCGGCGGCTTATTGGCCCATCCACGTGAGCAACTTGGAAAGAGCCCGGTTGGCGCGGGTGCGGTGCCCCTCGGGCGTCAAAAAAATCGCTTGCTGAATGGGAACAAGGGCGGCGCGAACCGCATGAAGCACCTTCGAGCGCGAAAGCAGCGGAAATTGATTCGAATCCATATAAGCCGTGGAAAGATAAAATAGATTCCCGAAGGTGTGGTTGGCATCCAACCCGAAGTTGGTGGCCAACGCCAGGGTCATGGGAACGTTGAGCCAGGGATGATAGAGGGTCGCGTCGCCCACCAGATCGATGGCTGGTTTGCCAAAGGCTTTGAGAGCGAGCTTCATATAGGGGCTTATTTTGGGATCCATCCCCATCTTCGAGGCTCCCACCCAATCGACGGCTACGAGATCGGAGCCCGCGAGGAGGGTATGCGTGGGGTTGGGCTCGGCGTCGGCAAAAATGCCAAAAGGACCATCGGCGCTTAGCCACGCATCGATCAGCCCAAAATGGACAGGATAGGCACGCAGGAATTCAATCGTGGGCGCATAGATACCCCGCCCACAATGATATTCTTTGAACTTATCCGCGAGGCACAAAGCGCCGTATATGTTTTTGATGGTGAGCGTATAATAGGCATAGCAATGCGTCTTGTTCTTGGCGAAGGAGATGCGAAAATCAGCGTTGCGCCAGGTATCCGCAACCGGATGATACCCCAGGGCTGGCCCAAAGTGCTGAAATTGCTGCGTATCGGTCGTCAAGTCCACCACCTCGTACCCTCGGCTTCCATCAATGGCGTATCCTAAATAGCTCGCGACTTCCCTTACGCTTCGATGGGCGAAGTATTGCCCATAGGTGCTCTGGGCTTCGACCACTGAAATCCGCGAATAACCAGCGGCGCGAAGCTGCCGTACGAGTTCCTCCACCAAGGCCGGATCCGTATAGGTCGACCGATCATGTTTGTTGTACGCAAACATGAAATTCGGTTTGATGACCACGGAGAACTTGCTTTTCTCCTTGCCCCCAGCCACCCGTACCTTCTCAATTTCCGTCCAAAATCCACTATCTTGCAAAGCACGGGTCAAGGCTGCGACAGGATCGGAGTCCCGAATGGAAGCTACCGTCACTCGATCCGTGCGGTCCACGGGCTCCCGACGGAGCGTATCCATGGCTTCTTCCAACGCAAGGCAGGAGTCTCCGGAAGGGTCCTGTACGCGAATGAGTCGTCGCTGAAACACCGCGGTAGGGAATTGGTCGTTGCGAATATCGAGCAGGGGTTCCCCCACGCGCTGGAAAAGACGCGATGCATTCGTTTCGCTGAGATCGGTGATGGTGATTCCATCGGGGCGAATATCGAGATCTTTGGAAGCAAAACGACTGATGAGCGCGCCCACGAAAGCATCCAAACGGTCTTTGCCCCAGTATTCACGTTCATTACGCAGCGTGCTCGTATGGAATTGTACGCGAGCCGTTCGACCAGGACGCAACGCGCAAATATAACCGTACAATAACGTGGGTTCTCGTACGTTACGGACGGTAGAATCCTCGGCTTCTCCGAAGGCGGTGGCGGTATCGACTTGCCAACGGCGTGTCGCACCTACCGTTATTTCCATGGTTCCCGTTACCGAAGAGACCGTGTGCGGCACGATTTCGAAGCCAAATTGTGCTTCGGACGGCAGCATGCGGCGAAGCGTCTCCCGGATGCGATAACTCAACCGATCGAGGGCCTCGGAATGAATGCGGAAGGGGAAAGGAGCGAGTGGATGGGGTTTGGCGTGAAATTGCAATTGGATGTTCGCCTGACCTGCCACGAGACCTGTGGCCGCTTGCAGTTCGGAAAAAGAAACCACCGGATGCGTGGTCAGGTCATAAATCGGGCCATCGTAGGTCAAGATTCCGCCCCTCACATCCACGGTCTGCTTCAGCCTTCTGGCGCTCACGGCAAAAAACTGAGGCGCGTGATCCGGGTCTCCGATCATCAAGAGAACGTCACAGAACGTTTCCCCGTCTCCCCAAGGAAAATCCGGTGTGTGGATGCCCGAGACGAGAAAGAATGGCTCACGCCCGGTTCCATCGAACACTTCCCCTTGCAACACGACATTTTGGTAAGAAGCGTCGTAGACGGGGTTGATATCGGCAAGGTAGATGTCGCGTACTTGCCCGAAAGCAAAGGATAAAAACGCGATTTTCGCCGCCAGGGCCTGACCGAAATGGGGATTGCCGGTGACGTGAAGAGAACGCAAAAAACCGGGCATCGTCGATAGCGGAAAATAGACCTGCCCAGCACCGAACACCGCCCCCTGATCATCGTCGCCCTCGTAGATCATGGTGAAAAGGGTCGTCATATCCTCAAGGACATCGAACCCGGGATCGTCGCTAAGGTGCTTGACTCCACGAAGGAAATAGCGTTTGCCCGATGAATCGGAGAACCGTGCCTCGTACACCATTTGTCGAGCGCCCGTTCTGGGATTCACGACGAACACGTTGAACACACCGTCTTGCATGACCATGGCCTGGCCGACGGACGACAGATCGATGGTTCCTTCGAGTTGTGCTGCATGATCGGGTTGTTCGAGGAACGCTCGAAGCTGTTGGACCACGAGCCGTGCGTGCATCGTAAGGCGCGTGCCTTGAGCTTCCCCATGCACGCGTCCTTGCACGGGATCGGATTGCCCGATTCCGATCCACCCTGTCAACGACTCATCCAGCGTCATCCCGATGTGATCGTAAGAACTCAACGCCGCCTCCTTGCTCCCGTTGGCGTAACCCGCGCGGGCGTAGTGTCCACGGACGAACGAGTGTGGTCAACGGCGAAGACGATATGGCGGGTCAACAAGCGTGGACGATAATCAATCGCCCTGCATCGACGACGGGAATCAATCCCAGCGGGAGGTGATGGTGAGGGAAAACGATCGGATGATGCCGGTAGATCCGGTTTTCGTGTCGACCGCGCGGACGGTCCAAACGCCATTGGCGGATTCGTCGCCCGGGAATCCTTCCACGGGCAGAGAGTCGAAGAAGATCTCGTTCACACCTTGTTTTTTGTCGAATACAACGACCTCGGTTCCTTCGGGATTGATGACGGAGACAACGAGATCGCTCGGGCGCTCATGGGTAATATGCAGGTCGAGGGCGACATCGGTGCTGACGGTCGTCAAACCATACGCAACAATCGTTGCATCCGCGCCGTTGGGGTTGGCATCGGGAATGGGAAGGTTGGGACGACTGACGAAACGTCCTCGCATCCATGCGGGATTGCACATGAAACCGCCAGCGCAAACGAAGCCTGTTCCCTCGGGGCATGGTTCTTGGTCGGAACACTCTGTCCCATTGACGGGATGCTCGTCTTTGCTTGTATCGATGCATCGCCCTTTTTCCAATTCTTCGGCAACGCCCGTGCATGACAACTCGCCCGCGCAGTGTTCATCCTGCTTGCAAGGTCGCATTTCGGAACCCCAGAACACCTTGCATTCCAAGATATCGGAGTCATTGATGGTCGCCACGGGCTGCACGGTTCCAAAGTCGAAGATCAGACCGAAGGAATTGTCCCCTGCCCCCAATTCTACGCTCGTGTAGGGCTTGCGATGGCTCGCATCCCACAATTGGGTTTGGTAAACGATACCGCCATCGGCCGCGGCGAAAGCTTCATCGATCGATGAGACTTCCGAATGAGCGGAGCTTTTGACGGCGGCGATGACTTGTTGTTGTTCCAAGGGCGACAAGACATCGGATTGGGAAAGAACACGCTGTTCGAGAACGACAACCGCACCGGGACGATTCCAGATATCTGGATAGGTGGTTCCAAAGACGCATGTGGTATCGAGCGTTTTGTCGATGAGTTCGCGACCGCAGGCCGGAAGATAAGAGGAAGAGAATTCCTCGAAGCTGGCGCATACATCGGAGGGTGCCGAGCTTTGCGCACATAGTTTTTCCCATGCGGACGCCACTTGTTCGGGAGTCGTGCAAGCCTCGATGAGGTCTTGGCGCGTCATGGTGCTGACATCTTCTGTCGAACTGTTTTCTTTCGCCTCCACGCAAGCGAGGATCGCATTGGCAATATCGGCGTGACAGTCGGTAACGACAGGTTCGGGTTTGGCTTCGGGCGAGCAGTCCCCAGACAGGCATGTGGCTTGGAGCCGGAAGTTTCCACGGCCTCGGCCATCATACGTCCCCACCACGACGAGATACTCGCCGGCGACATGAAACGAGTGCTCCGTGATACGCGACAGCCTTCCCCACCCCGTATCGTCGTCGAAGCCCAGCGCTGTGGTCCCATAACCACCCGACGATGTCTTTGGACCGTACACATAAAGCGTCGTGTCGAGGTTGCGGCTAGACCCTTTTTGTGTGACCTCCAAGGTCACGCTAGCCCCCGCACGGACGTGAAGGTGCCAGCCATAGAACTGAAGGTCTTCGTCGAACGCGGCGGATACTGCGTTTTCAGGTCCGAAGCCGAGTTCTCCCTTGTCGATGATACGTTCAGCGACATCCATTTTTCCATCGGCCGGAGGAGCAACAGGCTCGCCTTTGTCTGAAGATTCTGTCGTATCCACCGTGGAGCTGCAGGCGGCGATCAAAGAAATCAAAGACACGAAAAGAAACGAACGCTTGAGCATGTCAAAACTACTCCTTGCTATCCAGACCGTCCGGCTAGCATGCGAAACGCTCATGAGCAACCGCCGTTCGACCACTTTTCGATGGGAAGTTAAACGAGACAGAATATCGACCCGATCACGGAAGAACACCGTCCCGGCAAGCGTATACATGCTAGGATTCATGAGCTTTTCATTCTAGGTGGACATGGGATCCATGATGAACACGACCTACCTTACTTCACGATCACGTCGAACTGCCGGATGGGCCTGTCGAATCGCTGGCGGGCTGCTGGCTTTCACCCTTGTCCTCACCGCGGTGTCATGTGCCAAAAAACCCACCTTGCAGTTGCACCATGCGCAAATTTCCCACGTGAGTCCGATGGGGGTCGTGGCGAACGTGGTGGTCAAGGTTAACAACAGCAACAGTTTCGACATTCAAGTTCGGAACATGTACGCCCAAACGACGTTGGCAGGGCACTTTCAACTTCCCCCGATCAACATTCAACCGAATATCTGGCTTCCCGCCAAGGAAACCACCTACGTTACGACACCGGTTACGATTCCATGGACAATGATTCCGGGGGTAATGATGACCACGTTGGGAAACGAATACATCAGTTACCAGGTTCAAGGATACGCTGATGTCACCGCCACGCGGTCACTTGGGGTGAAGGTCAACAATGAGCCGTTGAACGAACAAGGGCTGATTCCCAGAGAAATGATGCTTCAAGCTGCTCGACCCACGCTTCCCAATCTTCGCTAACAGCATCTTCCGCAATCTTTTTTTCCGAAGCCCGACGCCACATCGAGTGCAATCGTCTATGGTCCCTTCCTACAAGATGTGTTGATCATTACCACCAAAGGCCCCTGGGAGAATGACCGCTCATGCCGAACCCGAAGTCGTCGACCAAAGACATCATCATCAACGTCCTCATCTTGGCCGTCGCGGGTGGAGTGCTTGCTTGGCGCTACAACGACTGCAAACAAAAAGAAAAGCAGGCTGAGCAAGCGGCCCAGCAAGCCCGCGCCCACGAAGAAAAAGAACGAACGCAACGCACGAACGCATGCCTGAAACTCGTGCCCGAGACACAGCAAAATGACTGCACACAATGCACATGCACCAAGTGCGTCGATGTGGTCGAAGCATGCGAGGCGGACAAGCAATGTAGAACCATGTCCGTCGACACGTTACTCAAAGATGGCGGTCCCCCGTCCGACGATCCATCGCGCATCCGGTACGAAAACCGCGCCAAGTGCATGCTGACCGAATGCCACGACGCATGCGCCAAAAAATGAATTTTTCCGATAGGTTACAGGAGGCCGTCGGAGGTTACCCACCGCTATTCGACCGCGACATATCCGTCGACAACGTGGATCCACGGCGTTCGTGTTTGCAGCCTGTCTACCAGCGCTTTCGCGATGCATCCCATCGTCTCGCCCTACCTCCCGATCGCGGAGAATGGCTGGACTTCGAGAGCGGCAGAAAACCCATGCTTCGTCTTGTTCTCGACTCCGCCGAGTACCGTCGATTGCTGCAGCATAGCCGTGACTTCGGATGGGTAACTGCTTTGGTGGACCGTTCGAGCAGCCACGAGAAAAGTTCGGTGGATCCATCGAGGAAGACCATTCTGCTGGGAAGAGAGATCCAAACTGTCAAGGAGGCGGCGCGACTCGATAGCGAACTGCTTGATGGCAGAGTGACCATCGACGAATGGCAAACGCTTGGGCGCCGGTTCGGAGAGCTGCTGGGCTACCCGTCGTGCTGTGTCGAGCACTTCATTTCGCTTCCACCGAACGCGTCCAACGAGCAGGTGATTCGCAGCATCGCTGTTCGATCGAAACGGTTCGAACCATGGCTCAATAACCTCACCATGTCGGCCTATCACGCGATCTGTTGGTTCCCTTGTCGTTATGACTGCGACGCATCGCTGCGCATTGCTCGACATGTCGACGGATTGCTACGAACCTCCTGTAGTTCAAACCATTACCATCGCGTCCAGCATTTCCTGTCCATGCCCAGATTGGTGTTCGATGAACGTCGGCAATTGCTCTTCGGAGGAGCGGTCCAGCACCATGGGCGCGTGCATTACCATTCGGTATATTCGCTGTTTTCGTTCGACTTCCAACCGTCTTTCGTGTGGACGGATTGGCTATTTTTCATCGATGTGGTGATGCATTTTCAGCAAGCCGATTGGTTCGAGCATCATGATCCACTGATGGTGATTGGCAAAAAAGATGCTACGACGGTTGAGTTTCGCTGCCACCGGTCTCCGACCTGGATGCCCTTTGGATGGCAAGATGGGTAGACCCACGCTTCGAGATATCCGAACCTTGCGTCGATCCTGCCGCTGAGGCTATGGGTATTGAGCCTTTGTGATGGCCCATATCCTCACGGATATGCTTACGGACCCGGCTGGAGGGAAGCGTATTTCTCGTGAAGACAATGCGACAGGTCCGACTTCTTGCAGGACGATACCGTGTGTTGGGACGTCTATCGGCCAACCCACGGCGTGCGGTTTGGCTTGCCGAAGAGGCTGCATCCAGTCGCCCTATGCTCGTGGCTCAAATCAACCAAGCCAAAGCGCAGTGGATGAGTCCACTCGTTGGTGTTACCCACCCACATCTAGCCCCGATCATCCGAATCGTTGCCCCTGTGGTTCGCGCGGAACTCCCTCTTGCCGAAGACGAAACCGCACCGGAGGCCGTGGCCATCGCGGAACTGATTGCCGGACGCACCTTGACCCAGGCCATTGCCCATGGCCCTCTGCCCGTTCATCAAAGTGTTCGTTGTACCGCCTATGTGGCGGCTGCTGTCGATGCATTACATCGACGCGGCGCGGCGCACGGGTCGATTTCGGACAGGAGTATGGTTATCGAAAGAGCGGACGAAGGACGAAGTCCCGTTCTTACACAACTCAGCGAACCTCCTTTCGCTGCCTTTGCGTCACCCGAGCGATTGCGTGGTGAAGGGCCGAGTCAACAAGACGACGTGTGGGCGCTTCATGTCATGCTTTATCTCGCGTTGGTGGGCAGTCTGCCATTTCAAGGCGCGGATGCTGGGTCTTTGTTACAAGCCATGACCCACGGGCCTGTGCCCTCGTTGGCAAACGCTGGTGTCGACGACGAGCATCTTCAGCGCGTATTGAATCGCGGGCTGCATACGTCGCCGCAGCATCGAGCGACCAGCGTCTTCGATTTCGTGGCAGAGCTATTCGATTGGCTTAGCAAACAGGCTCCCCCACGAAGCCCGTCTTCCTCGCGGCTCGGTGCTGCGCAAGCGTTGAACTTGGTCCCTTCTGGCCCCCAACGAATGTCTCCATCGCAGAACGACGAGGCCTCGGCTCGCCGTCCTTATCCTCAACCACGAACGGCAACGTTGCTCTATGGCGCGCAAGCCGTGCAGCCGTCGCTCGAACCGGCAAAGGTCGAAGCTTCAGTACCCGACCTGGAATTCCCCCTGGCTCCAGACGTTGGCTCTTCGGTCGAGCATCATCCTGTCGCGGCGGCAGACGATCTGGAAAATTCCCTCGATACCATCCCACCGTCGCCGTCCGTTTCTTCCCCGCACTGCGAAAGTCCGAAAGAGCCACAAGGTTTCTCCTCTATTCCCGAACTGGAAGCCGCGCTCGTCAGGCCCTCTCGCCCTTCGTCGGCGCGTTCCGCTTCCTCTGCACCTGCTGAAGACACGAGCAGTCGGGCGGTAGAAAGGGGTCAAGAACCTCGCGCAATCCCACGAGCAAAAAGCTCGGAGTCAGAAGTTGAACCCAAACCAGCTCCTAGTCCCCTACCAGGGACGCACGCCGAACCGATCTCATCAAATATTGATGAAAATCATATAGTTACAACGACAGAGACCAATGACGATCCTGAATTGAAATCCCGTGAGCCGGTGCCGGTCGTTTCGCCTTCGGATGAAACTTCTGCGCGGAAAAAACCAAGACGGCACCTGGCGTTTGGCATGGGAGCTGCGGGTGTACTCGGGCTGCTAGGTCTCACGGTTGTGGCCTTCCTCTATGCTCCCAAGGTTTTGTCGAAACACTTCCCCAATTCCCAAGAGCCCCGCCCATCGCCTGCCCCCTCGGCCATGGTTTCGAATGCCGACCCTTGGGTGGTTCCCACAGGATCCGTATCGTCAGCTTCGATCGAAGAGGTCGAACCATCCGAACCTGTCGCGAGACAGCCTGGAGACATCACACGTTGTATTACGGATTTTTTCCCGGAGGGTTCTTTCGACGGTTTGCAGGATTTGGGTTTCGTATGCGATCAACCGGACCCTCGAAAAGGCGCACTAACGATGCGGTCCAGGGTGGTGATTGGAGCCCGAGGGTTCGTGACCCCGGCCATGCATGAGTGGTCTCGTCTCGAGTGGCATGAAATTGCGGTTTGGGCGATATTTCGTCACGTCTGCTGCGCGGAGCCTTCACCGCTTCAACTTCCACCTCCCGTACGAGATTGTCCCTCTTTGGCCGAGGCGGCTGATGGGCTTGGTCGAGCCTATGGTGCGGGTGAGTCGCTTGCCGAGTCCATCGTTCAGTTTCAACGGGCCGCGGAATGCGCGCATGTGGGAAAGGCTTCCGGATACCGATATGCAGCAGGCCCCATCTCCGGGGGTCAGGTGACGTTCGCGGGCTTTCTTGAACGCAACCACAAGCGTCACGGCGTACGTTGAACTTCCGCCTCGGTGATGATCGAATCCATGAAGTCGCGATGGGAATCCAGGATGGGCAACCGCATCGTAACCGTGGTTCCTTCCCCCACGGCGCTTTGGATTTCGAGCCTTCCGCCCATGAGTTCACACAGTTGTCTGGTCAGTGCGAGACCAAGACCAATGCCTCCCGTCTTGCGGGTGGTCGAGGAGTCTACTTGTTGAAATGCTTCGAAGGATGCCACGACTTGTTCCTTCGTCATCCCCACGCCATCATCCTCGATCTGGAAGACAATCCACGGTTTGCCGTCGATCGGTTCTTGCGTAGTCGTTACTTTGACGTGTCCTTGCTGGGTGAACTTCGCGGCGTTGCCAAGAAGGTTCAGAAGGGACTGACGCACGCGTGTGGGGTCTCCGATGATGCTACCGATGGGCGATGGGATATGAATGGTGAGAGCGTTATGGTGTTGTCGCAGCAGGGGTTCGAGGATTCCCGCGACCTCATGAACAATCGACTCGGGTTCGTATTTTTCCGCGGAGATCTCCATATTGCCAGCTTCGATGCGTGAATAATCGAGCACGCTTTGAATGATTTCGAGCAGTCGCTGGCTTGCGATTTTGATCCGCAACAGGTCATGCCCGAATCCTTCGAGTTGTTGGTCGCGCGCTTCTTCCTCCAACATATCGGCGTATCCGATAATCGCATTGAGAGGTGTGCGAAGCTCGTGGCTCATCGTGGCAAGGAAGGCGGACTTGGCGCGGCTAGCGGCTTCCGCGGCATCTCTTGCGGATCGGAGTTTTTGGGTCGTTTTTTCGACTCTTGCCAATTCTTCGCGCAAGGCTTGATAAAGCCGCGCATTGTCCAAAGCCACGGAAGCCAGCCCCGCGAACTGGTCGAGCACCTTCAGTTCATCCTCACCCAATCTTCGTGGATCCCCCTCCTCGTAGACGACACCTATCATTCCCATGGTGGACTCTGCTGTCCGTAAAGGGATACCCGCGACAGCGCGAAATTCATGGGTATCGAATACCTCCAAACGATCATGCCAAGCTCGATAATTCTCTATCAAAACGGGCGCATCATCTTGCCAGACTCTGCCAGCGACCCCTTCTCCGCGACGGACCCGATGTCCCACATGGGCGGCCATGGGACCGGTCGCAACCACGAGCGACATGCATTCCGGATCATCCGAAGTCGTCAGGTAAATATATCCGCTCGAAGCACCTACCAAGCTGGTGGCCCGCGCCACCAATCCTTCGAGCACATCCTTGATCTCGTGTCTGCGAATGAGGTGCAATGTCGTTTCATGCAGCGCGCCAAGGTGTTCGTTATGCTTCCGCAAGGATTCTTCCGCCGCGGTTCTTTCCTGCACTTCCCGTTCGAGCCTGCGCTTGGGTCGAAGATCGTGCGCCACGATCACGGAACCGAGGAGCTGATTCGAAGCACTGCGCACGGGCGCCGTCCATATCCGCATGGGGACAGGCTCGCCATGAACGACGAGGTCCAGGTCACTTACCTTGCCTTCCGATTCACCCGCGAGCACCGGTTGCAACAAATCACGCATCGCCTCCGGTTCACGGGCCAGCACCATCGCATGCCGTCCGCGAAGCCGTTCGAGTGAAATACCAAATAAATCCGTGACTTGCGCATTGACTTGCGTGATCTCTCCCCTTCGATCCGTCAAGAGGATGAGGTCTTTGATCTTCGAAATAATCTCCCCCACCGCGACTTCCAACGAAGGCGCCATCAACCGGTATCGAACCATCGAGTATTGAATGGCGAAGAGCCAGATGAGGATGAGCATCGGGGCAATCGCAGGCACGACATGAATGCCGAACGTGGGAAGGGCCATGTTGGTGACGCTCCCCAGCAGCGTGGTAGCCGTTCCGGAAACGACAATGATGCGGAATTGGCTCCGTTGCTCCGGCGAAGCAGAACGCCGTCCGTGCCAGGCTACGATCCCGAGCCCCACCACCATATAAGCCAGGTAGTAAAGCGAATACGCTACATGCCATGGGGTGCCGGACACCTGCACTTCGACCGTCCCCATCGGACCGGTGAGAAAGGAATCGACAAGCAAGGTGCCGGTCCATAGACGAACCAGAAAGGCGACGGCGGGCACGTACAACAGCGCCACGAGCCATGGTCGACTCGTCACACGGTGGGTTTCCGAAATCGTCAGGAAAAAATGCAGCGCAAAAGCGGCGAACGAAGTCCAGCCAATGCCCGACAGGCGATACCAGAACCATCGAACGGCGTCATCGTGCTCCGGATAGATGAAGGTATAACAAAACGCCCAAATTCCAAGGCTCGCACAAAGCCCCGCGAAAGTCCGGTTAGTCTTCGAACGCGCGTCGGTTCGTAACGCAAAAAAACCAAGGTACACACATATCGCAAAGGACAGAAAAGAAAGGAGCGAGAATCCGTTCATGCAGCTTCGCGATGCTACCAAGGCAGCGGTGGAATTGCTTCAGAGTAGGGCGTGGGGGCTCGTTCGTCCAGATGATGGAGACATGCCTCTTGACATCGACCCCCAATCCTCGGCACGCATCCTGCCATGAAGGCCATAAGCATCAGTGATATTCTGGCGCAACGCATCCCCACAGACGGGTCGGTGACCGTTCGAGGATGGATTCGGACGCGTCGTGACTCCAAAGCGGGGTTGTCATTTCTTTCCGTTCACGATGGCTCGTGTTTCGAGGCGTTGCAGGTGGTGGCTTCCAGTAGCCTATCGAACTACGCGACGGAGATTCAGCGATTATCCGCGGGGTGCTCTGTGATCGTACACGGAACGATCGTGGCATCCCCAGGCAGTGGACAGGCCGTGGAGCTTCGCGCGAACGAGGTAAAAGTGGCGGGGTGGGTCGAGGATCCGGAAACCTATCCCATGCAGCCAAAACGCCATTCTCTCGAGTATTTGCGAGAAGTGGCGCATTTGCGTCCACGCACCAACGTCATTGGCGCCGTCACTCGCGTGCGTCATTGCCTGGCGGCAGCCGTTCATCGTTTCTTTCACGAACAAGGATTCTATTGGATCCATACACCGATCATCACCACCAGCGACGCCGAAGGGGCTGGGCAGATGTTTCGTGTGTCCACCCTCGACTTTGCCAACTTGCCCCGGACGGATAGTGGAGAAGTGGATTTTCAAGAGGATTTTTTTGGACGCCAGGCCTTTCTCACCGTATCAGGACAGCTCAATGTAGAGAGTTACTGCCTTGCCTTGAGCAAAGTCTATACGTTTGGCCCAACGTTCCGCGCCGAGGATTCGAATACGAGCCGTCACCTGGCCGAGTTCTGGATGATCGAACCCGAGATCGCTTTCGCCAATCTGCAAGACGATGCTGATCTAGCCGAATCCTTTCTCAAATATCTGTTCCGTGCCGTGTTGCAAGAGCGTCCGGACGACATGAAGTTTTTTGCCGAACGAATCGATGCGTCGTGCATCGATCGGCTGGAAAAATTCGTCGATGCAGCTTTCGAACGCATGGACTACACCGACGCGATCACACAGCTTCAAAAGTCCCATCGAAAATTCGACTTTCCCGTTTCGTGGGGAGTGGATCTGCAATCGGAACACGAGCGGTATCTCAGCGAAGAACTCGTCGGACGCCCCGTGGTCGTGATGAACTACCCCAAAGCTATCAAAGCATTTTATATGCGCCTCAATGACGACGATCGAACCGTTGCTGCCATGGATGTGCTGGCGCCCGGCATCGGCGAGATTATCGGAGGCTCACAACGAGAGGAACGTCTCGATGTTCTCGACGCCCGGCTCGACGAACTCGGTTTGGACAAACAAGCCTACGGTTGGTATCGGGACTTGCGTCGCTACGGAAGTGTGCCGCACGCCGGTTTTGGTTTGGGATTCGAGCGCACGATCCAATATGTCACGGGAATGGCAAATATTCGCGACGTCATACCGTTTCCCCGATACCCCGGCCACGCGGAGTATTGACCGCCCCAAAGGCAGCGATCGGCGTGGTGCGAAGGCTGGCGTTCGAGCCAAGCATTATGCGTCAGGGATGGTTCGCGGAGGCGATGGCTCCCTTGCAATAACTGCTTTCATCTCTACGTGTGTCGTGGCACGCCGAAACAGGCAGTGATATATTTTTTTTCCTACAATGAATCACTCCTGGGCTCTGCGCGTATTGCTGGGTGCCTGCTTGATGTTGACGTTAGCAACCTGCCTCTTGCCTGGTTGCTGCAAATTCCTTGGCCTACGAAAGACCGAGCTTCTGTCCAAGGAACTCATGCCCGACGACCTGCACACGCAGGAAGTGGCGTATCACAACTCGATTCGTTTGCGGCTTCCTTTCGGTAGCCTCAAAAAGAAATCTCGCGTCACCATCTCTTCCGTATCCAACGCGCCTCGCCCCGACAACGCGACATCGGACCCCACCGTGTACGACTTCTCGGTGGAGGGGCACACGCAATTCGAAGAGCCCGTTGAAATTGTGCTCCCCTTCACACCTGCTTCCACGACAAAAGTCGGCTTGGGTGTCGATGCCCTCACCTACGACGAATCAGCCCGTGAATGGAAGCCCATGCCTTTTGCCGCCCACAAAGAGGGCAACTCCGTGTCCATCTACACGACTCATTTGAGTGCCTTTGCCATGTCCGCACGTGCTGGGGTTGCGTTGTCACCTACCATGAAGATTGGGTCCACCCCTTTCCCGGGGAGCAACGAGATCATGGATGCTGGGACTGTTGAGCAGATCATCCGCGGCGACTCCGCCAAGGCTGCGCAGCAGGGATGGGCAAAAAGCATGGAATTCTTTGGTATCTCATCAAACACGGGGACGTTCATCGAACAGGCGGTGTTGGAGATCCCGGGACTCAAATCCCTCAACGGAGTCGCGACCAAGCTCGGTGTGGCTTTCGGATTCCTCCAACTCGCCATTGATCTTGCCAGCGGCAACACCCAAGCCGCCAGCATCAATGCCGCGAAAAACCTTGGTTATTCCAGCGTTGCGCTCTGGGGATCCCAGGCGCTCCAAATCGGAAGCGTCGCGGTGTTCATCTTCGATTATACCCTCACCAAGGTGGGTGAGACGGCTTGGGAGGGACGAACGGATCTGTACCAAAGGGCCTATGCGCTCTATTACAAAGAGCACCCTCGCAAGGGTTCGGACTGGTCGAAGATCGTTCTGGGAGTCATCGACAGCGCCAAGTCGGCCGACGACGTTCACAAGGGAATCGATAGCGCGTTGCAATCTTATGTGACGGCCTTTTGGGAAAACGAATTGGTCGTTGCCGAGTATCTCGAACGCGTCAAGAAGAACGCGCAAACAGGAGGCGGAGGACTCAACGAAAAGATGAAAGCCGAAATCTCCGCGGCCTACCGCGCCGAGATCATGCATCTACTTCAAGAAACTGTTTTCCCGCGAATCCCGATCATCATCGCCAACCGCTACCGCCAGAATGTCTCCCAGCTTCTCGGAGAGTTGCGGGCTGGCCTCGATGCCTCGACAACGATCGAGGTGATCGTAAAAAGCAAGGATCGCGAGCGATCCGTGAAGAACATCGATGTGCAGATCCTCGTCAACCAGGAGCCGAACCGGTGGCACGGCGTGACGGATAAGGACGGCCGCTGGTCGATGCCATGCACCACCCTCGGCTACCTTTCCTACGGTGCGCCCAAGAAGGTGAAAGTGACAGTGCCGGCCGAAAACGGTAAGGATGCCCAGTCGGTCGAGGCAGACCTCGCCTACACGCCAGGCAAGACAACAGTCGTCGTGGAGTTGGATGGGTCGGGAGTTTTCGTCGGCACGATCGAAGATGCGCAAGTCGTGCCCGGTGGGGACTATCCAGTAAAAATCTCAGGTCCCGTGACAATTACGGTGGCGTCCGATGGCAAAGCAACCATGGACTTCTCTTTGACGGCCAAAGAATCCGTTGGCAAAGGCACGGGAGTCACCGATATCAGCTCCTCGGGAAAACTCACCGGCTCGCTCGTCGGCGACGACTTCAAGGCTTCCGGAACGGTAACCAGCACGTATGTATCAAAATTCAAGCTTCCCCGAGGCGTAAACCTGCCCCCGGGCACGGGCTCGGGAACGCATTCCGCAGCCATTACCGCCACGGGAAAGCGAGTCGGCAACACCATTCGGGGCACCCTGCAAGGCGCGCAAGGGAAAGCCGTCCGTTTCCAAGCTACCCAGAGCAACCAAAGCCCCTGAGTTCCACGCGGCAAGGATCATTGGCAAACGCATTCGCTCGTCTTTGTCAACCCACCGATCGCAAGACGCCACCCGCACCACTGCGATCTGCACCGGCTTCCCATCAAGCAAAAAAGGCGCAGCGAGTGCGAGTTCAATGGGCTCGATGAATCCTCATCACAGAAATGGATTGAGATGAACGTTGGCGTGCATGTTGCGCATGGCGAACGCCACACGACGGCCGAATTGGATGACGATGGCGACAAAGGCTAGAAACGTTGCGCCAGAGATTGCCCACCGCACCGCTCCTTCGGGGTTCCACAAGGTCCATAAGGCGGTGAACACGAAAGCCACGAAAGCTCCTGGCACGAGCCATTTCCAGCACAAATTCATGAGTTGATCGATACGAATACGCGGCAAGGTCCAGCGTATCCAGATGACGACGAAAACGAGGAACCAGGCCTTGCTCAAGAAGATGAACGCACCGAGGGCTTGCCACCAAAACGAATTGCCTTGGGTCATGGCATCCACGAAAGGCACTTGCCATCCCCCGAGAAATAGCGCGGAAGCGATACCGCTCATGACGAAGACGTTGGCCCACTCCCCGAAGAAAAAGAATACGTATCGCATGCCGGAGTATTCGGTCGAGTACCCCGCCACCAATTCGCTCTCTGCCTCGGGAAGGTCGAAAGGCGCGCGGTTTCCCTCCGCCAGGGCGGTGATGAAGTACAGGAAAAACAACAAGAACATCACGGGGTTACGGAACATATACCAATCCCAGGGAAGCCCCCCCTGCGCGCGGATGATGTCTTGCATGCGCAGACTCCCCGTCATCATCACCACACAAACGATTGCGATAGCACCGGGGATTTCATAGCTGATGGTTTGCGCAGCGGAGCGAATTCCCCCCAGCAGCGACCACTTGTTATTCGATGCCCACCCACCGGTCATCAACCCAATCGTTACCAACGACGTCACTGCCACGACAAAAAGAATACCGATATCCAGATCGGCGGCGATCAAGTAGTGTCCAAACGGCATCACCACGAACGTTGCGCTCACACCGACGAACACGAGGTACGGCGCCAAACGAAACATGGGGCCATCAGCCTCCGCGGGCACGATATCTTCTTTGAGCAGCGACTTCACACCATCGGCTAGCCATTGCAAAAATCCTTGAGGTCCTGAGCGGTTGGGGCCGATGCGTGATTGCATTCGCCCGGCCACGCGACGCTCCACCCACGTGATGATTCCTGCGGTGGGCGACATGAAAACACCGACCGTCATCACCGCCACGAGGAGCAAAATCGCGGCTCCAACCAGGTCCGTGGGCACACCTTTCGCGATCTTCGATACTTCGATCTTTCGAAATTCGAGCTGTCCCCCCCGCTCGATGCCCACGTCTGCAAATCGGGAGGTCCCCGATGGAATGACATCTCCTTTGTCCGCCACGCTGATACCATCGAACGATTTGATAACGTCGCCAGCGAGCAGCCCAGCCTGTTTCGCCGCCAGGTTCTCCGGTGCCTCGCTCACGGCTTTGATTTTGAGGCCACCCGACGTGGGGGAGTCTTCGATCTCGATACCGAGCGCCGCGAGAACTTGCTCGCCCTTGCGTTGCCTGGACTCGATCACGGCTCGACGCATGGTGGGCGGTCGCACGTCGATGACCGCTCCGTGAACGGCCCCGGAAACACTTTTTTTCATGCCATCGGAAGCCACGCTAGGAAAGACCACGCGCACATCCCCGCGGAAGGTCGTGTGAATGGCATCTGCCCCTGCACCGGCGATTCGATCATGCAAGCCTTGCGTAAGCTGAAAATCGATGCGACTCGACGAGGAGCTGACGGCATCGACACGAATCGACACCGATTTTTCCACGGGCCTTCCCGGTCGATATAAATCCCCTTCGAAATAGATTTCCGCAGGCTTTCCTTCCGGAAAATCCACTCCGATGATCTCGATCCGATCACCCAGGTCCAGCTCACGTGGCGTGATGTCGAGAACGGTCAACAAGTCGAGATCATGACCGCGGGAGCATCCCCACACGGCGAGTGTGGTGAGAAACAACAGCGTGATCCACGCCGCAAATGATTTCGGTCGCATGGCGGTTTCCGCTTATACCCCTGATTGATGGTTCCGGTCGAGATTGCGGGAGGTTTTTGTCACGGCAGCTTACGGTTCAAGGCGAATCGGAACGAAATATCGCGCCTTTCGTCGCTCATCCACGCCAGTCATGACGTCCACATCAAATATCTGCCGCAAATTATCCACCGTCATCACCTCATCCACCGGACCTTGCTCGAATACCTTTCCTTCCCGCAACATGACAACCCGGTCTGCCACCTGCGCCACCTCGTTCAGGTCATGCATGATGGAAAGGCACGCGAGACCACGTTCATCGACTTCGTGACGAACAAGTGACAAAAGCTCGATTCGGTGGCGAATATCCAAATGAGCCCCTGCCTCGTCCAGCACAAGAACGTCGGATTGTTGCGCCAACGCGCGTGCCACGGCCACACGCTTCTGCTCACCGCCTGACAATCCCGACACTCGCCGCTCGGCCATCGCGGTAAGATGCGTCTTTCCCAATACCTCCTCCACGATTTTTCGGTCCGTTGCCGAGCCCAACAGCATGGTGCCTTGATGAGGGGCACGCCCCATCGCCACGACCTCTCGCACGGTAAATCCAAACGCCACCCGAACATGCTGGGGAACCACGGCAATCCGTCGCGCTATCTGCCGTCTATCCAACCGGTCGATACGCTGTCCGAAGAGCCGAACCTCTCCCCTGCTCGTCCCCATCAATCCCGTAAGTACGCGAACTAATGTCGTTTTTCCTGCGCCGTTCGGGCCGATGACCGCGACCCATTCTCCCGAATCGAGAGAAACCGACAGATCTTCGATCGCGTTGGCCGCGGAGCTTGGATAGGCACAGCACACCCGACGAGCTTCGAGGGCTGGCAACTGTTGATGCGTCATGTTACACATCTAGCCCTCTTGACGCTTTGCGAAAATTGCGGAAACGATGCATTCACACGGAATCATAGCTTAGGAAGGAGCTAACGTGGACAACACGGGCGACAAGCAGGAACCGCGCCGCGTCATCAAGCGCTACTCCAACCGTAAGCTGTACGACACCCGAGACAGTCGGTATGTCACTTTGCTGCAAATCGCGGAGATGGTGCGGCACGGCGAAGACGTTCAGATCATCGACAACACCACCAAAGAAGACAAGACCGAGGTGACCCTGGCTCTTGCGATTTCGGAAGAACTCAAGGCCAAACCTCGTTCTGTTCCGTTGGGGACCCTTCGTAACCTCATTCAAGAGCGTGGAGAAAAAATTCTCACCTCGCTACGCGACGGCCCCATTGGCCGCTTGATTCCCGAAGGCGAATCGGAGGCAGCAGAGAAAAAAGAACACGAGGTGTCTGAGGAAAAGCTGAAAGAGCGTGAAAAAGAAAGGCAGGAGCGCACTGGGCTCGCCGAATTGATGGCCAGTTCTCGACACACCCTCGACCAATGGCAACATGCCATCGACGAGCGAATTCGCGCAGTTTTGCCTAGTTTCTCGCTGTTTTTGGATATCCAGGCGGAAATGCGTCGTTTGACACAACGCGTCCAATTCCTCGAAGAGCGCTTCGGGCAGAAGCAGCGGGCCAGTGAGGGGGGCAAGGAACCTGCGGAGTCCACCATGGAATCCGGAAAAATCGCACCTCCGCCTGGACAAGATGCCACCCCGAAGGAATAACTCACGGGACCTATCGGTTGGGGCGATGGAACACCCAACGGAATCCCAATGTCATTCTTTCCTTTCCTAAACCGAAGCCGCGTCAGGCAAGATACTTTCGAGGACGACGTTCTTTCCCATGTCGACTCGCTTTTCGCCACGGCGCTGCGAATGACCAGGAGCCAGGCGGACGCCGAGGACTTGGTGCAAGACACTTTGGTCAAAGCAGTCCGAGGGCGCGCGTTATTTGAAGATGGCACGAACCTCAAGGCGTGGCTTTTCAAAATCCTCACCAATACTTTCATCAATCGGTATCGACGCGGCAGTTTGGAGCGTGAGATCATTAGTGGTGCAGATGCGCGCCCTCTGTCCGACGGTTGGATGAGCGCGGCTTCGATGCGTCAGATGTGCGACGCCGAATCTCAGGCTTTTCGGCCCATCATCGAGAAAGAAGTCAACAAAGCCTTGGAACAATTGCCCGACGAATTCCGAATCCCCGTGCTACTTTCGGACGTCGAAGACTTTTCCTATCGGGAAATCTCAGAAATTATGGGTTGTCCGATTGGTACGGTGATGTCACGCCTGTATCGAGGCCGTCGGCTGCTTCAAATCGCGTTACATGACCACGCTTTGGCAATGGGACTCGTGAAAGGAGAGGCGGTCCGGGAGGATGAATCCAACATGGTGAATCTCGAGTCTTATCGAACTCGCAAACAGGGGGTGGGCGGATGACGCACGTGACGTGTCGTGATCTGGCGCGCAGCCTGAGTGCGTTCGTGGACGGCGAACTCGATCCGACGTTGGCGCTGGAGTTGCAACTTCATATCGATGGATGTGAAGCCTGCGAAGCCCGTGTGAAGTTTGCGCGAGCAAGCCGCACGAGCGTGCGAAATGCCGTCAAGTCGACCAAGGCTTCGGACTCTTTTCGGTTACGCGTCGCCACGACAGTTGCGCAGGCCGCCGAAGCCGAAAAGCACGGCGATATCATGGTGAGCAGCGGTCTGCTTTCGTGGAAAATCGCGGGTCCTCTCGCCGCGGCGGCTGCATTCGTGTTGGTTTGGGCCTCCGCTTCCAAACTCCAAGAACGAAACCTCGACAAAACAACATCATCCTCTCCGTCGACCAGCCAAGCATCCATGATCCCCGTGGACACGTTGGTGGACACGTTGGTGGACCAGCACGCCAATCCCTTACCGCCGGAGACCAGCAGTCCTTCCGAAATCGCGCAATTCGACCGTTTCATCGGCGTTCCTATCCGCACGGTTCCGGAACGTGGTTTTCAAGGTCAAGGACACTTGCTCGGCGCGCGAATGGTCCCGCTGCAAGAACAACGCGCCGCCATGTTTCAATATGTCATGGGTAATGGCCGACGCATCAGTATGTACATCTACAATCCCCAAAAAATCCGCCTCAGCAATAGCCCCATTCTTCGTGAAATTCCCGTCCGTAACAACGCAGGCCCCGTGTATGTCGGTTGTGTTCGCGGATACTCCGTAGCGGTTACGGACCGACGCGGTGTGGGTTATGCGATGGCGAGCGACTTGGACGAAAGTGAGAGTTCCAGGCTTTTGTTGGCTGTTGGCGACCATTGATTCACCTGCCTGACAAGCGTTCGAGCTTGATCATTCTGTAGTTGACGGAAGGTGCGTGGCATGACACGCAGGAGTCGGCTGGCTGTCTTGCGCCAATGATCTTCGCCCGATGACGTTTCTTTTCCCTATCCTCCTAGCCATCGCTGCGGTGCTGCTCTTTGGTGTATTGGGAGATGTCGTATTTCAACGCACGGGTATTTCGTCCACCCTATGGTTGATCGTTTGTGGCCTTTTGCTCGGCCCGGTGCTGGGTCTATTTCCACGTGAGCAAGCGTGGGAGCTTGGTCCAGTTCTCGCCGCCACGGCTCTTTGTGTCTTGCTCGATGAGATACGCGATTGTCTCTCGTGGTCTACGCTCCGACGCGACCTCGCTCTTGCTGGTCCACGGGCAGCGATTTCTTTCGGCGTTTCGGCATTATCGGTCACGCTCGTGGCGGGCTTGGCCCACGAAGCCGGACTTGCCCCGGAAGCCTTTGGATGGAAGCACGCGCTGCTGCTTGGAGCCGTCTTGGCCGCCCCTTGCGCGTGGATCATCACGCCCATCCTTCAGCCAATCGCACCGTCAGCAGCGAGAATCATCCACCAAGAATCCGTGCTCGGAGCAAGTGCGGCCATTCTGTGGTGTTCCATTCTTATTGCTCTGTTCGACCCCCGAGCCGAGACAGCGCTGGAGGCGTCCATCCAACTTGCTCGTTCATTGCTCTTGGGTGTTGGCATTGGGGCACTCGCGACCGCCCTTTGGGTTGGTTTTCTTTTTCTTCTTCGTTCACCGGCCCATCATCGCCTCTCGACCCTTGCGATGAGCCTGATCGTTTTCGCTACGGCGACCCAAATCGGTTCCAGTGGCGCGATCGCTGTGCTCGTTTTTACGCTCACCCTTGCCAACGTGAAAGCCGTGTTTCCGCGTCTTCCTTGGGCAAGGATGCTCGAAGTTCCCGAAAATCCGCCTGGGCGTCAGCCCCTCATTTCGTTTTTTGTTGCGTCCATGTTCTTCGTATTCACGGGACTGGTTCTCGGACCTCCTTGGGATCTCATGGTACTCAGCCTGTTGCTTTGCGTTATCCTGTTTCCGCCTCGTATTTTGGCTGTCCTTGTTGGGGGGCATTTCGCGCGTGATTCGGCCTCTGGCCCCTCCGACCGCGCGTTTGCATCCGTGGCCATTGCCCGCGGTATCCTTGCCGGCGCTCTTTCTTTGCTTCCGTTCTTGGTATCCATGGAACATTCCGAATACGTCTCGATACCCGCGTTCACCGTGATGGCAGGCAGCATCACGATCTTCACTGCCGCCTTTGCAATCCTGTCGATTCGCGAAAACAAACGCGTCATCAACTCCATCGCGCAACCTCACGTCCAAATCCTGCACGACAAACAATCACAGCAGGCATTCCGCAGCGCGTCGGAAGAACCCATTCCCCCTACCACACGCTCACCCAGTCGCGATCAAGGGCCTCGGACAAGCATCGACAAACCGACCAGGCCCCTTCCTCCTCCCGTACCTCCTCCTCGACGCCACGAAAAGTAGAAGCGTGTCACCCCCTTGACCGTTCCCATTGGGTGATTACTCATGGCGAACGTCAGACACTCCGTGATTGAGACGAATCACGAACAGTCTATCCAACCATCGCGGGCCCTGGGGGACCCGCAGCGACGGAGGAATGCGATGCCTTATCGATATTGGGGCGATCCCATCACCATGCTCAACGAACTTCGCAAACGCCAATTGCAGAGTATGCGAGAGGCCGAGGGACACGAATTTGCGGGCGTGTATCCAGCGGTAAACATTTACGACGATGGCGATGCGTTCATGGTTCGAGCCGAACTTCCGGGAATCGACAAAGCCAAGCTCGACATTACGACCAAAGGAAATCGTCTATCGATCCGTGGAGAGCGAAGCTGCTCGCAACTCGCTGCCGATGTAGCTTTTCACCGACGAGAGCGTGATATGGGAACATTTCATCGGGTCGTCAGTCTCCCAGAACACGTCGATGCAAGCAAAACGACCGCTACCTACAAGAACGGCATCCTCGAGATCGTCTGTCCGCGAACCGAGGCAGCCAAAGCCCATCGCGTAGAGATCGCCTGAGAGCGAGGAGGTGCCTTATGACTGACAAACAAGAACTTCAGCTTCGTGAAAAAAAGGAACTCAAGCAAGAGGGAGAAGCGACGCGGGAGGGGCCTCATTTCCGACCCGAAGTCGATATTTTCGAACGGGAGGATGCCTTGGTCATGGTTGCGGATGTGCCAGGTTCATCCAACGAGCAGATCGAACTCGACTTGCAGGACAATTCCTTGAATCTCACCGCCACGGTCAGCGGTGTCGATGCCAAATGGAAGCCTGTGTACCTCGAATACGAGATAGGCCATTACATCCGCCAATTTCGCATTGGACAAATCGTCGATATGGCCAAAATATCGGCTCAAGTCAAAGATGGGGTGCTCGTGGTCACGCTGCCCAAAATCGAAAAAGCCATGCCTCGCAAGATCGAAGTCAAGTCCGAGCAATGACCTGCACCATAGCGGCTCATCGATCGGCAGGCATGGATCGACGGCTTGCTGGTCGATGAGTTTCCGCGATGCCTTCCCGTCAAAACGTGACCGACTCCCTCCACCGGGCTGTCACCTCTCGACCGGGCGTATCCAACGCCCGATGTTGATGAGTCATAACCTTGTTTTGCTTGGTGATGCGGTGGCGGCGGCCCCTTCGAGATCGACGGGAATCTCTCGAAGCGGCACCATTTGCGTGCGTGTGACGCGGCTAGTTACCGCACGAACCAGCACGCCTTCGTGAGCGGCTTGGGCGAGCCGACGGGCGTAAGCGGGATCGATCGACAGCGCCGGACGGAAAAGTTTGACGTCATCGCGGGTTGCCACAAAAAGCATCAGGGCATTTCCTCCTTTTTTCACGACACGGCACAGTTCATCCAGGTGTTTTCGGCCACGTTCGGTGACCGCATCGGGAAATAGCGCGACCTGGTCTTCCGCTAGCGAAACGCTTTTGATCTCGACGGTCCAAACGTCGCCGTGCCGTGTTTGCAAGACCCAATCGGCTCGACTGGACGTCCCATACGCAACCTCGGCGCGAGCCGAAGCGATTTGGGGTACTGCTGATACGAGTCCCGCCATGATGGCTTCTAGCCCAATGGTATTGGCGCGGGCCGGGTGGGTTCCCACCCAGCGTTTTCCAACGCGAACCGCTTCAAGGGTATAGGCCAAACGGCGTTTGGGATTATGGGAGGGAAGCAATAAGCAGCGGGAGCCTGGACGATTGACCCCCAGCATGCTGCCCGTGTTTGGGCAATGGACCACGGTGATTTCGTGGGTGTCTTTCAATCGAACATCGAGCAAAAACCGCTGATAACGACGCAACCAGGTACCTTCGATGAGGGGTTGGGGATACCGCATGGGATTCGGAAGATGATAAACGGGACCCACGCGTTCATGGCGAAAAGCTCGGGGTTCGGATGGCCGGGGATACGCTCGCGAAAATAGCCTCGAGTGTCTGCGGGTGCTTGTGAGCGCGTGTTTCGGTAAGGGTCGAGCCCGAGCGTGTTCATCTTGACAACCTATTTTTTGTCGACCATAACCTGCGCTCCGCTTTTCTGATGGTTCGAACAGCTTTCGCCTCCTGCGTGAAGGTGGCCTCGAGAAAGCGGATTTGGTCCGCGGGACCCCTGCTCGTTCCGCATTGCTTCTGAAAGAGCCCTGTCGATGGCACCCAAAATTAAAATGAGGACCAATCGGTCCGCGTCCAAGCGCTTCCGCTTGACGGGTACCGGTAAGATTCGTCGCAGCAAAAGTGGTGGTAACCACGGTTTGAGCAACAAGAACCGCAAACGGCTGCGCCGCCTGCGTGACAACGACACTGTCGCTTCATGCATGGAAAAGCGGATCAAAAAACTGCTCATTCCTTACGGCTGAGCCCGAATCTGACCAGGAGTTGACCGATGACCCGAGCAAAACGTGGATTCAAGGCGCGCCGTCGCCGCAACCGTATTCTCAACCAAGCCGAAGGTTTTTTCGGCTCGCGTCACAAGCTTTTCCGACAAGCCAATGAGGTTGTCCATAAGTCGTGGGTCTATGCCTACATTGGACGCCGCCTGCGCCGTCGTGACATGCGACGTCTTTGGATTGCCCGCATCAATGCGGGAGCGCGCCTGAACGGCACGACGTATTCCAAACTCATTGCAGGGCTGAAGAAGGCGCAGGTCGAACTCGATCGGAAAATTCTCGCGGATCTCGCGGTTGCGGATCCCAAGGGATTTTCTGCGGTCGTAAAACTCGCGTGTCCGTGAGTTCGACGCTGCCTTGACCCCTTCGTCTCCTTCTTTCCCTCCAGCACCATGCTCACCGAACCCGTCACCATCCTTTTTGTTCATGCGTTTCCGCTTGACGCTCGAATGTGGCGTCCTCAACTCGAAGCCTTTCGAACGTATCGGGTTCTGGCGCCGGATCTTCGGGGTTTTGGGCGAAACCAACGGACACCGTTGTTCGAATCGGTCGAACAGCACGCCAAAGACCTGATTGCGGTTCTGGATCAACATGGCGTCGTTCATGCGCTCGTCGTGGGTCTGTCGATGGGGGGATATATCGCTTTGGCGATGGCAAGATTGTTCCCCCATCGCGTAGCGGGGCTGGTTTTGGCGAACACGCGCGCCGAGCCTGACAGCTCGGAAGAACAAGCACAACGCGTTGAAATGATCGCGCAAGTCCATCACGTTGGGACCTCACTGCTACCGAATGTGATGCTTCCCAAGCTCGTGGCACCAGCATGTGGAGATACGACGCGGAATTTCTTGCGCATGATGATGCTCGAACAACCTTCCGCCGGGGTTGTCGCCGCGTTGCGGTCTTTGCGCAATCGTCCGGATGCACGGGGAGGTCTATTCCAGATTCATTGCCCCATCGCGTTGGTGGGAGGTCAACTCGATATTCTGACTCCGCCGTCGATGCAGCAAAGCATTGCCGACGAAGTCCCGGGTGCCCGCTTGACGATTCTTCCGAACGCTGGACACCTCACCAACCTCGAAGCGTCCGTTGCGTTCAATCAGGTCGTCATGGATACCTACGAACGCGTGCGACAAACCGCTTACATGGAACGTCGCAAGGCACCGCTTCGATAATCCTTCACGGTTTTTTTGTGTTTTTGAGGCGTAGTTGAACGAGTTTGCTCGGCTCGGAGCAGCTTTGATTTCGTTCCGAGCAACCGTCGCAAGCGCCACCGCATCCTGGGCGTTTGAAGCTTCGAACGGTTCGCCAGGCCAGGTAGCCGACGGCGAGAAGCACGATCAAAGCGACGATGAGGCTTTGCCAGTCCATGGTTCAACTCGACAGCAGTCTTGCGGTTTGAAAAACGGCAACGGCGAGAATCCACGCCACAACAAGTGTGAAGCCTGCCATGAATGCGGGCCACTTGAATGATCCCAGCTCCTTTCGTGTCACCGCCAGGGTAGCGATGCACGGCACGTACACCATGACGAAGACCATGAGAGACAGGGCGACGGCGGGGGACATGGCTTTGTCGGCGCGCAAGCGGTCTTTCAGGGGTGAGGCATCGGAGTCATTGCCTTCGGCATCGGGGTCGGCTTCGCCGATGCCGTACACGATGCCCATCGTCGAAATGATCACTTCTTTCGCCGCGATACCGGAAAACAGGGCCACTGATATTTTCCAGTCGAAGCCTGCAGGACGAACGAGCGGCTCGACCATCTTTCCCAGGCGACCGGCGATGCTGAATTCTGCTTCGCGCATGCGGCATTCGGCTCGAAGCGAGTCAATTCGTTCGTCACGTTCGCGTTCGATCTGTTGGCGACGCTGGTCGGGAAGATCGGGGGTGGCAAGTTGTTCGGCGGAGGTTAGCTCGATGGTTTGCACCTGTTGTTCGAAGCTAGTTTTGACATGGTCAGCTTTGGGAAACGTCAATAGCGCCCAGATGATGATCGATGCGGCGAGGATGAAGGTTCCAGCTTTTTTCACGTACGAAAAGGAGCGTCGCCACATATGGGAAGCGACACCTCCCAGGGTTGGAATTCGGTAGGGAGGTAATTCCATGACGAAGGGGGAGTCTTCCCCTCGAAACAGGGTTTTTCTGAAAAGGAACCCGGTAATGAAAGCGATGGCCCATCCGAACAGCCAGAGAGCCCAAAACACGATGGCCGCGTGACGAGAGAAAAAGGCGGCGCACAGCATGGCGACGACGGGAGTTTTGGCGCCGCACATCATGAGCGGTGAGATCAGCACGGTGAGGATCCGGTCTTTGGGATTGACCAAGGTTCGCGCGCTCATGACACCGGGCACGGCGCAACCGGTGGAAACCATCAATGGGATGAAGCTTCGGCCATGGAGCCCGAACAGATGGAGAAATTTGTCCATCACGAAGGCAGCGCGAGCCATGTATCCGACGTCTTCGAGGAAAGAGAGGCCAAGAAACAGCAGCACGACGATCGGAAAGAAAACGAGCACGCCACCGACTCCCGCAATGACGCCATTGACCAAAAAATCGCGCAGGATTCCTTCTGGAAGCAGCGTTCCGACGGTGGATCCGAGCCAGCCGACGGACGATTCCACCACATTGGCCAGGGGGTTGCCGGCCAAGAAGGTCAACGCATAGATCGCGAGCATCACGAAGAAAAAGATCGGCACACCGAGGTATCGATTGAGCACGATGGAGTCGATGAGTTCGGTGGAATCTTTGGCGCCATCGGGCTTTGGGTCCGTGCGAACGGCCTCGCGCAAGGCGCCGCGAATATAGGCGTATCGCTGCTCGCCCACCACGACTTCGGCATCTTGTCCGAAGTGTTTTCGCACCCATTCGACGGCCGTTTTTGCGGCATCGAGCACCGTATCGGCATGAGCGTGTTCCGCGCGTACTTTCGCGACAGCATCCACATCTTCTTCGAGGAGTTTGATAGCGGTCCAATGAAGGTTGTATCGATTGGCGAAAACGTCATCGGAACGGAGAACGAGCATCAATTCTTCGTGTTTTTCCTCGAGTTCGGGCCCGTAGTTGAGGTGTCGCTCGCTGGTATCCACACGCCCATCGAGCACATCGAAAACGGCTTGAAGCAATTCTATTTTACCCACCCCCCGGCTGCCGATGGTACGAATCAGGGGGATCCCTAAAAGCTTCGAAAGTAGCGGAATATCAATATGAATTCCTTTACTCTCCGCCTCATCGGCCATATTGAGAGCGCCGACGACGGGGACCCCGAGTTCCTGGAACTGCAGGAGCAAGTACAGGTTGCGTTCGAGGTTGGTGGAATCGATCACATCCACCACGACATCGGGTTTTTCTTGAAGCACGAAGTCCCGGGTGACGATTTCCTCGATCGAATAGGCGGTTAGGCTATAGGTGCCGGGAAGGTCGACGACTTCGATGCGTCGACCTTCAGCGCTTGCGATACCGGAAGTTTTTTCGACCGTTACGCCCGGATAGTTGCCAACGTGTTGGGTTTGCCCGGTAAGTGCGTTGAACAAGCTGGTTTTCCCCGCGTTGGGATTGCCAGCGAGAGCAACCACGGGCAATTCGCCACGAGGTGGGGCGCTACGCATGGGAAGGGATGACGGAAACGAGTTGTGCTTCTGTGAGGCGAAGGGCGAGTCGCGAGCGACCGATTCGCAGTTCGATGGGTCCGCCGAGGGGGGCGCGACGCAGCACGGTGCCTTCGGCGCCGGCGATGAATCCCATATCGACGAGGCGTCTTCGAAGTTCGCCCTGGGAATGGAGGGTATCGATGACGAAGGGCAGGCCGTCTTGCATCTGGTCAAGAGTCATGAGGGCACGATTCGCGGGTTTGACGGGATGGTGAAGGTCTTTTCGTGGATGTAATTCCGATTGTGAGTAACGTCAATAGTTAGTAGACGTCTCTAACAAGATATTCTCGATCGATACCGATTTTTTGGCGATTGTCAGGTCAAGGAGTAGGGGAAGGGAGAGCGATAGCGTGGGGAGAAAGGAGTCCACCATGTCCCCATTACCCATGAAAATCCTACTCACAGGCATTCCTGGACCCGTTTCCGAAGCGGTTTTGTTGGAACTAAGGAAAGAACCGGGGCTTTTCGAGGTGCATGGGGTTGGTTCCCTTTCGGAGCCGTGGACGTATGCCGATCGGGTTGCGGGGCGTGCTTTGCCGCCAGATCGTTATCATATTGCGGACCTGTGCAATTTCCATGATTTTCTAAAAATAGTTGAAGGCATGGATATTGTTATTCACTTGGACGATGGTGTTACCGACGCGCAGGAGAGCAGCCGGGCCGCCGTGTACAACGTTTTCGAAGCGAGTCGGCAAGCGGCGATACGCCGTGTGATCTATGGTTCCTCGGCCATGGTTTGTCTGGGTTATCTGCAGGAGGAACCGTACCGATCCATCCGAGACCATCGTTGGGGCGACCTGCCGATGGCGCTACCGATGGTCACCAAAACGTCGGTGCCAAGACCAATCGATCGGGTGGCGAGTGGCAAACTCTGGGGCGAAGCCCTTGGGCGAATATTTGCGGATGTGCATGGTTTATCGGTGATCTGCATTCGGTGGGGCTGGCTCGAGGACCCTTTGAACCATCCTCGAGCGGAACTATCTTCCTTGTGGTGCAGCCGTCGTGATGCCGCTCAACTGGTAAAACGATGCGTACTAGCTCCCAACGATGTGAAATTCGATGTGTTTTTTGGAGTATCGGCAAACCATCGACGGTGGGTGGACATTGATGATGCCCGAAGCCGTGTGGGCTATAGGCCCATCGACAGTGTGGAGGAGCACGGCACGATGAGGATCCCGGCGGCTTGAACGACCCATCGTTGGGCTTCGCGAAATACCTTTGGTGTTTCGGGTAACTTCGTTCGGAGATCTTGACGTAGTGCAGGGTTGGTCGCTAAGTCAGAACCCTCATGGTTTGTCTTCCGTGGATCGGAAGGTATGACGAGCAATCGGCACCGTGGTAATTGATCGCGAAAAGATACTTCAAGACGCCCAAAAGCTTGTGAGCAAGGGGCGATTGGATCGCGCTGTCATCGAGTATCAGAAGCTCATCAAGGCGAACCCGAGTGATGACCGGGTCATGCTCAAGGTTGCGGACTTACAAACTCGCATGCGCGCGTACGAAGCCGCGGTAACCACATACGAGCAGGTTGCCTCCTATTACGCCGCCCAAGGTTTTTCGGCCAAAGCGACAGCAATCTACAAACAGATTCGCTCGCTCATCCAGCAACATCTACCCGAAACCAAGGGGCATTATGGGCCGGTTGTCGACAAACTCGTGCAATTGTATCTCGAAGCCGGTCTCAAAGGCGATGCGCTCAGCACCTACCAGGAATACGCTGCCCATCTACAACAAGCTGGTCGAGATGCCGAGTTGCCCGCCATCTATCGAAAGATCGTCGAACTCAAGGAAGATGATCTCGATAGTCGTCGCAAGCTCATTGAACTGCTCCAAGCCCAGGGCATGACCCAAGAGGCCGATGATCATCTCATCGCCTATGGCGAGAGGCTCGTGTTTATCGGTCGTGTCAATGAAGGTTTGGTCGCACTCGATGACGTCGCGAGGCGTCGCAATACCGATGCCAACCTGGCTCGTCGCGTGGCGGATCTATATCTCGATCGCAATGGTCCTGGCGACGCCATGCTGGCATTGACGCGAATGCAAGCGTGTTTTTTGTCTACCAAACGAGACATCGAAACGCTTCGGGTGCTTGCCAGGGCATTTACCATTATCGGCCAGCGTCCCAAGGCGTTCGAAGTCCGTAAACTCATGGTGAAGATCGCCTATGATAACGGCGATTTGGAGATTGCCCAGGCGTTGGTCGATGAGCTACGCAAGGACAATCCGAAGGACCAGGAGTTGCGGACGCTCGAGGCGATGGTATATCCCGATCGGGCTCAGCCAGTGCCCATGCCTTCGGTGGACGCTCCCCAAGAGGAAGCCGTCCCTGCCAGTGTGTCTTTGTCCGAAGATTCCTTTGAATTCATCGAAGAATCCATCAGCGAATTGGAAGGGGAGATGGTCGCGGCGGCCAGCACGTATCCTCCTGCCCATGGCCCTTTCATCAATAGCCATCCAAACCTTCCTCCCGTCCCACCGCCAGCACCGATTCCACGTCCTATGAGTGCGATGTCGCCCATGCAACCACCGCCGCCCCCGGTTCTGCCGCGTCCGGCTGTGGCTCCGCCGGCCCCGCGACCTGTGCAACACACGGCACCGACGGCGCAAGTTTGGACAATCCCATCTTCGATCCCTCCAGATCCGAACGACATGGAATTGGCTGAAGCCTACGATGATTTCTCACCCAACGACGATTTGGGGGAACTCGAAGAAACCACCCTGTCTCGCACTGCCAAACCATCGCCTGGCTCGCTACCTCCTCCCGACTTTTTTGCGGACGACGACGCTGCCGATGCGTTCGATGACGCAAGTTTCAACGAGCCTTCTGATGCACCTCAGCCCGATTTCATCGTCGACGAGGGGCTGGAAGAAGCCTTTGAAGAGGCGGATTTTTTTATGGGTCAAGGGCTGTATGATGATGCCTTGACATTGCTGCAGGACTTGCTTCCCCGCTACCCGGATCATCCCTTGCTCATCGAGCGGATTCACTTCGTTTCCGCGGCAAAATATGATCAGGACAAGTAGACACCCAGGGGAATACATCGAGTTTCGTCGAGCGTTACCGGGGGTGTAGGGAACGTCCGGCCTCGGACGTTGTCTGACTGAGCCGTCTGTTTAACCCCTGGAGCAACATGATGACAATGTGGTCGGGTTGGTTGGAGAGAATTGCAACCTACGTTCTGGAACCCAGCCGTGACATTTGCACCATCTGCGGTGAAATCGTCTCCACGGCTCGCCACTGTGAAAACTGCGGTGTCGTTGTTTGCACGACATGCTCGAACGAGGGAGTCTGTCCGTATTGTGGGGAACCGCTGTAGTTTTTCAAACCTCTTCAAGGAACGGCAATCGCTTCGAGTTGCGTTCCAGCCGCATATCCGTAGCTAACCCGTTCATCGAACCCCACAACGATCAACCCTACGTTTTCATTGCTTTGCACGCGATGAACCCCATCGTTTTGCGTTCCTTGAAAAACGCCTTGTTCGGGTGGGAGCAACGGGTCGATGAAAGGAAAGCTCAAAGGGCATCGATGCACTCGCGCTTCGGCAACTCCAGCGACCGTAGGGGCATCCCCACCATTGGCCCATGCGGTTTCGCATTCAAGTTCATCGAGGGGACGACCATCGATCATGACGTTCGCAGAGGCAGGAGCCGTCACGATGAGAAAGTCGAAAGCATACTTGTCCGGTGTCAAAAAAACGTAATCTTTTCGGTACTGTTGCGTGGGCGGGATGAGGACCAAGCTTGGGTCCCCCCCGGGATAGGGTCGACGCACTCCCGCGGCATCTTGGCTTGCTTGAATGGAGGCGAGTGTGATCGGGCGGTCCGCGGCGAGGGCAAAGTCGTGATAAGAGACAAGATCGACGTAAGCTCCCCGAGACGGAAGCACCCATTGATCGTCTGGTTCGGGCAGGTTGGTAACGATGGTCGTTGGCCCCTCGGCAGACAGGGCGAGAACGCGGTAGTATTCTGGTTCGGGAACCACGGAGATCAACGCGCCGGCTGCTGCGACGGCTTTGCTTCGGTTGGGGCTATGCGGCGCAATGAACGTCGTACCCGCGGTTCGCAGCGGATCGAGTTGTTCTTCGAGGTGGTCGGCACAGCAAGAACGATCCGCGAGGCGTTTGAAATGCGGAGCATCGGCAGCTTCTGCCCCGGAGAAAACGACGATCGGTTGATCCGATTCGATCAGCGAACCTGTGAAATCCGACAAGAAATCACCGGTTTCCAGATTGAGGACGTCGAAGGGTTGCAGCACGACCTCCAGGGTATCGGCTGGTGCAAGGGGGCCTATATTTTCTCCAGCCACCACATGCGTTGCGGAGGTGAAACGAACGTGGGTATCGGGGCGCGTTCCGATCATGGTGACGAACGCTTGGAGTTGAATTGGCGACACTGGATTGAAATTGGTATCCGGATCGTCGGTGATGGCAATGGTCTGAGGCCAACCGAGCACGACGTATCCCAATTCCATCAAGCCGCTGCCGGGCAGTGCTTCCACGGGCTTGAGCAAGGAGGCATCGTTGGAAAACACATTGACGTTATCGAGTGGATTGAATTGATACGCGACCACCGGCACATGGCTTTGCACGCGATAGGCTTGTCGGGTCAGGGCCGTGCCGGGTCCGGTATCAAAAGAGCCGTGGGCACTGCCGTCCACTTCTCGTGGTCCGAGCAAAAACACGTGCAATCCGTAGGGCGGTATAGAGGCTTCCCCCACCGTTCGTGGTTGGGAAGGCGCTCCTACGGGCGCATCGTCGAGTTCCACAACGACACTGGCAAACAGGTCGGATTGAGGATTGGAAACAACGACAGCAAACTGTTGTGCCGCGGCGTTGGAGTCTGGACTGACGTTGGCATTGTCGAGATCGGCAGCCCAGTATTCACAGCCCACATTGCTTTTTACGACAGAAGCTTGGGAACAAAGATGCGTACACAGTCCATTTCGGCATGCGTATCCGTCCGTGGTGTCGCAAAAACCCGCGGGGTCGAAGCCTGACCCATCCTGACGACAAACCAGAACGGTCTGTTCATCGCAGTCTCTGGCTGAAGGCAAGCACGCCACGCACGAAAGCAACGACGGGGCGCACACCAGTCCACGAGAGGCGCAATCGTCAATGATGTTCCAGCGCGTGCGTCCATCGATCCGGTCACATCGCTGCAGCCCTGCCTGGCATCGCATGGTGCCGGGTTCGCAGCTTGGTTGCGCGAGGGGAGGCGTGTCATCCCAGCGGTCAGCGCGATCGAAGTGACACTGAAGGTTCGCAACACACAGCAAGATACCCATTGCCAAGGGAAAAGATTTCGACCCTGTGGCTGGAGCCATCATTCTACACGCCCATGCCCCTCATCGCCCTTGCCTCCGAACAACGGGAAATGGCCGAGCGAACACGCGCTAATTGGTGCTACCGTCGCTCGTGACTCGATTGGCAAGAGACTTCAAGCCTTCGGAATCCACGATGACGACATCGAATTTTTCACCGAAGGCCGTCAGCAATTTGTTTTGGAATACGAATCCTTGACCGTGCAAAACGGGCAGTTCGGTATTCGGCTCGAGGCGTTTGATATCGAAGACATGAAAAAGCACGGCGGGAATGAATTCATTCCAAAGCGCGCGAGCGGTTTCGGGGTCTTCAAATTGGCAACGCAGACGGTGGTTTCCGAATTGATGCAAATGCAGCTTCATGCGTGGCTCGTGAATGGGTTGAAAAGATGCTTCGTCGATCGGAGCCAGCTTTCGTCCCGGCTCAGAATCTGCCGCATCACGGGCAAGACAAGCAGACAAGCCGGTTGGGTGCAAGCGACGATCAGGCTCTGACCCCCAGGAGCATCACCGTTCATCGGGTCGTGAAGGTGCCGTCCGTGGGCAGATCCGCGGGTGAGCCTTCGACCGTATCGACGCGCGACAGCCGCGGTCCGCGATGAAGTTCGATTTCGAACGCTTCCAAGGCAGCGGGAACGCCCCCGGCATGAATGGCCACGGTGCCGTCGGGGAGGTGGCCGAGCCGATGATGCCCAAAGATACGGCCTTTTTACGCACGAATTCACGGAAACCCACGCGCTGCACTCGTCCTCGAACGATATATTTTTTTCCGATCACGATATGAGCCCCAAGGTGTGGTTGGTAGCGCACAGCCCGGGCGACGTCCAGAAGGGAGGCATCGCAAACGGTGTAAGATCACGGTACGCTCGATCGTTAACGGCAAAAGGACAACGCCATGCCTTCATCGACCCGACTACGCGCCCGTTCGCCCAAGCCAAGAGCCCACGCCACCACTCCCAACTATCCTCGCCAAAGCATTCTCGTTGGGGTTGCGATGTCTCTCACGGCTTGTATGGGAGCCGCACCAGGTCCATACGCTCCAGCTACGCCGTCCCAGACCGTAACGGTGAAGTCGGAGGATTCGAGATTTGCGCAGCCGCCCCCCGACGATGTCGTAGAAGACACTGCCCAGCCCGTTCCGCCTCCGGATCACGATATTCCTCCCCCCGGAGAGGCCCCCGGTCCATTCGAATGACAGCCGTATCCGTCCTCACCCCTGGCCCCACGGAACGGAGCATATTAATTCGAGGCGCGCGATACTGTGCTCCGTAAACATCATCGGCAACGTCCCCTGCCCTTTTCCCTTTCCATCACGCCTGGTGTTCCATCGTGGGTTTCATTTCGCGGGTCCATCACGAAGGCCCGAGATGCTGAAGCGACCAATGGTACATGGTGATCGCGGCGGCCGCTCCGGCGTTGACGGACCGTGTGGAACCATATTGGCTGATGGCCACGAGCTGTTCACAGCCAGCCACCATTCGTGGCGTCAGGCCAGGCCCCTCGGAACCGAAAATCAGACAGCAATCTCGGGGCAAGCGAAACGTCTCCAAAGGAACCGCATTTTCGAAATTATCCACTCCGATGGGTACGATTTGCCTGTCACGCAACCATGAAAAAAACTGCGGTTCATCCGCATGATGATGAACCGTCAAGTACCGGTCGGTGACCATGGCACCGCGTCGGTTCCACTTGCGACGCCCCACGATATGTACGCCGGCAACATTGAAGGCATTGGCGGTACGGACGATGGAACCGATGTTGAAATCGTGTTCCCAGTTTTGGATGGCGACGTGCAAAGGGTTTCGTCGAGTGTCGAGCACGGCGACGATGGCCTCGTTTTTCCAATACCGGAAGTTGTCCAACACGTTACGCCGGTCGCCATTGCGTAAGTATTCCGGGTCGAGCCGATCGTCTTCCGGCCACGGCAACGGATGGGGTCCAACCCCGACCGTGTGATGGCACGGGTATTCGAAGTCACTCACGCCCTCGTCTGGATGAACGGAGCTGTGAGAAGTTGGGTCATCGCTCATGGAACTACTAATTTAACTATGTTTTTCAATATGTTATCGCATTTGCGAAGGCTTTAGCTTCCGGAAGGAAGCGCCAGAGGGTTGGTAGTTCATTGGAGATTCGTTCGTCAAGGCGGCGAGGATTTTCTCACAGGGCGAGCGCATCGATTATCGATGCCCATGGAAAGAGGTTTCCGCAGCTAGGCAGCCACCTAACAGGGCAGCGCACGGGTCAAGGTCTCCGACCTGCGGGGAGTGGCTGTCTAACGACCTTTTTCAGAAGTCAGAACTCCAAGGCGCTTGCCCTGAATTTTTTCCGGCTCGACCGGAAAGCCAGTTCAATTCTCGGGGAAAACGTTGAGCATGAAAAAAAACGTGGTGGCATTGAAAAACATCACGGAGGGGCGAATGAGTTCATCGTCGGATCCAACGGATCACGTCTTGCAGGAAGGCCACGGCAAACAGACCAAGTGCCGATAGCAAACCGATGAGAAGGGATCGTTCGAAAGAAACGTGGAAGGTGGGGAGCATACGTCCGACGATGAAGCCCACGATGATTGGCAAGACATAACGCCAGGGGATTTGGATATTGTCGGGTGTTGCGGCAATGGAATATTTGTCGTTGCGACCGAAAGCTTTGCGTCGCGCGCTATCCACGTACCTCGCGAGAGCTTCGTTTTGCGCGTGAAGTCGTTCTGGGGCAAGGAGTTGTTCTTTGGGCTGTGGCTGTTGACGAAACGGTTCCATGAGCGTTTTCGCACGGGGCAGATAGCTATGGTAGCCAATCATGTTCGGGGAAGCATGTCGATGAGCAAGCGAGGTCATGCCGACTCCGAAGGTGGCACGGCGACGGTCGTAAGGCAGATGGATCGAAGAGGCAGGAGCGGATAGCTATGCGAAGGAGACGGAATGCGACTCGAAAGAGGGCAAGCTTGGTGTAATTCCTTCTGGAAAGGTGAGTTCGAAGCGAGGCAATTCGCGGTCGGGGCTTCGTCGCAACACGAGTTCGGCGAAAGGACCGCCATCGACATCATACACGGGCAACGGTCTGATTGGCGGTTTGGGGCTATTGACGATCAACACGGAAAGAGGGGAGACACGAAAGGGTTCGTCCACGAAACGAATGACGGTGTTTGGCCCGGGAGCCGCTCGCGCGACGATTTCGAAGGGCGATGGGGTGGGATTCACCCGGGGTCTTGCCAAGATACGTGCAAACAGCGATGCCAAGGGAACCTCAAACCAGAGTTACGCTCAATGAATCATAGGAAAACGAATAATTCAGCTATATGGGGTTAACCTTTGATGACGGCAAGGGGTTCGAGTTTCACGACAGGTCGGACAAGTCCGGCGCGTGTCATGACGTCAACGACATCCGCCACGTCCTTATACGCTTCTGGGATTTCTTCCGCAACGGTTCGCTTGGACAAAGCGCGCACCCAGACTCCTTTGGCCTGAAGAGTTTCGAAAATCTTTTTCTTTTTCGACATCTTGAGAGCTGCCTGGCGGGAAAGAACCCTTCCAGCCCCATGGCAGGCGGACCCCCAAGTATCGTGCAAGGCCTGCTGGGTTCCTACCACCACATAACTATATCGCCCCATATCACCGGGGACGAGCACGGGGTGACCGACGTGCTGGTACGCTTTGGGAACGTCTGGATGGCCCGCGGGGAAGGCCCGGGTGGCTCCTTTTCGATGCACACACAGCCGCCGTGGTTTGCCATCGACGTTGTGTCGTTCCCATTTTGCGACGTTGTGGCAGCCGTCATACACAAGGTCCAACCCCAGGGAAGGTTCTGGTTCGGCGAAGAAACGAACGAGCGACTGTCGAACGAAGTGCGTGAGCATCTGACGATTGGCGAAGGCGTAATTGACCGCGCAGGTCATAGCGTGGAGGTAGGCGATGGCTTCTGGGCTATGCAGGGGAGCGGAGCACAGTTGGCGGTCGGGTAATTCGATTTGGTATTTTTCGGAAGCGGCGAGCATCGTACGCAGCGAGTCATCGCAGATTTGGTAACCGAGGCCGCGGCTTCCGGAATGCAGGAGCACGGTGATACATCCTTGGGAGAGGCCGAATGCGTTTGCGGCTTGCTCGTCGAATACGTCAGCGACCCAGCCAATTTCGCAGAAGTGGTTTCCGGAGCCCAAGGAGCCGAGTTGAGAAAGGCCGCGTTCTTTGGCGCGCTCGGACACGGTGCCGGGGTTTGCCCCACGCATGGTTCCTCGTTCCTCGGTGACATCGAGGTCCGCGGTTCTTCCGAATCCGGACGTGACGGCCCAAGCGGCGCCTTGAACCAGCACGGTTTCGAGTTCTTGGTCGGAAAGAGTCCGGTGGCTTTTCGAGCCGACGCCGGAAGGCACGGCGCGCAAAAGTTCCGAGGAAAGCGCCGGAAGATGGGGTTGCACGTCCTGGAGCGGGATCCTGGTTCGAAGGAGGCGCACGCCGCAGTTGATATCGTAGCCAACTCCTCCTGGGGAAATGACTCCGTCGTGCTCATCGAAAGCGGCGACGCCACCGATGGGGAAACCATATCCCCAATGGATATCGGCCATGGCCAAGGAGTGGTGGACGATGCCTGGCAGATGGGCGACATGGGCGACCTGATCGAGGCTCGCGTCTTTGCGGATATCAGCCATCATGGCTTCGGAGGCGAATACCAGGCCGGGCACTCGCATCTTTCCTTGGCATGGAATCCGAATACGGACGTCGTCGATACGTTGAACGCGGATAGCAGAGCACATGGGGGTGGTCAGGGCGGGAGCTTGGCACCATGGGAAAGCGTCACCAAGGTCAATCCTACAATTGCTGTTGTCGTACGGCAATGTGAGGGCAGCTATAAGATGGCGCGAGGGACAAGGTTGACAGTGACGGACGGCTCTTGGGCAAGCGGCGGTCGGAATTCCATCGTGGCAGGAGACGCGGTGCTTGGCAGGATAGGAAACCGTGGTAAGGGCGAAGCCATCATCGAACCATGGCATGCATTTGTATCCGGCTTGATTCTGAACCGAATCGTCACCCTTGGTATCCCGACGTGTGCGGGGGTGTGATTCGTTTGGCTGAAGCTACTTCTTTCATCGTGTGGGGAGACTGGTCGTGACGCCATCGATGCTCGCGCTGCTGGCCATCATCGTTGTGGCGTTTGTGTTGTTCATTGGGGGGTGGGTTCGCGCCGATCTCGTGGGGATGTTGGTATTGTCGACGCTTGCGCTTACGGGGCTGGTCACGCCGCAGCAAGCGGTTGCGGGTTTTGGGAATCCGGCGGTCATTACGGTATGGGCGATGTTCATATTGTCGGCGGCGATGACGCGGACGGGAGTTGCTCATCGTCTTGGGAAACCGCTGCTTCGTTTTGCGAAAAGCCGTGAACCGACGATCATCGTCGTGCTGATGATTGTGTCGAGCCTGTTATCGGCCCTCATCAATACGGTGACGGTTGCAGCTATTTTGTTGCCGCCGACGATGGAGTTGATTCGTCGTAGCGGTCGTCCTGCTTCCCGGTTGTTGATGCCGCTAGCGTTGGGGTGTTTGCTTGGGGGTCCTTTCACGAGCATTTCGACGACGCCGAACATTTTGGCTACGGAGGCTCTCAAGGCGGCGGGGCTCGAGCCATTTGGGTTATTTGATTTTACGGGGGTCACGGCGGCGATTGTGGTCGTAGGGACGGCATTTGTTGCTTTTTGGGGGCGTCATCTTCTTCCCAAACGTTCCCCGTCTGCAGCCACCGATGAGCTTGGCAGGTCGTATGACTTGGCAGCGCATCTATTTTCGACGCAACTACCTGAAAATTCACCACTTTTAGGGAAGACGCTCGCGGAAAGCCACTTGGCCTCCGCGTTGCACTTGACGGTCGTTGCGATCCAACGTCGGGGGGCGTTGCTATTGGCACCTCGTGCTGATGAGGTTTTGTCGTTGGGGGATCGACTGATCATGCATGGGCGTCCGGATCATCTGCGACGTTTTCATGGCAGCGAGCATCTTCGGATTGAATCGCGAGAGGAATTGGCGGGGCTGGAACCGTTATGTGGAGCGATCGGGCAAGGGGTTGTGCATGAGGGTTCACCGCTTGTGGGGCTCACGATGGTGCAGAGTGATTTGCGGCGAGAGCATGGTGTTCATGTACTTGCGTTGGGGGGGTGTGATGGTTGTATCGAGGCGCTTCGTCAGCACGAGATAGTGGTGGGGGATCGGTTGATACTGCAGGGCAAGGAGCAATCCTTGCGGCGTCTGGAGCAATTGGGATTGATTTCTGAGCTTCATTGGCTGGATCGCAAAGAGGCGGCGGAATTGGCGGGTGGGTGTGCGGAGTTGTTGCCGTTGCGTGTGCCGGAAGGTTCTGTGCTAGCGGGGAGCAATTTGTTGGACAGTCGGATGGGCCACGGGTTTGGATTGACAGCGGTAGGTTTGATTCGTGGGGGGGAGGCGCGGTGTATGCCATCGCCGACGGAGCGGATCGAGGCGGGGGATCTTCTGATATTGCAAGGGTCATCTCGGGATTTTGAGGTATTGGATGCTCTTCAAGCTCTCGAGATTCGGGAGCCGGGCAAGGCGGAGGTAGCTGAGCTGGAATCTCAGCAGGTTGGGGTAACGGAGGTGTTATTGTCTCCGCGCACGTCACTTGCGGGAAAAACGCTTGGGGCGCTGATGTTTCGTGAGCGATATGGTGTGAGCGTGCTTGCGATTTGGCGAGAGGGCAGGGCGTTTCGCACGGGGCTCCAGGAAAAAGCGTTACAATTCGGTGATGCGCTGCTCGTCTACGGTCGACGCAGTGACCTAGCCTTGATGGCGCGAGATCCAGATTTTGTGGTTTTGGACGAAGCGGCGGCGCAAGCACCGCGGTTGGACAAGGCGGGGCTGGCGACAGCGATCATGCTGGGGGTGTTGGCGAGTGCGATGCTTGGATATTTGCCGATTTCCATCGCGGCATTGATGGGGGCAGCGTTGATGGTCTTGGTGGGTTGTTTGCGTATGGAGGAGGCATATCAGGCGATCGAATGGAAGGTGGTATTTTTGATTGCGAGCATGCTTCCCTTGGGGGCGGCCATCGAGTCCACGGGGGTTTCGCAGATTGCGGCGGAAATGCTCATTGCGGGAGTTGGGAAGTACGGTCCCCGCTCGGTCATCGCGGCCTTATTTGCGGTGACGGTGATAGGCGTGCAAGTCATCCCATCGGCGGCCATTGTCGTGTTGATGGCCCCCATTGCGCTGAGCACGTCGAGTACGCTGGGCATATCATCGCATTTGCTGATGATGACGGTGTCGATGGCAGCGGCGGCGAGTTATGCGAGTCCGTTGTCTCACCCGGCGCATCTTTTGGTGATGGGTCCTGGTGGGTATCGTTTCATGGATTACGTCAAAGTGGGAGTTCCGGTAACGCTTCTGGCGTTTGGGGTATCGGTGGTGCTGCTTCCTTTGATGTGGCCGCCGTGACAGAATCGCAAAGGCTTGCCGACACAGCCTCATGGTGCAAGGTATACTCAACGGGCCACCGCACGCCTGCGAGAAAAAGCCATGACCATTCCGCCCGAGGCCGCCAATCTTTATCCTGAACCAGGTACGGTCATCGATAACAAGTATCGATGTGAACGGCTCATTGGCGCGGGCGGCATGGGGGCGGTGGCGTTGGCTACGCATTTGATACGCAAGGCCCCGGTAGCGTTGAAATTCATGCATCCGGGCGTATCGATACAAGAAGGATTCGTCGAACGATTCATCAACGAAGCGGTGGCGGCATCGCGCATCGACAGTGAACACGTGGTGAAGGTGTTCGACGTGGGGCAATTGCAAGAGGGCACGCCGTACCTGGTGATGGAGTACCTCGAGGGCATCGATTTGGCGGATGTGTTGGAGCGGGATGGCGCACCGGGGCTGGGCAGTATTCCTCGGTGTTTGCACTTTGCGGTGCAAATACTGCGTGGATTGCAGACCGCCCACGACGCTGGGATCGTGCATCGGGACATGAAGCCATCGAATTGTTTCGTCATTGAAAAAGATGGCGATCCGGATTTCGTCAAGCTGCTGGACTTTGGCATTAGCAAGCTTCAGCAACCTGGCGACGTCAAATTGACGCAGACGAACTCGCTCTTGGGCACGCCGCTGTATATGTCGCCGGAGCAGTCCCGTAGCGCGAAGTTAGCGGATCATCGGACTGATTTGTACGCGGTGGGGGTCATCATATACGAGTTATTGACGGGGAAACCGCCGTTTGACTCGGATTCGACTTTCACGGAGTTGTTGCTCAAGATCGCGACGGAAGAGCCGATTCCGTTGCGGGAATTCCGACCGGATGTACCCGAAGAATTGGCCGCGGTCATTCGTCGTGCTTTCGCGCGAAACCCCAACGATCGATACGGCTCGGCGTACGAACTCAGCGAAGCGCTTGCGCCATGGTGCGACGCGAGGAGCTTGCCGATCCTGGAGGGAGCCCGTCGACGAGCGGCTCGAATCACGGGTTTGCCTCATACGATGCTTTCTTCGGGTACGACCCAATCGTCGGAAACCGCACCCGCGGCGACGGGGTATACGGGCGTTTCCGCACCTGAGAAGACACAAGCCGTGGTGCCTGCTTCGCTGGTGACGTCACAGGCTGGGGTTGCGGCGCCGGCGATGCAAGGCAGGGCACGTTCGCCATCACGTATGGCATTTGCGTTGGTCGGCGTGGGAGCCATGGTTCTGGCAGCGGCGGCGCTATGGTTTTTTTCCAGGCCGAGCGCGCAGGACACGCCCCCTGCATCGCTTGCGGTGTCCGTCGTAGAACACACAACACCGCCGCCACCGACCACGGTTACGGCATCGAGCGCTCCGATAGTGGTTGTGGCGCAAGAAACGCCGTCGTCGATTCCTTCTGCTTCCGCGTCGGTGCAAGTCACTCTACCGATTCGAACGACTTCCACGGCAAAGGCAACGACGCCGCCACCACCACCACCATCACCCGAGGGAACGTCTACCAAACCGAAAATCGGAGACATCACGATTCAACATTGAGGCGATGCAATCAGATGACAATTCGGGCAATGCAAGAAGAGAAAGGGGCACGACGATGAGGGGCGCGATCATGATGGTATCGGTTCTGGCGATGCTGGCATCGTCGGTTCCCTCCGTGGTGCATGCACAGGCGAAGCCAACCAAGTCGCAAGCACGGCCATCGATTCGCGCCGAGCTTCCAGAAGAAGCGCGTCGTTCGTGGGATTTGGCTATCGAGCTATTTGAGGCACGGGATTACCAAGGGGCGCGGGTCGAGTTCATGCGAGCCTTCGACTTATCGCGCAACCCGAGGGTGTTGTTCAACGTAGGCGTATGCGACAAAAACCTACGTCGTTATGCTCGTGCGGCCGCGGTGTGGCGACAGCAGTTGGACACGGGTAGCGCGCAATTGTCCGAAGAAGATATCAGCACCACGCGAGCTGCCATTGCGGCGGTAGAACCATTCGTGGGGATGCTAACGGTGCGGGCCAATATCGAAGGGGCAACGCTGCTCATTGATGGGGAGGAGGCGGGTCAAACACCGTTTCTTGGGCCGATTTCCGTCGACGTGGGGCGTCATGAGGTTCGACTTCGCAAGCCGGACTACCGCGACCACATCGAGGAGGTAGAGATTGCGAGTGGGCAGCCGGGGCTCATTGATATCAAGCTCGATCCGGTGGTCAAGACGGCGTTGGTGGAAGTGACGGTGCCTTCTCCCGTGGGGGCTGTTATTTTCGTTGATGGGATAGACATGGGGCCTGCTCCATTCAAAGGGGAGCTAACGGTGGGGCGCCACACGATAGAGGCGAGGGCTGCGGGATTCGTCACGGCGCGTCAAACCAGCGATGTTCATTGGAATCAACCGGTCCGATTGACCTTGTCCTTATCGCGCGAACGTCACGATGGGAAAGTGCGCATTCGTGTCAGTGAAGCCGATGCCACCATCATGATCGACGGCAAGGCCGTGGGGCGAGGATCGTGGGAGGGAATCTTGCCAACGGGGGGTCATCAGCTCATGGTAAAGAAAGACGGGTTTGAGACGTATACGAGTGATATTGCTTTGAGTGACGATCAAGTTCGAACGATGACGGTTCCGTTGGTTCGGGAGGCGAGAGGGGCCGCATGGGTTTGGTGGACGGTAGGGTCGGTGGCGGTATTGGCGGGCGGCGCGTTGGCGACCTACGCGATAGCAAAACCAACGGAACAGGCGCCAATCATTGGCACGTGGGCTCCCGGCAACGTGCCTACGGGTTTTCGCTGATAAAATTACCACGGAGAATCAAATGCTTATGGAAATTACCCATCGACCTTTCCTGTTCTATCCAAAGGTTAAAAAGGCAATACGAACCGTCGGTTGTGGGGCATTGATAGCGGTCAGCCTGGGCTGTTCGCCCGATGAGCCCACGCAGCTCGTCGCGGGAATGACCACCCAGATGCGCGTACCGGACGAAATCAAAAGCGTGGGCGTCGTGGTGCAATCCAGCGGGCGCCTTGTGTTTTGTGACTCCTATCCTGTCTCGGATGGCTCCGTGACGTTACCGAGCACCCTGGCGACGTCGGCTGAAAACAGTCCGAACGATCCGGTCACGGTGACGGTGCTGGGTTTTGGCCGGGATCAAAGCAGTTTTTCGGCAGATTGTGTCGTGCGTCAGCCGGACGTGGGGGAAGACGGGGTCACGGTGATGCGTCGTCGCCGCTCTACCTATCTCGAAAACAGAGCATTGTATTTGCCGATGCCCATCAAGCATGCGTGCGTTGATGTGTCATGTCCTCAGGGGGAGACGTGTGTGGGCGGGTTATGTCAGAAGATGGACGTGGATCCATCGAAGCTGGTGGATTTCGATGATCGGCTGGTGTTTGGGAAAACGAATACATGTTTTGATGTGGGGGGATGTCTTCCTCCCACCAAGTCGATTCCCGCGCAGCTCGTCGATGCGGATACGTGCGAATTTCGGATTGACATACCGCAGGGGGCGTCGGTTCCTGCCCATGGCTCCTTGAACGTGCGGATCGTGCATGAGAACTTTACGTCCGAGGTATTGGATCTCGATGAGGCGGAAGGCTTCGTACTGGTCGACGATCCCACGGGGACTCGTTTTCGTCTTGCGCCCAGTCTATGCACTTCGCGTTACAAGACGGGCAAGATACTTGGGGTATGGGCGACGAAGTTCTGTGCATCGAAGACGCCCTTGCAGCCGATTTGCGAAGACGATTTGCAGGAAATCGTATCGGGAGAAAGCAGTTTGTATGGGCCTGCGGCGTGTGTATCGGGAAGCCGGTTGGTTCCTACGGAGAGTGCGCTTTACGTATTGATGGATCGATCGGACAGCATGAGAGCGTACTTTGGGCCTGACGGTTTGCATCAATTGCTCTCGTTATCGCTCGAGGATCCGGTATTTGAGCGAACACGGGTGGCCTTTTCGTTGTTACCGGGGCAGGCCTCGGATTGTGGGGAGGCGACGAATCGTTTTGCGGCGCCTACCGGGCCGGAGGGGGTTCCGTTTATGTTTGCCAAGGACGCAAGGGAAGCGGTGGCGCCCATCATTGCGAACGAAGGGAATGTGTGGAATAGCGACTCGCCCGTGATGTTCGATGCGGCGCTATCGGCTCACGGTGCCTACGCGGCGCTGAAGAACCTGACACCGACGGCACCCACCAAAGATTTCAATCGTCGAGCGGTGCTGGTCCTTGGGAATCGGGATTTCTTGTCGCATTGTGCCGGGGGGTCGGACTTATTGGACCTTGTATCGGCGGCGCGGGCGGAAGGGTTGTACACGTATTTCGTGGTGCTGAAGGCGCCTCCGGCCACCGACCAACAGGGGCGAGATCCACTTGCGGACGCTGCGCAGCTTGCGTTGGCGGGAGGCACGGAAGTATTTGACGCCACGCAAGATCCCAATGCTGGTGCGTTGGCGTTGCAGACGATCACGGCGGATTTGGGGAGTTGTTTGTATGATGCGCCGGAAGGGGTGGCTGTGGTGAACGACATCGCCCATCGCACGGTTACGTACTTGAATCCATTGACGAATGTGAGAGAGACGATTCCGTACAACGAGCATTGTACTGAGCAGGTTTCCGGCGATAGTGGATGGAATACGGACGCCTTGGGGCGGATTCGTATTTGCGGCTATGCTTGTGAAACCCTTCGGGACACGGCGAAAATGCTATCTGTATCCGCGGCGCAATCGGGACAGCCCGTTGCCGTTCTTCCCATTCACTTGACGGAGCCCTGCAAGTAAGTCAGGGGCCGAACTGCATCCCCAAGTAAGGTCCCACGAAGAGCTGCGCGCCATTGGCGAGGTCGTACGCAGGTGTTGCAATGGGTCTTGGGGGCGTATTTTCTTGTGGTGAGACGATCACGCGTTTGGACTCACTTTGGGTCCTTGCTTTGTCTGATGCGGTTTCGGCCCAGAACCACACTCCGGCCGAGACGGTGGTGGTTTCTCCAATCATGAACTGCCCGCCCAAGTCCATGGTGACACCTGGCGACCAATAACTCACGGCATCGGGAAGATAGCGATTCGTGCCATTGCTGCCGTCGGTGGTCGTCACCGAACGGGTCATTCCCATCATTTTCCAGGACAATCCCGCGCCGAGGGCGCCGGTGAGACGAACGGGAGCGATATCGACGCTGCCACGAACACGAATGGCGCCCAGCACGCCAGCCCGGAAGATTTCGAATTCTTCCTCCCGGGCGGGCTGCGCCACCAGAGGGTTGACCGACGACCCATGTTTTCCATCGAAGTGTGCCTTGGGGTTTGCGTAGTCACCGAGGGTTCCCAGCAACAATTCGAAGCCGAGGGGTTCGAGGGAATAACCGAGGTATCCTTGCAAACCGAGGCCCCAAGGTTTGGAGGATTCACATTCGGTGGCGCCGATGGAAGCGCAGCCGGTATCCAGGGTGGAATCCGCTCCGGCGGGCATGAGAGCCAAGCCCACGTGAAAACCGCCATACAGGCCATCTTTGACGCGATGGCTGGCGCCGTGGGCGTGGAGGACATCGGCTTTGCGGTCCAGGGTCACGGCTTCCACAATGACTTGTTGGTGCGCCAATTGGATGGTTTTCTCCCACGGCTCGAACCCATCCCGTTCGACGCGCACAATGTGTTCACCTACGGGCAGTTCTCCTTCGTAGGCACCTTCTGCCAGGGTTCTACCGTCGATCTGGATTGTCCCATGACCATCGCTCGTATGAATTTTCACGCGGGCCATGGCGGGGACGGCTTCGAGTTCGATGTCGAGCCGTTGATTTTCTTGTAGGGAAATCTGTTGGGCGGCAGCGACGACGGTCGAAGCGATTCCGCTGACCTCGTAGTTTCTAGGGGGTAAGTCGAGGGTCAACGGCGTGATGCCTCGATCGACGCCATCGATGAGGACTCGGATGGGGAATCCATTTTTTTCGCGAACGATCAAGCGACCTGTTTTTTCGGCCGGCATGACGGTGTTGGTGGGGGGAGGTTCGGTGGGCGTGGTGGGCTGCGCGACGGCCATGGGAGCCGCGGCCAGGATCGAGCCGATGACGCTAATTCTAACGTACGAACACCGTCCAGATCGGTGAAGAGCAATGATCGTGGTACGCAAGCTGGTCCTCTTTTTCGGCGGAAAGGTCCGAACGGACCCCCTCGTGCGACCCTGAGACTTTGGGGTTCCCGCGTCAAGCACGTAACATCTAGCAAAACGGATCCCGCGCGCAACTTGTGAAAAACTGGCCCTCGTTGGGGTGTGTCTTTTCGTTTTTCCGAGGACGATTCTACTACGATGGGGGCATCCGATGCCGATCCCGGAGCGTCGTTATTGGGATATTTGTCCCGCCCAGGACTGCCAACGGGCCGATCCGGAATCACATAACCTATTGTTATTATTGAATAATTTAGCAGTTCGATAGCAAGAGGGGGGAGTATTGCGTGTGGCCTGATTTCGGGGGTTATCGACGGTCGTTGGGATTCCAAGCACCAAAGCCAAAGGCGCGTGGGAGTGGGTCCGCGGGGGCGGCGTTGCGCCTTTGCGTGGGTTCAATCAAATGATTTTGCGATACAAATCGTATAGATACGCCATATCGTGGATATCGAGGGTAGTGTGAGATAGCATCGGCACCATGAGAAACCTTGTATTTCTTATCGGTGCCATGGGCATGCTCGTGGTGGGATGTGGGGCGGGGACATCGCCAGAGCCTCAGACGGCAACGCCACCTGTTGTCGTGGAATCTGCCCAGGAGCCTGAAGCCACCGAGGGGGCGCAAGAGCCGACGGGCAACCAACAAACACCTGAACTGGGCGAGGATGTTGCGGTCAGGCCGGTACCTGGGCCATCGGTGGAGTCCGAGCCGTCTGCTCCTCCACCACCGCCGCCGCCGGAACCCGCGCGCCCCAGCGATGTTCCTGGTGCCAACATGCATATACAAACCGTGACGATCAATGGGGTCACGGTACAAGACGTGGAATGCCGCACGCAGGGAGGAGGGCTCGGGGGGTTATTGGGGACCATGACGGTTGGCAAACCCTTTGCGGATAAGAAGGCGGCGCTGGACCGTTGCGTGCAAGGGCGTCAACTCGTTCGGGTTCGCTGGGAGGGTGTTGGGGGAAAGATGACGAAAGTCACCGTCCTTTCGACGCCTGACAACGCGTGTGTCGTGCGAACGTTGAACGGAGCGGCATCCACGATCGAAGGCGTTTGCGCCGCATCCATCGAGCTTGGTAAATAGCCTTTACCAGTCCAATCATCGGGAGGCATTCGATCGCGCGGGGCTATCCATTTCGGTATAGTATGGGGAAGCCACCGCAGGGTCGGTGATCGCAAAGGGTTCCTGGTCTGGCAGCAGAGGAAGCGAAACGGCTCTGGGGTCGTTCGGCTGGAACCATGCGTTTTCTCGCAGTATTCGCTTTCGGAGCGAGGCCCCGTTTTTGTTTGTTCGATGCGCGACGAATCTTGTGCCGAAGGAGGGAGTCGAACCCTCACGCCCTTGCGGACAGTGGATTTTGAGTCCACCGCGTCTGCCATTCCGCCACTTCGGCGTGGTGAGAACGGGCTCTTGTTTACAACAAGCGGGACCAATTGCAAGAGGGCGATGCGCGCGGGATGCAGAATGGAAGCAAACCGCGATTTTCTGGGATCGCGCGCGCTGTCCAGCGGTGCTATCTCTGAGGGGTGGAGGTATGGCAACGTGACTCATTCTATTTCATCTTTTTGGCCGTTGCTCCTTGTGGTGCCTTTGAGCGGCTGTGGCGGTCGCACGTTGGAAGCGGAGTCCAACCCGGACGCCGGCGTTGCGGACAGCGCTACCCCAGGGAAAGGAGGTAGCGGCGGGGGCGCCAACGGGGGGAGCGGAGGTGCGGAGAACGTCGGGGGAAGCGGGGAAAGCGGGGGAAGCATCGCGGGCGGAACCGGGGGAGGCCCCGGCGGCTCCGGAGGCATCGAGGATGGCGGTCCGGCGGGTTCGGGTGGTTCAACCCCGGCGCCATGTACTCTATCCACCGGAGATCCTTCCTGCGATTCATGTATGGCGAAGGCATGCATGACCCAATGCTACGCGTGCCATGAAAGCACGGAATGCAAGGCTTTCGTGGCCTGCGCCTTGGATTGCATGACAGGCGATGCCGCATGCATGAAGGCTTGCGTGGATGCTCATCCAGACGGTGTCAAAGACGGTTTGCCGTTGGTCGGTCCGGAAGGTTGCTTGCGGGAACAGTGTCTGAGCGCATGCGTGGTAGGTTCGCAAGCATGTGAATTATCTACTGGAAATCCAGATTGCGACACTTGTGTCGCGGGACATTGCATGTCGGAATGCACCACGTGCGCTGACAATCCATCTTGTGCATCGTTGGTGGAGTGCGTGCTGGCCTGCCCTGCGAATGATCAAACGTGTCTGCTGCAATGCGCGTCGAAACATCCCGGGGGGGTAACCATGGCGAACGCGCTGATGGGGCAAGGCGGATGTGTGCCCAAGCATTGCAGTGTGGAGTGTTTGAACGCGCCTTCCCAATGCGATCTGAGCTTGGGCAACCCCAGTTGCGATGCCTGCGTATCCTCTCATTGCCTTGCTTCCTGTCAGAGTTGCGCGGACAACCCATCCTGTGTGGCGTTGGTGGAATGCGTAAGCGCCTGTCCCCCGAACGATCAAAGCTGTCGGTCGTCGTGCGGCATGAAAAACCCTGGCGGCATTGGCGCGGCCACGGCGTTTGCTGGAGACAACGGCTGCGTTCCGCAGAAGTGTCCGGTCGAATGCGCCATGGGTTCGAACACCTGCGAGGTGCAGTCCGGCAATCCGGCTTGTGATGCTTGCATTCGCAGTGAGTGCGTGGGTTCCTGCGCATCGTGTTCGGAAAACCCGGACTGCCTGGCTCTCGTATCGTGTTATTTTTCCTGCCCTTCCGGCGATCATCAATGCCAGATAGGATGTGCGACGAGCCATTCGGGCGGAGTCATGGCGGCCGGCGCATTGATTGGTCCCACGGGTTGTGTGAGCGCGGACTGTAGTTATTGGTGTCCGTAACAGGAGCTTCGGTTACAGGCTGAAGCAGCCTTCCATCGGCCAACAAATCGGTTGTGAGTACGGCAAGCATCCCTCGCCGGCCGGGCATGGTTTGTTGCAGGCCATGGTGGCCGGTCCCTGGTTGGGCTCCGCACCACAATACTCCTGCCAATCGTCCCAACGACCATCGTTGCTCGGTCCGCAATTGCCGCAATTGCTGCAATCACACCGTGCCACACAAGCGCCCAACACCATGCAATGCGCTTCCGGAACGCAATACCCGTCGGGACCGCAATCGATCGTGTCGCAGGGATCGGGATCGGTGACGCAGCTTTTGCCGTCGTGGCTGAAGCCTTTCGGACACGTGCAGGTGGCTTTGCCGGCGATCACCTCGCAGTTGCCGCATCGGCCGCATTGTACGCCCGTACACGATTCATCCTGAACACACGCGAGTCCTTCCGCGTGATACCCTTGGATACATTGACAAATCGGTGCTCCCGCTTCGTCCAGCCCACAGGATCCAAACCCGGAACACGTCACGGATTCACACGGATTTTGCGCGGGATCGCCCACGACATCGGAAGCGTTGGCATCGACGCCCCCCGTGCCTCCCGCGGCATTTCCGTCTGTCGTCGAGTCCACTGCCACGTCTGCCCCTGCCCCCGATGCCCCCTGGCCATCGATGGTGGCTTCTAGGCTCGAATCTGCCGACGCATCGGGCTGGCTGAATCCCACATCGTCGTAGTTCAGCAAGGTCGAGCAGCCGAGCAAACCGACTGCGCAAGGAAGGAGTATCCGCATACTCTCATTATCCACCGATACGCGGACAAGGCAATGACTGCAACTTCACGTTGGGCTGGCGCCTCATGGGCGACCGGCCGTTTGGGGCGCGGTGAAAAAGCGGTAGGTTACCTCGTTCTGCCATTGCTTGGATGCGGGTTTGGCAGCGAGGCGCAACATCGAAATCCGATACTATAATCCCAATGCTTGGGCCCATGGGCGACGGTGGTGTAGGCGCAGCCTTGTCCATTCACCGACGCATCGACATAAAACCCGCCTACAAATGTTCCTTTGGGGTCATCGATCCATTCGTGGAGATTGCCGACGAGATCGAAGACGCCTTGCGGCGTGCTGCATTCCGGGAACTGTCCGGTTCGGGATAGGGAGACGGGGAGTTGATTGAGGCATGCGTGTCCCATCTGCTTCCAGATCCACGGTGCTTTGGTGTCGAAGTATTCGATCAACGGATGCTGTTCTCGATGGTCATGGCAGGCGCCTTCGACGTGCTTGTCACCATACGGATAGAGACGACGGTTTCGGCCACGGCATGCGGCGGTCCATTGTCCACGGGAGCAGAGTTGTTTTCCCGCGGCAACGCAAGCCCGTGCCGCCTGAAATCGGTCGATATACGCTTGTGGGACGGCACCTGGAGCGCTCATGGCCCTGATGCGGCGTGAGCCCGGATTGAAATAGGGCGACCAGGGATATCGGCGGCCATCGCTGTTATCCACCAGGAGATGGGCTTCCCAGCGATCGATGCAGCTTGTGGTTTGGCCGATCCTCGCCATTCCCGGTGGACAGCCATCGATACCGGGAGGTTCTTCCAACCCAAGATTCGGCTGGGTGACTTCGTCGCCCATACAGGGTTCCACGGGCCCCTGAGGCACGCAAACGGGCTCCGTCATCCCGGAAGACACCCCTGGCATCATCCGGCACGTCATAAAGTCCGCGCATCCGGTTGCTGGAAAGCGCAGCCAATCGCAACCGGTCAGGCACACACCGAAGGGTTGGTCTTGCGGGTGTTCGACGCAAAGATCCGTCGCCGCGGGGCAGCTTTCGGTGCAAGGCAACAGGCAGAGGTCGTTTCCACTTGGGAAATGAGTCGAGGCGAGACCGAGCGGACAGCGCCCTGGGGAATCGTAAAATTTATTATATAATTCAATATGTTGCAAAGACGAGGCCGCCGTCACGGCCTCTTGCATTCGAGGCCATCGGGGTGAGGGTTCGGAAAGGTCGTCGAACGACGGCTCGGCGGAACAGCCGAAAAACACAAGAAAAGCCGCGAAAAATAAGCCGATCGACGTACCTGATCTCCAACCACCCATGGGGGTGCGGAGCATACGCTCATCATGGTCATGCGGCCCACAATGCTGCGGTCGATCATGAAAAGGCATGTCGTGATGGCCGAGGGCACGGGGACACACTATCATGCCCTTCATGCAGCATCATTTCCGCTTTTTGATGTGTGTGTTTCCGATCGTGGTCCTTGGCGTATCTTGTCAATCGCAGATGGAAGCACCCGCGGAAGCTTTGGGTGTCGTTCAATCTGCCCTCGGTCCATGCACTACGGACGTTCAAGGGATTGGGGAACCGTTCATGGGGTGGGTAGCCCTCAAGACCGACGGCTCCGTATGGATGAACCGGCCGGGCGGTGGGAATGGAACGACGACCAAAGCGATGAAGGTGGAGGCGCTTGGCAATGATGTCAAAGCCATCGCGAACGTCGATGGGGAGAGTCAAACCTATTGTGTGATCAGGAAGGACGATTCGCTTTGGTGTTGGGGGGCGAATTCGAACGGTCAGGTGGGAGATGGCTCAGGAGTTCCGGAGATTGCCGAGCCGGTGAAAATCAATATTCCTGGGGACAAGGTTGCGGAAGTGGGAACGGGCGGCTGGCATTCCTGCGCGCGAACGATTGCCGGACGCTTGTATTGCTGGGGACAAAACACGTACGGCCAGATGGGAGATGGGTTGGTCAACGGCGATGCCGATGCGTTGACTCCGCGGGAAGTCACGGCCCTGGGTGATCAGGTAGCGCAGCTATCGGTTGGGTTCGAACACACCTGCACGTTGATGAAAAACGGCTCGGTGTATTGTTGGGGGCACAACGCGTACGGCGAGATTGGCGATGGCACATCGCAAGAAATCAAGCTCGAGGACGGGATCAAGCCGACGCCGGTGGCCGTAACCGCCTTAGGAACGGATGTGGCATACGTATCGGCCGGTGGTTTTTACACATGCATCATCAAGAAAAGCGACAAGAGCTTGTGGTGCTGGGGAGACAATACCGAGGGACACTTGAGCACGGGCGACACCGTCAACCGCGCGGTTCCCACGATTTCCGCGGGCGCGGGCCCCTGGCTTCATGTGGATACGGGCGTGGCGCACGGCTGTGGTGTAAAAACCAATGGTTCCGTTTGGTGTTGGGGAAGAGATCGGCACGGTCAATTGGGGACCACGCATCCGACCACGGAGATTTGTCCGGGCATCGGCCAGATGTGCGCGCATACGCCGCAAGCAGTGGAAGGTCTGTCGAGCGGAGCCAAGTGGGTTTCGGTCAAAGATCATGGCGCATGCGCGCTGCTTTCGAACGGTGATCTGAAGTGTTGGGGCGCGGGCAATTTCCTCGACGGGGGTGGGCCTTCGAATGTGCCAGTGCTCGTGGATTATTGTGATCTTTGCGAGGCCTCCTCGTGTTCGGGAGCCAAGCCGGTTTGCGGATGGTCCGGAACCTGCGAGACATGCAAGGAGGATATCCAATGCCCTGAGGCGACGCCTGCTTGTCTCGAGGACGGAACTTGCGCCCAATGCTCCTCTGGCAATTCGACCGCTTGTCTCAATACGAATACGCCTCTTTGCGACCCAAGTACGAATGTCTGTGTCGGCTGTATCACCGATGATGATTGCTACGGGAGCAACAAGATCATCTGTGATTCCGCTACCAAACAATGCCGGGAGTGCAATTCGGACGCGGACTGCCCATCATCGGCTCCCGCCTGTCAACCCAGCGGATTGTGTGGCGAGTGTTCGACGAGCAATCTCACGAAATGCGTCGCTCCTTTGTCGATATGCGAACCCACATCAGGAACGTGCGTCAACTGTGTCCAAGACACGGATTGCACGGAAGACAACCCCTATTGCGACACGCAAGCCAATTATTGCCGTCAATGTTTGAAAGACGAGCATTGCCCGCGAGAACGCCCCTTTTGCGATCTGTCTGGGTACTATTGCACGGGAGAGTCGAGTGGGGGTGATGGTGGCACTGAGGACGGCCCGGCAGCGGAACCGCAGGAAGGCCGTTATGGAGCCTGTGCGGGATGCGTCACGGCCGGCGCTCGCCAAGGCCCTTGGCCGTCGGGCCTCGTTCTCGCCGTCGTTGCGCTATGGATCCGCCGACGTCGCCCGCTTGTGTGAGCGCTCGCCATCAGCGGTTTCGCCTTCTCCATGCCCACGGCACAGCCATGAGCAGCCAAGCCAACGACGCTGCTGAGCGTTGATGGTTCCCCACCGTTCTGCATCCACAACCATCGTCATCGTCCGAGGAGGCTGCAGAAGGTTTGGAACCCCCGCTACCGCCCGCGCCTCCGCCACCGCTTGCTCCCCCGTGCCCGTCGGATGGCTTACACGTTCCTGTTTGACAGGTGCCATCGTGACACGATTCATTGCAACACACCCCCTGAACGCAAAATCCACTCGCGCATTCGGCTTCGCTCGCGCAAGCGTCGCCATTGGCCGCCAACGCGATGCAAGCGTTGGCTTCATCGCATCGATATCCATCGATGCATTCGGAAGCGGTGCCGCAAGAGTCGAGGCACGCCCCTTCTTTGCACACAAATCCCCCGTTGCACGCTGATTCTTTGCCTTCGCCGCACTGGCCCTGACCATCGCACATCCCTGCAAGGCGAACGATTCCAGGCCCCGTACAGGTCGAAGGCGCACACTCGATGGTGGTGGAGGCATAACCGCATACCCCATCTTTCGTCGAACCGAGGTGTTCCCGGCACGCGCGACAACTCGTCGTGGCCCCTCCTTCACAAGCAGATTCACAGCAAACACCATCGACACAATGGCCGCTCACACACGATGAGGCTTCCGTACAGGGGTCACCGTTTTCGTAAAGCAGACGATACGAGTACGCCATACCCGCATCGGTGGCCGCGTGATCGTCACCGGGAGAACCGATGATGAGAGTCTTTCCATCGGTAGCGACAGCGGTAGCGAAGCCATCTTCGGCGCCGGAGGCCGACCGCACGATCTTGTCACGGACGGTCCAGGTTCCAGCGATTTTCTGGAGTATGTAGGCAGCTCCCGCGGATGTGGCCACCTGGTCATCGCCAGGAGCGCCAACCACCGCGATATCCCCGAATATCGAAAGAGCATCACCGAATTTATTTCCAGCCTTCAAACCCGTGGGCATGATTTTGTCTTGGACGTCCCATGTCGAACCGTTTTTTCGGATCACGTACACTGCGCCCGCGTCCGATCCTGCTTCGTCATCGAACGGCGAACCGATCAAGATCGTATCGCCACTGACGGCGACTGCATTGCCAAAGCTGTCATAGGCTGCTGCCGCTGGAGCCGAGAGTTTGTGGGCGAGCGTCCACGCGCTACCCGTTCGCGCAAACACATACGCCGCGCCATCCAATGACTCCTTCACGGTCGCATCGGGGGCGCCAATCACCGCCACATCCGCATCGATCGCTACCCGCAATCCAAACCGTTCATCGGCTCCAGCCCCGTCATTCGCCTTCAATACAGCTTGCAGCTTCCAGGTTCCGCCCTCTTGTACGATGACATACGCCTCGCCTGCCCGGCTTCCCACCACGACCGTGGACTCCGAGGCGGCCAGCGTGATACCAAAGCGCCCGTCGTCGACCTTTTGATCGGGAAGCAATTTTTGCACTTGTTTCCATGCACTTCCGTCGTGGCGGAAGATGTATACGGAACCGGATGCCCAGACCTCGCTCTCGTCATGATGGGCCCCCACCAGGATATCGCCTGCCGCAAGGGCCACCGAATTGCCAAAGCGATGATCGTAGGCGGGATCTGCTTGGGTTAGCTCGAGGGGTGCCCCCCACCCCGTCGTAGTCCTCGAGAATACATAGGCCGCGCCGCTTCTTTCCTTCTCGCCCTGGTGCCCCCACGCCCCCACGACCGCGGTATCTTGCTGCACCGCCACCGAATACCCAAACCAATCCTCCCCCCCCGCATCGCCAGGGGCCAAAGAGCCATCGTCGAGTGCGACGACTCCCGCAACGCTCAGAGGCGCGACGAGCAAGGCCGACGAAACCAGGGAGCTGAACAGACCAAACCGGAAACGAGAGTTCATGCTTTCACCTCGAGATGGATGCACAGGGGGCAATCCTTCATTGTGCCGTGAACGCGGAGCAAAGGAAAGCGACGAGAGGCTAGCCGGGGCGCGCGGGGCAAACCGGTTTGGCCGGGGGGCGGAACCTTCAGGGCAAACTAATTATTATCAATAACTTCAATATGTTACTAGTGTACCAAGGAGGGTTCTGGAGGCTTGGTTTTTGGGGAACACGCAGATGCTTACGGCGCGGGCGGTTGGGTTGCCCCATTTTTGATCGTTTCGTCATAAATCCTGGCGCGTGGCACTCCCCGTGTCGTCAGGACGCGAGCCGAAGCGCTCACTTCATCAATCAGGGTTCGAAAGACGTCGATGGGCTGCGAGCCGACCAGTTTTCGCCCGTTGATAAAAAACGTGGGCGTACCGAGAGCGCCGAGTTGTTTTGCGAGCTGCATATCGGCGTCGATGGCGGCCTGATGACGATTGCCCGTCAAGGCGGAACGGACGGCTTGCGCATTGAGGCGTAGGGCTTGGGCCACTTGATCGATCGTGTCTTCTTGAATCGCAGCTTCGTGGAACAATGCGTCGTATGCTTTCCAGAAGCCTGCTTCTCCCTGCTGCGCCCGAGCTTCCAACGTGAGTTTAGCCGCGTCCATGGCTTGCGGATGAAAGGGAAGAGGGTTGTGTTTGAGGACCACGCGCAACTCATTTCCATAAATACGGCGGAGTTCTTCGATCGTGGTCGTGGACCGTTTGCAGAACGGGCATTGAAAATCCTGGAACATCACGATCGTGACGAGAGCATTCGGCGAGCCGAGTGTGGGGGAGCGTCCGATGGGCACGTGATACACCGTGGTATCTGGCGCGGCGACGGGTTTGGGTGCGGCCAGGGGATCGTCGCGTTTGGAAAAGTTGATGGCGACACGGCGTGTATGCAGTTCGCCGGGCGGGACATCGGCGAGCATGGCTTCGGCGGCGATACGCTCTTCGTCGATGACTTTGGTGAACGCCTCGACGGGTTGAGCGCCAGAGACGTAGATACCGTTCAGGTAGGAAGTGGGAGTGCCGTGAACGCCCACGGCTTGTGAGGTTTCGATATCCAAATCGACTTTTTGGGCGGGGTAGCCAGCGCGCACTTCGGCTTCCACGGCGCCGGGATTGACGCTACAAGTCGAAGCGGCGGCCCGGTATGTTTCTGGACCCAAGTTCTGTTGGTGGGCGAAAACTTCTGCCACGAAACAGAAAAACGCCTGGGAGCCACCGATTCTATGGATCGCCACGGAAGCTTCTGCCGCGGGCCTTGCCTCGTTGTGAAAATCCAATGGCAAGTGTTTCCACACCACGCGCAGGTCCCGCTCGCCGTAACGGTTCAGCAGCGTTTTCAAGGTGCTCATCACGCGCTGGGTAAACGGGCATTGCAAATCCCCAAATACCACCAACGTAACCAACGCGTCGGGCCGTCCGACATATGGATCCTCCTCGGACAATCGAAATACGGATTGGTCAGCAGCCACGAAGGGTTGCTCGGGCTGATCCAATGTCACGGACGCCACGGGTGCCACGAAATCCGAGCCGCTGGCGACCACTGTCGCGACCTGGGCTGGTTTTTCGGCTTCGGGCGTAAGGGGCGGGGGTAGCGCCGCGCAGGCACTCACCGCAAGCCCAAGGACCGCCAGAACACTTCGCCATCGCGAACTCGAATGATGCATGATTGCAGCATATACCACCGAAAGACGAGATGGGTTAGACGCTAATTGAGGAAAGAAAGCCGAACGGATAGCCCGCTCCGGCGCCTATGCTGCCGTCTTTGAACCAGAGTCGATGAAAGGCGTGGCACGGGCGGTTCGACTCGAGCATTCGGCCCTGTTGGATCAGGAGCCCGGATACCGTCATCCGGGTGACTATGGGATTGTGGATAGACAGGATGACAAATAACCATGTAGTGATTGCCTTGACAGATCTGTAAGGGCGAATTTGAAGCCCGCCCTTACATGCGAATCTATGCCGCATGGGGCACCGACGAATCCAGGATCCCTCTCCGCGCCTAGATCCGCGAAAATCCCGCTCAAGGGGCGTTGGGGAGCGAGAATCCGTCTGCGTTCCAGGAAACACCAGGTACCGGAAGGGCGGGTTTGAAACCCGCCCCTACGTGCGTAATTGGCGAGAGGTAGAAATCCCCCGGGAACAACGACGGAATGGCTCAGCGCGTCTGGACGTCCGGATTTCCGCTCCCTCTTACCCTCTTGTTGATGCGCCTATGGTCCTTGCATCCTCTTGTAGCACCCCCAACAGTTGCCCTGGGCTACTAAACACTGGACTGGCGTTCTGCGGTGAACAATATGGGATGACTGTGACCGTTTTCGCGGGGCGTGACCGGTTGGTCCCAATCAAAGCCAACGACCTCGGTATCAGCCCGGTGAGGGTCGCGCCAGGGGAGAGGCAGCCTCTACGCAGCCAATACAGCAAGTGCCCCTGCACTTCGACACGCTCCAGATTTTCTGGATCAACCAGCACCGGCAGAGAAAAGCCGCTGACGAGGCGTGGCAATACGATCTCAGGGATCTTCGAGACGCTGGTCACCAGCCACGGCTGGCGTCCTGCCATCTCGACGCTCAGATCCAACCCCGTCTTCCCGTCCGACAAGGTCCGTAACGCGATCAAGGTGCCGCGCTCCGGCAGCGCACGGGCCCGAAAGCGCACCTCCTTCTTGTAGGCGAGCCAGGCCCCTAGCGCCACCAAGTCTAATATCAAGGCACCGATCAGAGCAGCCACCACGTCCCGCGATATCCCTCGATATTTAACCCCCTCCACCACCGCGATGATGAGCGGCACGGTAGCAACCAGCCCGAACAGCCATGCCGTATCTGGGGTGGGCTTGCCCGGTGGCTCGATCCTCAAACTTACAGGGGGTGGGGAACCGGGTCCGCCTAAAACCGTTTGGCTCCCACAATATCCGCATTGGACTCGATCCGCCCCCGCCGGGATCGTAAGAGCGCCCCCGCAATTCTCGCATTTCACTAGCATCGCTTCCCGTAAGAAGCATAGCACGGGTAGGATAAGCGTTGTGGGGGAATAAAGCGGGCGTCCGTGAATTGTCACGTTGCGCGCATATTCGCCGCCGGGCTTCGCGACTACCGCGGCGACGACATGCCTGATCGCGATCTGTTGCGCCAACGGTTCGGGCGAGGCTGGCGGCGATAACGGTTTCGGAACGACAGGAGGACGAACGCAACCGATAACGCTGCCAGCGGAGGAACCAGTAGCGTGGTATTCTCTGTTTGGTGTTCTAAGGTCGAACCAACACGGGAGTTCCCCCGCTTTTCACGTATCGGCCATGCCAGCCTTCCGGAACTTCGGGGCCAGTGAAAGCAAATACCCACGCGGCATCCGCGGGCGCGAGATTGATACAGCCATGGCTTTGCACTTGACCGAACCGGTCATGCCAAAAGGCCGCGTGTAATGCGTATCCATGGTGAAAGTACTGCACGTAAGGGACGTCATCGATCAAGTACTCCGCGCCAATCTCATCGCCCGACATTTTGGCCGTCACGTGTTTGGAAAAGATGGCAAATAGCCCGCGCGGCGTGGCATGGGTCGTCTCCGGCTCTCCCATTCCCCCCCTCCCCGTCGATACGAGTGTTGCATAGACCGGTTGCTTGCCTCGATACGCCACCAACGTCTGATCTCGTATCGATATATCCAACCACCGAAGGGTATCGTTTTTCACAAACGTGGGAATATCCCGTGGGGGCACGATTTTGAGCAAGCTTTCCTGCACCCAGATGCCTTCGTGACTCCCTAGGACCGTCTTGCCGCCATGCATCTTTTTCTCCCCATTGAGGCGAAATCCCTGGCGATGGGAAAGCCGAACGGTTTCGGTGACTTTCCCTTCTTCGTCGAAGCGATATCCCGCCGCGCTGGTCACACGCAAAAACCCCACGGGCAACGATTGGCCTTGTTCGATTTCGACTCCTCGAAATGACGGCGGGTCGACGATGCGGACGCGGTCGAGAGCGATCAGGTCGAGCTGGGAGGTGATGGCCCATCGGCGTTTGTCGTGTTCGAACCAGCTCATCAAGGCAAACCGGGTCTTGGGCTCGGCTCTTCCGGTATGAAACTTATAGCGCAATCGCGGAGCGGCACCGGGAGGACGCGGTATTCTTCCGCCATCGAGCAGGTCTTGGGGTACTTCCCTTGCTTCGCCCAGGCGCGCCAATTGTGGGTCAGGGGCAAGATAGCTGCTGGCGATGGTGCTTTCCACATCGTCGCCTTCGATGCGCCTTCGATCTGCTTTTTCGGGAAGGCGTGCGTAATAATGGGGAACTTTGCCGCGTACGACTGCATATTCGAAAGGCATGGGCTCGCCGCGTTTCGGCCCAGGTACCGCATAGGTCAGGATTTTCGCATCATGGTCGAGCGTGGCATCCGGGCCATTGCAGACGTATCCTTCGGGTTCTACCGCGTACCAGCCACCTTTGCAGCCATGGAATCCCACGGGCGCATCGCTTCTTCGCACCGAGGCTCCTGCTCGTAAGTAGCCGAGAGCACGACCTTTTCTCTCGGGAAGGGCGCGAACGTACGTCTCGATCGCAATCGCATAGATACGCTGTTCCCCAAGCGTTACCGCCCCATCCACCCCGGCGTCCGGCACTGGCGCCGAGACAGAAAGCGATGGGATTGCCGAAACTGATGCGGAAGCGGCGAAGGGCGCACTGCCAGAACCGGCAACCACCGGCGGCACGGTGGGCGGCGTGGGGCTGGATGACAACGACGGCGCCACGGGTGCGGGGTCGTCATGGCGAGAGCAGCCTGCCCAGAGCATGGCCGAAACGGCACCACTTGCGACAATGCCCATGGCTCTCACAACCTTGGAGCGAAAGGCATGCGAGAAAGACGGTGTGGGACATGGTCGTCGGCGAGACATGATGCGTGAGGCGTGTGTACCACGATGAGGCAGCTTCTCAAGGGGTGTTGGGCTCATCGCGCAAAGCACCGGCCCAACGAGCGATTTTGGAGTATGCTTCTGGCTATATGAGCCACCGTGGAATCGTATTCGTAGCGGTCGTGATCAGCGCCATCGCAATGGCGTGCTCGGGGCGAAGTGTATCTTCTCACCGGGCGAACGGTAGTACCGGCGATGGGGCCGCGGGCACCGGAGGAACAAATCCTGAAACATGCCCACCGGACTTACTCGTGCTCACGGGGCCGAGCTGCGGTGAAAAAGTCGTGGGATGCACGGGGGATTGTGTGCGAGCGCACGGCGTGTGGACGTGCCCGTCGCCCTGCCCTTGCGGCGCCACCGAGGTTTGCGCCTGGTTGAATACGCGAAACGGCTGTATTTCCCGGGCGCTGGGGGCCTGTTTTCCCGCGCCGGATAGCGGGGTGGGCGGCGCTGGTGGCGCGGCGGGAAGTGGTGGGATGTCTGGAACTGGCGGCATGGGGGCTTCTGCGGGTAGCGGAGGAGCGGGAGGCAGCGGAGGGGCGGGAGGAGCGGGAGGCAGCGGTGGCGGCGGCGGTTCTGGCGGTTGCGCTGGAAGTCCCGCCTGTTATGGCGCAGACGCCAGTTTTTGTAGCGAGGATGGGACGATACTATTCTCCTGTTCAAAAACAGATATATGCCCCACTTCCGAAACCTGCGCTTCCCACTGTCCCTCGTGCTCTTGCCATATGGCGCCGCCCGTCAATGGCATTCTTGTGGGCGCTTGTGACACGTGCAAAACCGACAAGGATTGCGCCTCCCCTCTGCGGTGCCTGGACAATCCCATGGTTCCGGGCTCCGGAGCCACCACGTGTCTGATGCCCTGACTCAAAGCACAACCTGTTGATTTTACATATATTTTGGACAGAACAACGACTCATGACGCATCCGTGGGAGCCTGGTTCCACCAGCGTCGAAGGACGTGATGGTGGGTGAGATACAGGGTTTGAAAAAAGCTACAGCACAACGAGCGAGGCCGGAATCAAGGGCGGCCTATACCGAAGTGGATAGACGGTTGTGGAACGTTCCATTCCGGCCTTGCCGACGGTGGCCGTGGGTATCATCAAAGTGGATTGTATTTGACGGCGAAAGCGCGGCCACTCCGGCCAAAACCACGCGCGCTCGTCGGCTCACTGTTCCCGAGTATTTTTCTCATGGGCCGGAAGATGCCTGGGCCCAGAGCGCGGAAAACGAAGGCGTTTGTACACTTCGTGCCCCACGTACATCAGCGGTGGCATCGCCAAGACGAGCAGCACGAAAGCGTTGAGAGGAAGCAGCGCCGCGCCCCAGAAGCTGGTCGCCACGAGCAGAACGGTCAGCTTCACAAGGCTTAGCGGCTGGGACAGTTTCACAATCTGTCCACAATTCGAGCATTGATAGATATCACGCCTTATCACGGAGGTACGCTCCAGTTCGTGCGGGAGCATCGTCGGTGCCTTGCACGACGGGCAGATACGATAATAGCCCTTTTCGACCTGTGTTTTCTCTATCCGGACGGCCAGACCATACTTGTCGCATTGCGTACACAGGATTTGTCCTTCGTCGTCGAAACCAAGGTCGCCACGGTCCATGCGACGGCCACAACGACTGCACCGGGGACTCTGATCTTCGCGATATGCCGCGGGTTTTTGTTCTCCACGTTTGACGATATCCGTCGTATCGTTTGCTGACATGGGGGTAAATCCTCGGAGGAAGGCCTCCTCGCTTTGGCTATTCGGCCGCAGGTGTCGCCCGTTTCGAAAATTCCGTGTCTTGTGCCTGCCCTTCATGCCTCTGATTCCAACGTTCGTCATCTTTTTTAGCAACCCATTGTATTTCTGGCCGACCCAGGAGGCATAGGAGGAAAAAATGCCCGACCCCATTGGCGTATGTCAGACTCGAGATCGAAGGCTGTGTTACGAGCCCCAGCCAAGCCCTGATGAGGTAAAAAAGCAGCAATCGGCCACGGCTGGAGCCCTTCGGCGCGGCAAGGAGGTGGCGACGTTTCTGGCTACGGAAGCGGCCATGGAAGCGGGGGCGATCCATGCAGAACGAATGCTGGCAGCATCGTCGAACGCACTATTGCGCAAAGGGGCGACGGCGTTGCCCGTCGTGGCCGCGGGAATCGCCGCGGTAAAGGGAACGGTGTTGCTCCAACGGATCATCGATATTTCCAAAGAAGAGGGGAAGGAATTGAACCAAGCCTACGCGGCGCAAAGTCGCGACGTGGCGATCTTGATGATCGTGGCGCAGACGGATCCAACGTCGATGCCAGCGGGATACTTACCCCATCGCGCGCAGGAAATTGGAGCCAATAAGTATCAGCATCCCGCGTTCAAACTCGCTACCGAGGTGATGTCGAGCAAGAGTGTGCAGTCGTCGGAGCTTCGTACAGCAGTGGTGAATAGTTTCCAACAAGGCAGTGCGGCCGTGTATTGCCGTCAGATTTCGAACTCCCAAGCCCTGGAGCAAGCGTTGAAAAACGACTCTGATTTCAAGAAAAGATACGATAGCGACCCTGCTTTCCACCAGGGCGTGCTCGCGGCCATAGACCAGGCCATCCGTGATCCGGCCGCTCATGCCGCCCACGTTCATATCGCCCAATCCCGTCAAGCCGCAAGCTTGCAGACGCGATGACGGGTGTCCCAGACCGGCAACGACCAGGAACCATCGCGCTTTGGGCAGCTAATTTTGGTCAGCGCCATAGAAACACCTGTAGATACTTCGGAGCAAATCCCGGATAAGTATCTTCGCTATAGACAGGATATGCTACAAAACATGGGGAGGGAGAGGCACGGTGGTGATGGTGATGATGGGGGAATTGTGAGCGATTTGCGGTTGTCGTGGCCTTGGCCGTTATTCGTTTGCCGTGACCGTGACCGTGACCGTGGCCGTGGCCGTGGCCGTGGCCGTTTGATTTCGCCCTTTTTCCTTGCTTACCCCCCAAACCCGGCCCCCCCCTTTACCGCAACTCCTCTTGTTTCGGTGGAGGCGGCGGCGGCGCATCGGGCGTGCGGGGAAGCCTGGGAAGCGAAGTGTCCAGCGCTTTTTTTCGTCGCGGCAGCAGCGCCACGAACACCATCGCGGCCAGCGCGACAACGCCAATCGCCACGGCGGCGGCGTATCTTCGCCACCTGGATTCTTCGAGCTGCACTTCCACCTTGAGCGATTCTCGCAACGCCCGGGCTCTGTCGTTGGAAGGGTCGAGTTCAATCGCCCGATCGAGAAGGGTGACATCCAACACACCGGATGCGGATAGCTCCTCGACTTCGATGAGTGCAAGTTCGCTTCGAACGGCATTGGCCTGGTCACCGCTCGGGTCGATGGCCAAGGCCCGACGCAAAGCGGCCGCGGCGGCTGCTTTGTCTTTGTCTCGAACGGCACGAGCGTGGGCGAGATAGGCGGGCACCATTTCCCCACGACGCTCGAACATCGGCGCGCGGGCCAACACGCGATCGAATAATTCGATGGCCTGATCAGGTTTGCCTTCCTTGGCGAGTTCCAAACCACGGTCCATGGTCGTATAGACCTCTTGCAGCCTCGCCCGGTCGTAGACGGCGAAAAGTTCCTGCGCGGTGCGTTTCCAATCCCAGCTTCGGGCTGGTTTGTCTCCCATGAGCTGCTCGTACGCGTCGCGAAGCTGCCATTGCGCGGGTTCCCCGATCTGACCAATGGCTTCCCTTGCCGCTTCGCGCACCTGCAGCCTGTCGCTATTGGCAAACGATACGATGACACGAACGGCCTCCACTTCCCTCGCGCGACCATAGGCCCGCAACACATCGGCCAGGGCCTGGTTGTCGTTGATCCGCACCGCTTCGCTGGGAATGGCGCGCCCCATCATGTCGAGGCGACGCTTGGCCCAGGTGCGCACCATTTTCGAGTCGTGGTATTGGGCTTCGATAAGGGCGGGCAAAGCCATGTCGCCCATGCGGGCGAGCTGGCGTTCGACATCGATGCGGAACATCTCACCGAAGTACATGTAAACATTGATGATTTCCCTGGCCGAAGCGGTGGTTCCAATGGCCACGCAGGTGCGAGACAAGCCCAAGACGGCCACCAGATCCCGATAGGGTTGCGTTTCCGCGGGAGCTTGCAGCACGTAGCGCAGCCAATCCGAGGCTTTGGGATCGATGAGGGCATGTTCTTCGGCGGCCAGGGATTTGCTCGTCGGATCGTCTTTCTTGGCAGCGGGTTCGCTTTCTTCGGATTCGCCTCGTTTCAGGTCTTTTCGTGCTTGTTTTCGTGCTTCTTCGAGAAGCACGCCCATGGCTTCCCGGTCGGCGTTTTTTCGCAAGTCGATGAGCCGAGCCGCGATGGCGGAAAGCAGAGACTCATCTTGTTGCGCGAGAGCTGTCGCGGCCTCATCCCTTTCCTTGGGCTGCACACTGGCGAGTTTGTCCAGGAGTTTGCCCAACTCCCCGATGGCGTCAGGTTCGGCGGGAGCCAGCGCCGTGGGCACGGGTGGGGGAATGGTGGGAAGCGGTATGGTAATCCCGGAAGAAACCGGCGCTTGCGCATCTTGCGCCTCCGTGGGGGTCTCTTGCCCAACCCCCGTGGATGCCACGAGCCAGACGGCCAGTCCCAACCATCCAGGCATCTTCGTTCGCAGCGTTCGCATGGTGAATTTTCTCCTCGAGATGATCAACGCTCCTGGCAACGATCCTGCTCCAACACACGAACGTCGCTGAATTGTCCGCTGAACGATGCCCATCGAACATCGACTTCCTCCACGCGCGCCGCGCTGGGACCTTTCTGGGACCACGCAATGAATTCTCGCAAGGGTTCTTCCTCCCCTTCGAGCGTCAATTCGAGACTCCCATCGTGACGAGTGACAATCATTCCGGTAAGCCCGAGGCGCCTGGCTTCCCGTTGCGCGGCCGCTTCGAGAAAAACACCTTGAACTCTACCGCGAACCGTCAGATGAACCCGTTTCAATGCCATACCGTCGCACGGTCCTAATCCCAGGTGCCTGGTTGTGCAACCATGCGCGCCACCATCGACGAGGCAAACCAACCCGACGAGACGAATCATCCATGCAAACCCGACGATATCCAGCCGTTGTGGCTCCCTTTGTTGGCATGACCTTGCTCACGACAGCCCTCGTGGGCTGCTGCAAAAACCCGATGGAGCAAACCAAGGAAGAAGCCGCCGACGTTGGCGCGGCACCAGCCACCGTCTCCGCCCCCCCTGCCGTCGCTCAAGAGGATCCCGGCCCGATGGTAACGATTCCAGCGGGAACCCTCGTCGCGGGCACCCCTTGTCAACGCATTCCGCGTATCACCAACGAAGAATTGGAAGGCATCAACCTTCACCTGCATGAATTCACCATCGATGCTTATCCCTATCCCAATGATCCCGCACAACCTCCACGCACGGGCGTAACCCGGGATCAAGCGCAAGCGCTATGCGCCGCAAGAGGGCGTCGCTTGTGTACGGAACTCGAATGGGAACGGGCATGCAAAGGGCCTTCGAACCATACCTATCCGTATGGGGATACATTTTCGGCCAGTAAGTGCACCGGTTCGACGACCTTGCTGCGCGCCTCGGAACAGTATGCCGCATGCAGCAGTGCCTATGGGGTCAAGGCACTGTACGGCGCCGTGTGGGAGTGGACGGTCAGCGAATGGGGCCGGGGAGGCCCTGGCGGTCTGGCGGCGGTAAGAGGTGGCGGGCATACGAACCCTTCCGTGCGAACCCGGTGTGCGAACGGGCAAAGCCGTTCTCCCAGCGAAACCTCGGCAGATCTGGGATTCCGGTGCTGCGGCGGCCCGATCAACCCGGCCACGGTTCAGTTATCTCTCGACAAACGCGAGCCCCTTGTCGCCGATGTCGGCGTCGATCCATCGTTGGCCTCGCGACTGATGGCCTCGCTTCCCCAAGACATGCGAAAAGTCGATGGTTTTACTCCGGATATCGACCGAACCTGGAGGTGGCATCCGCGCGACAACGAAGAAATGATCGTGGCTCGTTACCGGGCCCGACAAGACGGTGGGCGTGGCGTATTTTTTCATCCCGTCATTTTCCATCTGTGTGGAAACTCGACCGTACGTTCCGCCAAGCTGCGCGGACCCATCGCCAAAGTATTCGATCCTACCGTGGGAACAGACCCCCAGCGCATCACGCTTCGCGTGGAAACCGAAACGAACCAGGGGGAAGTATCCTTTACCTACAGCTATGGGAACGTGACGGTTCAGCAACCGGAATGGGTCAAACAAGGCAATCGCCTCGATGTGGGCGCGGACCCACGAATTCCCGGAGTACGGATTCGCTTGCCCGGCATCAAGCGCCAATGAGCAGGAGTGGCCTCGAACGCATGTAGACTGGGCGTAAGCCCCGAGCCGCGCGTGAACCGAAAAAGCGCGGGCGACCGAGGAAGTCTACAAAGTAGAGCACCCAAGCGGACAAGAACGTCGCATCCGATGCCGTGGTGGGATTTGAAGAAACGCTCTGGCAGATGGTCAAGAAGCTGAACGGCGACATGGACGTGGCTGGGAAGAATTGGAGGGGATTGGGGTTTAGGGGGTGACGGACAATTTGACCGTGAGCGTCATCGTCGGCGCTCGATACGCCTGAAGGGCTACGATTACGCGCGCGCTGGCGCGTACTTCGTGCCCCTCTGCCCCCACGGTCGCGCGTGTTGGTTCGGCGAGGTCGTCGAAGGCGTAATGCGTTTGAACGAGGCAGGCCATGGGGCGACCCAATGCTGGCTAGAAATCCCAAATCATTTTCCGCATGTTGTGGTCGATGAATTCGTTGTCATGCCCAATCATGTTCATGGAATTTTGGTGATCAGCCATCCTGCCGTCGTCAGGGCCCATGAAATGGGTGCCACCGGCGTCGGTAACCGGGAACATCACGATGACGCAGTTAGGGCGAATGATGATTCGCCCCTACCGGACCCGACGGATGTGCGGATGAATGATGATTCGCACCTGCCGACGATACGGGGGACATTGCAAACGATCGGCGCGGTCGTACGTGGGTACAAAATTGGGGTGACGAAATGGATGCGTGCGTCCGGCATCGCGGGCCACGTTTGGCAACGGAATTATTACGAACATATCATCCGTCACGAACCATCGCTGAACCGCATCCGCCAAACCATCATCGACAATCCTTCAACCTGGGCGTCCGACGAAAACAACCCGAACCGTCACGAGGCCGCCGCAGGGGCGAATGATGATTCGGCCGCACAGCGTGAATGGGGCAAAGGGGTGATAGGGGCAAATGACATGGTGAAAGCGGCTTGCAGGGCTTGCAAAACAAATTCTCGAGTCCGCTCCACGGATCAGCGACGCACCAGCCAGCCGCATGACCAGCAGGTCGTTGCGAAACAGCATCTATGGAACGGGCGTTCGCTCGGTGCCGAACCATCCCGAGGCGGTGATCCTCGCACCGCAGCGTCACGCTACGTCGCCGCGCGGATCTTCTGAAGCGTTTCGTCGCTCACGAAACCCATGACGTGCCCGCAGTCGAGGCACACGCGCTTGACGCTTTCGGTGGCGACGAGGTTTTTCGAACCTAACCAGCCCTTGTCGGCATCGGGCACGTTAAAGTGTTGTTGGAAGGCAACCCATTGGTAGGCAGGGCTCAGTCGTTCGCTTCCGCACACGCCACATCGCAGGGTCATGACACCGAGCATACCTCGAATCGTCCTGAACACCGATGGAAATTCAAATGCCAACGGCAGTCATGGCTTGCTCGAACGTCCTTGCCGATGGTTGGAGCCCTCTGCTTTGGGCACCACATGCTCACGCCTTCGCGACGCGCTCGGCAGCACACCCGTGTACCGAACCACCGGGCGTGCGACACCCAGGTGTGATCCAGGTTTGCCTTGATTTGGGTCCAGGACGGCGTGAGCGACGTATCCGCTTCATAGACCGGGTCATGGACAATGCCACCCTCCGCGTCGTCCTGGCCGGGCCAAACCACAAACGCAACACACGCAGTTCCTGGGCGAATTTGCGGTATCCGGTTCGTGCGGCTCGCGCGGCAACCCGCATGGCGATGGCGTAGAACCGCGTGTCATCGCCCTCGACGTGGCTTCGAAGGAGCGCCTTGCTTTATTCCGCGGTGGCCAAGTCGCCTTATGTTGTAGCCCGGGCAGGTGTCCTGACAGATCCCCTTATTTTTCCGAATTGGAAAGGGATACGAGTTGAGGATTCCCGGATCTTGCTGTTGCCTCGGTTGTTGCTTTCCCTTGGGCCACCCCCAACAGTTGCCCTGAGCTATTGTAATGGGACTGGCGTTCTGCGGTGAACAATATGGGATGAGCGTGAGCGTTTCTCGTGGGCCGTGACCGTGAAGGAAATACCCTGGAAAAATGAGGGGATGGCTCGGATGTGCTCCCGAACGACTCTTGCGGCTGCGCCATCGCTGATTCCAAGAGCCTCCGATCCCGTAGTCCCGCAGCTTAGCGATCGACCGCCGCTGGCGGAGCGCGACCACGACGTCGGCAGAATCATCCCGAGCTTCGACCCCGCAACGGGGCAGACTGCCATCGCCGCAAACCGAAAAGCCATCGCCGCAAAGCGAAAAGCCATCGCCGGAAGCCAACAGGCCACCGTTGCGGAGCGTCATGCCTCCGCGATTCTGCAAAACCCCTCCCCGTTCGGGCGAAACCCCTCCGTGTTTGAGCAAAAAACCATCCTTGATTGCACGATTCCCCTCCGTGTCGGAACGATTCCCCTCCGTGTTCGGACGAAATCCCTCCGCGTTTCAGCGAAACTCCTTCCGATTTTTTCTACGCGTACTCCGTGTCGGAGCGATTCCCCTCCGTGTCGGAGCGATTCCCCTAAATGTCGGAGCGATTCCCCAAAGTGTCGGAGCGATTCCCCTAAATGTCGGAGCGATTCTCCTCCGTGTCGGGGCGATTCTCCTCCGTGTCGGGGCGAAGACCAGGGCATCGCGGTCGTTTTTGGCAGGGGTCTGGTCGGCGAGGGGGTCCGAGAGGTGCTTTTGCTGCATGGCCTTTTCGTGGATGCGTGCCCATTCGTACAAGGAAAAGCGGGAGACACCTGTTTTTCTATGTGTTTCGTCCACCCCAAGCTGCTGCACCAACTCCAAAGCCGCCACTTTTTCGGATGGCGTGTATTGGCGTGCGACTTTTTTGCCGGTAGGTCGTTTGGCGGGCTCCGATACCGCGGGTTTTTGTGGTTCTGGGGGCTCTGGGGGCTTGGCGAGTTTTGCTCTTTTATTTTCCAGACATCGCCATGCCGACACAATCCCTGGGGGCACCCCTTTGCGTTTTGCAGCCTCGAGTGGCCCCACCTCTTGTGCCAAACGCAGAATCTCGGCGCGTTGTTGCGCGGTACACTTTGCGGCCATCTTCCCATCCTCCAAGACGGCATCCTGAACACCCCATGGGCCCGGTGATATTGCCGTCGAATTGGATGGTCGGTGTATGACAAGGGCAAGTAGCCACCAGAAAGAACTGGGCGTGCGTCGATCCCAACTTTCCGTTGACGAGTGAATATATTGCCGCAGACGGATTTCACCCGAGCGCGGCCGCGTATTCCCTTTGGGCGGAGAAAATGGCATCCGTGATCCGCCACAAATGGCAGCAGAATAGCAATAGCCATGGGTCCAAACGGGTAGATGGGTAGACGGGTTCATGGGCCTGTGCTGGCTGCCGGTGTGGCAGATGAGTTTCCTAGGCCGATGATAAGGCTTTTGCAGCGTTGCATGAACTTTCGAGGTCATGACAACGACCGTATATCGTAGGACCCTGGTGTTTTCTCGGCATGACAAGAGCGAAACATGAACAGGGCAGTATACTAGCGGTTTGTGGTAAACCTGTTGGGAAAAAAGACTACCCATTAACGTGACTACAGGGGATAAAGCGAAGGGATGAGCAAACGAATAAGTGATTGATACCATTCAGTTTTTCGGAGAGGGAGACTGATGGTGAGCGGCTGGCAGGTGATACCGCGAGCGCAGTCCCCCGTCGAACGCTCCACCACCCCTACGGTTCCGTAAGCAGCACTTGTCGAATTCGCTCGGTTGTCTCAGCGCCAATTCCGCAAACCTGCTCTAACCAGCCTTCGATCGAACCGTGTCTTTCGTCGATTGTCCGAAACACATGCTCCAAATCCTCCGCGCGCGCTTCGAGCAGAGGTCGTATCTGCTCTGGCGTCAGCCGTCCCATACTCATCCGACGAAGCGTTTTCTCGAAGTGTGGAAAAGCAGGACGCAATAACTCGTTGGTCGCAATATGGTCGTCAAGCACGTCATCCATCGACACGCCGAGCATTCGTAAGATCACGGCAGCCACAAGGCCCGTGCGATCTTTTCCGGCCGTGCAATGAATCAACAGGGGCAAGTGGGCTCGCTCGGCGACGAGTCGAACCACGGCGCCTAGGGCTGCGCCGCAATCGAAGGCAAACGCTACGTATTGGCGTTGCAACAACGCGCCCATATCGATGTCCCGACCGCGTACGATAAGCTCGATCATCATTCGCCAACGAGATTCCGGTACCGCTGGGTCCCGCATGGGATGATGAACCACACGAATGCGCCGATCGTCCCCAAGACGGTCTGGAGCTGATTTTCGCTCACTTTCCGTGCGAAGATCGACAACGGTCTTCAACCCAAGACCTGCAATAGCCTCCTGATCCGACGAGGCCAGTCGAGAAAGGGCGTCCGATCGATACAGCAAGCCCTTCTGAACTCGTCGTCCATCGTGGGTCCGCAACCCTCCAATGTCGCGGAAATTATAAGCGTTTTGAAGAGTCAGATGTCGGTCCGGATCCATCGATAGTGAGCTGTCTTGTATCATGAAAGACGTCGGAAAGGTTTCCCATCCATCGGTCACGGGGTTGTCGAATATCCCTCGGTTGATACACTCCATCTCATGCGTCGATACCTCGTCATTCGCTCTTTCTGCGCGTTGGCTGGATTTCTACTCGCCTGCGGCACTTCGGAGGACAGCAGTTCGTGGGATGAAAACCGTGATATCGATCGCGACGCCGCATCATCATCGGACAACCGAAACGAGGAGACGGAACCTTCCACGGACGGCGATGGGGATGGGGACGCTGCGCTAGACGTCGGAACAGATGACGCCGTCGACACGGAAGCCGATGCGCTCGATGCGCCGTTAGATGCCCAAGACGATAGCGATGATGCGCTCGATGGTACCGTGGAAGATGCTGTGGATGCGACGTCAGATAGCGCCGTGGACAGTGGCAATACGCCACCCGATCCGCCCGAAGTGACCGTGGGTACGGTCACCGAAACCAAGCTGTTCAACATCACGGGCACATCGACTTCGTATACGACGGTTCAAGGTGGCGGATCCGACGGCACGCATGCTTATGTGGTTCTTCTGCACAAAAAAGCTGGAGGAATCGATATTTCACAGCTCGTCAAGTACCGGATTTCTGATGGGCAACGAGTTGCGACCGCTTCGTTCGACGCTCCCGGAGATGTGACCAACTTGCTCGGGCACGGCAACGACGCCACCTACAACCCTGACACGAAAAGGCTCATCATACCGGCCTGGACGAATGATAATTCGAAACAACCGGCGGATAACGGCAAGCATCTTCGCATCATCGACCCGGCCACCTTGAAGATCGTCGACACCAAAACCGTGGACATCAATGTCACCAACCTCTGTTATGTCAACGGCGGCTACTTGATGTTCTCCGGGGGCAAGTTCCGCACCTATGATGCGAATTTTTCGCTCACGAAAACGGTCGCTTTCGATATCAAGGCTGTCGAGGACGACTACGCTCCGACAGGAGATCGAATCGGCCAGGGAATCGATTGTGATGCCGATTATGTGTACATCACGCGGTGGTATCCAGGACCCAAATCCAATGCTATCTATGTCGCCAATCATCAGGGACAACTGGTCGGCGTGTATTATTCGGGCGGTTCCGAAGGGGAGCACCTGATGCATGTATCGGGCGAACGGATGCTGCACGGAATGAACAATATCGGCTCGGTGGGCGGCGAGCTGCGACGCATCGAGAAGCTGTTTTTCGTCGTCAGTTATGTGGCGGAGGGCGGGTCCGGTTCGATGTCGAAAACCCGTGTTCTTTATGGAAGAAAGACACCTTTGCGCAAAAACGCGTTCACCGTTTCGGGCAAGCAGTTTTCGGGTTGGGCCGCGGAGCGCGAAAGCGATGGCAAATGGCGCTACCAAAGCGGTGATGGCAAAGAGTCGGGCTGGTACGCGAAGGGCAAACAACCGAGCGGGTGGTCCTACTATATCTACAAGGACAAGGCGATTGTTTATGGTTCCGCACCTTTTGGATTGGTGAAAATGCATGCGCAATGGAAATAGAGGGAAGAACCAGGCGCGGCCTTTCGACATGGGAGACGACACACAACAATTCGGCTCACCCTGGACCACCCTGCGATAACGTGAGCGATGCATGGACCCAAAAGCGGTAGAGCTTCAAGCTGCGGTCATCCGCGTCCTTCAGGACGATCGGCTCGATGATCGAGAACTTCTCAAAGAAATCGAGCAGCTTGCGGCCTCGGACCCCTTTCGATTCCCCGGCTTCAGTCATCTGTGGGCCCCCGAGCTGTACCGACGAAATCGCTTTATATTTCGAGAGTTTATACTCTATCGGAGCAATGCCTTCGGCGACCACGGCTACTACGATGACAGGGGCAACTTGTTCAATCCCTGGAGCGCGACCGAAACGAGAAAAACACTCGAAGAGCTGCTCGATCAATGCGGAAAAGACAACGAGGTCCGGCTGTTTCGCCGTCTTTATGAGGAAAGCATCGGTGGGTCGTGGCGGGGAGCCGAAACGTGGCGAACCGATCTCAAGAACGCTTTTTTGAGCGCAGCCGATGATCGACAACGTCGCGTGGCGCTCGAAAAATACGATCTCCCATCGGCATGGCTGGATGAACCGACCGCCCTGGCTCTTTATCAACGATCACCTTCGCTGTGTTCGGCGTTCATCCTGGCTCACGCTCCGACGAATCTATCGAGTCTGTGGGGCAAACCACGCGGCCCGTGGCATCAGTTGCGTCAACTTGCCACCGAAAAGGGCGATATCGACTTCGAACAAAAGCTATTTCGTCTTCAGGCTACCGAGCAGCAATGGGCCGAGCGTGTTCGATCCATCAGCCCCATCGCCTCACCGCAGCAGCGGGTCGATTCGCTGGACAGGATTCATCCGCCCACGACACCCCGCAACGCTACTCAGGTTTATTATGAGCTTCTCACCACGCACGGAAGCGATGTGTTGCCTTATGTCATGAAGCACCTCGACTTGCGGGGACATGCTTATTGGTCAGGCAATTTGAAAGGATTGGACAAGTTGATCCAACTCGCCTGGGACAACGGGTGGCTGGCTCTATGGGCGGGTTTGCTTCGTAACTCGGACGAAGCCTCTTACAATCGCGCGATCACCAATCTATTGGACGATCAAGGGAGCTTGGGAGAATACGAGACCAAGCGGCGCCTGCTGCTTCTTGCGGGCCTTGGGCAAGAGATGAACCATCCGGGGTTTGGATTGGCGCTGGCGCTACCGCTCACCGAGAAAACGGCGATGGCGATGTATCGTCGTTTTCCCGACCTGCTTCGCACTTCATTTCGACACCATTGTCGGCCAGACTGGGCCCACACCTACGAATCCCTCGTTCGGGCTGCCATCGAGGCCCCAGACGAGACCCTCGTGGACTGGTTCGCTAGCCGTGTGATCACCATGGTCATCCATGGTGCATCCCACAAGCATGCGGCCATCGTGAGGCTTTTGGTCCAGCATTACGAGACGCTGCAGCCTCAGCCGGAGACATTGGCGCGACGATGTGGCGCGGTGTTATCGGCCATTCCGGCGGGCGTCATCGGCAACTACGATTATCTTCTTCGAAACAACGCTCTCGCGCAATGGATGTTCCAGCAAAAACTCGTTGCGTATCTGCACGACCCTCGAGTCGTGCGCGATTTTCTCGAGTCACCGCAAATTCATGTCAACCAGCTTGGATTTCACATTTTATCCCTCGATGATCCCGCTGTTGCGCAGTTGTCTGAGCACAACCTCGACCTGCTCTGCGCCGCGCTGCTGCGCAAGCTACATCGTCGAACGCGCCTGCTCGCGATCGATGCACTCCTCCAAGCGGTGCGAACGGAACGAGCGGCACGCGTGGTATTACCCAAAGCACGGGCCGCCCTGCGATTACCCGACAAGAGATACCCCAAAGAGAATCTCATTGCCTTGATCGCCACCATCTTGCACCGGCATCCCTCCTTGCGCTCTGAGCGCGAGCAGCCCCCCATCTTCGACCACCGAATGCAACCATGATCCCGCTAGCAGTTTCGTATGCTTCTCCAAGCGTCCTCGAATCTGGCCGCGACAGCCAACTGCTAGGTCTCGCGGCCAATGATCATCGTCCTGTGCGCTTGGTTGCGCGCGTGCGCAATCCTCTCTTGTTCCGCTTTTGTCTTCAGACCCTTGGTTCGCTGGTCTGGTCCGATGATACGTGGATATCGGATGACGAGTGGACGGCGTTCACTCTCGATCCAGTGGTGACGGTGCATCCGGACAGAATCATGTTCGAGGCATTTTCTCGCGACCAGAGCGCCTACGGCCTGCTCATCATCGACCGGGACCAATTCGAAACGTCGGGGCAAGTGTCTTGTGGAACGACGAATGTGGACTTTACGGCCTGGTTGTATGGCGCCTTGGCCGAGATGCGATCGAGCCGAACGACCACGTTTCGGGTGGAGGCTGGTGGAATCGAGGTGAGCACGCGGCAAGCGGGAGGACGCTTCGAACAGAAGGTGGAACTGCCGGAAAGCTGGGTCCGCGGGTTTTTGAATATATCCGCGGCCATGGCATTTCCGGGAACACGGTTGCGCGCCGAACCGGTCGACATGCTCGCGGTCATTCGTTACTTGCAGCAACACAAGGCCAAGACCGCACCACGGGCACTTCGCTACGAAATGATTCCCGGTCGAGAGGCGGAGATCGTCGTGGAGCCCTTCGAAACACGATTCCCTCTGGTGGGGGCCAATCACGGTTATCCAAAACCACGGATCATTCGCACGTGGGGGCGACGTCGTTTGCGCCTTATCGAACCCTTGCTTCCTTATGCCGAGCACGTGGAGATTTATCTCAAGGGACGCGCGATGCCGAGTTTTTATGCTGTGGGTTTGCCCGGCTATACGTTCGTGCTGGGGCTCAGTGGATGGACAGCGAATTCTTTGACGACAGGAACTGGTTTTGCCGCTGGTTCGTCTGTGTCGGATTCTGCTGTCGACAGGGCGCTGATGCTGCTTCAGCAACAATACCATATCGACGTGGAAACACTTTGCGCGGCCGCTACCATGGACAAACCGACGGCGATGGCTGCGCTCGAAACGCTTATTCGACGAGGGCGAGCGGTATTCGACGTGCAGGCGCGTCGCGTTCGGTATCGCGAACTCTTGGCGGAACCTATCGACGAAGCGAAGATATATCCTCCGGATCCACGGCTCGTACAGGTTGAGCGATGGCATCGCGAAGGTGCGGTGCATATTCGCGATACGATACTTCGAAAAACGACGAAAACTCGTCAGTTCAAGCTCGATGGGCAATGGATACAACGACAGGTCGACCTGCGCGATCGGGTCCTTACAGGACGGGTTGGGGAGCAAGAAGAAGTGGAAGTCGTGCTCGATGATGAAGGCAGAATCATCTTTGGGCGATGTGGTTGTGATCACTTCGTTTCGTATGCGTTGTCGAAAGGTCCTTGCGCGCATCTCATGGCGCTCGAGCGCCAGAGCCGGCGACATTTGCACGATCCGTCCGCACTTAAGTCGACCGCTAACCCGATATCTTCGCTTCCGAACGAAGGGACAGAAGTTCTTCTTGACGACAATAACGAGTACGATGATGAATGAACCCGCTCTCGGAAGCGCTTTGCAGAACCAGCCTCTCATGCTGCGGTGTTTCGCCGCAGTGGAATGTTGCCTCCTTTCCACCGCCACGGTCCCCACGTGCGTAACGTGGGGAGCCATGGTGCCAGAGCCTCGAAGTGGTTCAGGCGATTCCGGGAGCATTTGTCCATGACCTGGCTGATCGCGTTGATGGTCCTTGCCGGAGTGTTTGTGCTGCTTCGCGCTCTCGCACGTAAAAAACAAAACGCAATTCACACCATCGAACCCGGACTCACCCAGGATGAACCCACGTCGGATAGCGCCAGCGGCGGGTCCAAATCTCAGCTAGAACCCAAGACGACACAATCGCTTCGCAAGCAAACCATCGACGAGCGCTTGTTGCCCAAAGCCCCTTCTCGGGGCCCCCACCACCCACGAAGCAGACTCTTTGACGCTGCATCGGCACGTCGACGGTTTTCTCATTCGATGCGTTGCAAAAACCGAGATCTCTCGGTGCTTGCCGAAGACCCGGAGCAACTTGCGCGTCATGGATTGCCGCTTTGGAGGAACGAAGCGCAACTGGCCGAGGCCCTTGGGCTCAGCGTAGGTCAACTTCGTCACCTATCGATGCATCGCATCGCGGAACGCACACCCCATTACATCACGTTTTCCATTCCCAAGCGTTCTGGTGGAAACCGTTTGATTCAAGCGCCCAAACGTAAGCTGAAAGCCGCTCAGAAAAAAGTGCTTTCCCTTCTCATCCACAAGCTTCCCGTCCATGAGGCTGCCCACGGTTTTCGACAGGGTCGGTCCATTCGAACGGGAGCGGAGCCGCATGTTCATCGACGCGTGGTCATCCGGCTCGATATCAAAGATTTTTTTCCTTCTCTCACGTTTGCTCGAATACGTGGGTATTTGATCGCGATGGGATATGGCTACGAGGTGGCAACCACCCTCGCTTGTTTGTGTTCCGAACCACAGCGTCAACCGGTCGAAGTCGGAGGCGAGATTGTCCACGTGCCCGTCGGACCACGGGTCGCGCCGCAAGGAGCACCGACAAGCCCAGGACTTCTGAACGCGATATGTCATAAGCTCGATTGCCGTATGCAAGGGCTCGCACGCGCTCACGGGTTTGCGTACACACGCTATGCCGATGACCTCACGTTTTCGGGTGACTATCCGGATCGGGTTGGTAAGATTCTCTCTCGCGCCCGTGCGATCATCCGTTCCGAAGGATTCGAGGTCAATCCAAGCAAAACGCTCGTCATGCGAAGGGGCAAAGCACAGCGAGTGACAGGCGTCACAGTCAACGAAACCTTGGGGTTATCCCGACAACAGCGACGTCTGGTTCGAGCCGCGATTCACCAAGCTTCGTTCGTGTCTCCCATGGATGGCACAAGCAAAGCTCGCTTGCTCGGCAAGGTCGCTTACATCCAAATGCTCAACCAATCGCAAGCCGAACCCCTACGTCGTCAGACGGAAAAATTGACCTGACGCGCGTCAAACCCACGCAAGACGGTTGGTTCGTTGGGCATGCATGAGCCTCGAAGGGGGAATTCCAGCCGCGGTTGAATCGCTTATTGAATGCCTTTTTGTCGAGCGCGATCGCAGCCGGTAGCAACGCCTGTGTCACCGTCTTCGGTTTTGAGAATCTTGAATTCGACGCGACGGTTCTTTTCCCAGGCTTCCGCATTGGGAGCTGGATCGACAGGGCAGAACTCCCCATAGCCCATCGCCTTGAGCCGGGAATCGGCGATACCACGCTCGATCAAAGCTTTTCGCACGGATTCAGAGCGGGCTCGGGTCAAGCGCAGGTTGTGCTCATCGGTTCCTCGCTCGTCGGCATGGCCTCCCACCTCCACGAGCAGGAACTCGGGATGGTGCTTGAGGGTCGTCGCGATCGCGTCGAGCAAGTCGAACGATTCCGGACGAATTTCCGCGCTGTTGGTCTCGAACATGATCTTTTCCATGATGAGGATTTCATTGTCCTCGACCACCACCTTCCCGACGTCCGGGCAGCCGTCTTCATCCTCGAATCCGTTGTAGGTTTCGGGCTCATCTGGACACTTGTCCAGGTGATCGGGGATGCCGTCTTTATCCCGATCCGGACAACCGTAATACGGCCCCGGCACGCGAATGACATCGCCACCTTCATCCGGACACGAATCGAGATGATCGGGGATGCCGTCTTTATCCCGATCCGGACAACCATAATACGGGCCTTTTTCGCGGATGACGTCGCCACCTTCATCCGGGCATTTATCCTCATGGTCCGGAATACCATCGCCATCGCGATCGGATACGGTGGGTAGCGGTTTTTCTTCGGGCTCCGGAATCACATCCGGACAGCCGTCTTCATCCTGATACCCGTTGTAATTCTCGGGCTCGTCCGGACATTGATCCACATCGTCCTTGATACCATCCCCGTCTCGGTCCCCAATCGATGGTTCGAAAACGAAGCCGATGAACAAGCGAAGGTCCGCGGCCTCGAAGCCCGGGGTGTACCTACGACCGGCACCGAGCATCAAAAATGAACGCGATTCGACGAAAACCTTGATACCGCCAACCGCTTCGGCCGACAGTTTCTGTTTTGAACTCGAATGCCCATCGAATAGCTGAGTAGCGTACGTATCGGCCACGAGGTCGAGCGCATCCATGGCCCGGTAAGAGATGCCGAGCCCTCCGGTAAGCAAGTTACCGTATTGGAAAGGGCCTTCTTCGAGTTGGTCAAAGCGAGGGTTTTTCCCATCGTGAATGCGGTATCCAGCGTTGGCGCCGATCCGAAGTTGGTCTTTCGAGCCAACGCGGGTTTCGACAATCGCCTGGGGCCAAAACCATGCTTTCGGATCCGATCCGAGATTGCGAGCCGTTGCTTTGGAAAACGGAATTCCCCCTTGCAGAGCCAGCGCCAAGCCAAAACCACTTTCGGGCCGGAGCAATCGAAGTTTCGAATGCAATGCAATCCCCGAGAACGTCTGCGCATCCAACGCGCCCGAATCATACGGCGCCGCTGCCGGCCCCACTTGCTCCACCGGATCTCCCGACATCAAGTGAACGGGCGCCGAAATACCAAGAGTAGCCACATTGAAAAGACCGTAGTTGAACCCGAAAACGCCTTGAAACGAATGCGCCACCAACTGCTCGTCCCCATGACCATCCTCGAGACGCATCAAGTTACGGCCATAATCCATCACCAGCCCAAAGCTCACGTCGTTGGCACCAAGAATATCCGCGCCATTAACCGTGAAAAATCCTTTGGAATCCAAAGCTGGACGAAATAGATGCGTGTCCATGCCCTCGCCGTTGGTACCCGCAACGCGAGGCTGTGCCTGGGCAGAAGAGGTCAAACCAAGTGCCCCCACAAACAACGCAAACAAACCGACTGTATCAACAACGACTTTGAACCGCATGATGGCCTTTGGTGGGAAGAAAGGGCGTTCGTTATAGCGGCAAGATCTCGTTAAGAAAGATCTTTTTTACTTCGGGAGGAGCGAAACTATCAGAGTCTCACCGGCGATGTCAATGCACGGCAGATACGCCCCCCCCACCGTAGTCCGCCCATCGCAATCATCGGTCGATGCGCCACCACAGCCCAGCATTCGACAACAATGCCCACAGCGCCTTCAACCACCGTTGCGTAACCGACCCGCCAAGTACATGCCCATCGTCCGAATGGCCACATCCGCCGAACGAAACGTTGGAATACCCTTGGCTTCGAGCATCCTCACCATGGGATCGAAAAGCTCTCCACTGTCAATGCAGCCCACCAGCGGTTTGTCCGTTTCCGTCAGCACCCGAGCCAGGCGGTTGGGCAGACTCCCCTCACTGTCAAGGGTCCACTCCGGACGCGAATCGTGCTCCAGCGTCGCCATCGCGGGCGTCAAGGGAACCGACGCACATAGCGCCATGTCCACCCCCGGATCGTCGAGAAACGCTCGCATCACCTCTTCATGCACCTGATCATTCGCCATGGGAGTCACGTCGAGAGGATTGCGAACATCGACGAGCGAATCGATTTTTCCGGTGATGAGCGCCTTTTCCAGCTTGCGTCGCGTATCTGGATTGGGTTGGGCAAGCCGAAGATCCCATTCTTCCCCTCGCACACTATCGGCAATGCCCACTGTCTCATAGCCCGCGTTGGACATGGCCGCGAGGCGCGGTCCGGCCCAGCGCTTATGACCCAGCAAAGACGATAGTTTCACCAAGTGAAGAAAGTCCTCGAAACTAGGAGCCACATGCGCCCCCGCGCGACGCACGATCGCGGAGCAAACGTCGTACTCGCCCGCAAGCGAGGCCGTATGCCCACTGGTCGCCGACTTGCCCTCCGTCGTGCGGCCTGCTTTGTAGAAAATGACATCCTTGCCAGAAGCCACGGCTTTCTCGACCGCTCTCGCGAAATGCAACCCGTCTCCGTCTTGAAAGCCCTCCACATAGACAGCCAACGTCTGCAAGGCCTCATCGCCCGCAAGAAACGCCAAATAATCCGTCACACTCAAATCCGTCTGGTTGCCCGTCGACATGGCATATCGAGGACTAAGCCACGCCATCTTGCTCATACGCGTGATCATGTAGGCACCGCTCTGACTGATGAACGCCACGTTGTTTCGTCCCGTGGTCTCGAGCGGCAGCTTGTTCGGAGGAATGAACAACGTGTGGTATTTGCCAGGACGAGACACCACACCCAACGAATTACCTCCGTTGATCACAAGCGGTTTTCCCTGGGAACGGGCGTCACGAAGGGCGCGTTTGACTCGCGCCTCGATCGTTTCACCCCCTTGTTTCTCCCCCATCCCTCCCGCGATCAAAATCACTCCCACCGCCTTGTCGTGCTTTGCCAGATCCTCGATCACATCCGGTACCTGGTCCGCATTGACCGCCAGCAAAAACATGTCCACTCGTTCCGGCAACGCCTCCACCGACGGCACGCAACGCACGCCATCGATTTGCTCCTGCCCAGGCCGCACCACATAGACACGATCTTTGTCAAATCCCGCATCCAGCACGTTTCGCAAGATAATGCGACCCATATTCATGCCTTTCGAAGACACTCCAATGAGCCCAATGCTCGACGGGTGCAACAACGCGTCAATCGACGGTGCGGGACGGGGCGAGGAAGGTTCGGAACGCGCTCGAAACTTGAGCAATCCATCGATTGCCACAAGCGTTCCATCCACCACCACGAAGGGATTCACCTCGAGTTCCGTGATGGTCCATCCTTCGGTCTCATCCGTACCCAATACCGTGGCAATTCGATGGAACGCCTCAATGACCCGCTGTATCTCCGAATCAGAAACCAGTCGTTGCCCTCCCCGGGTCAATCCCGCGAGTCGCTGATACGCAAGCGAGGGTTTCATCAAGGCGAATAACGAGGAAATATCGAGCCGATCCGCGGAACCCGTCACAACCGCCTTGCCTTTGCGACACGCCTCGCCAAGCAACTCCGTATCCACTCCCCCAATCCCCAGCGTAAGCACGGGACCAAACTCACGGTTGTGACGAAGGCCCACAAGCCATTCAGAGCCCGGCCCCGCTTGTTGCATCGCTACTTTTTCCACCACGAGAAAACCACGAATGCTGTCATGCACCGCTTGACGCATCGCATCTGGCGAGGATCGAGACGTATCCGTGGGGACGAGCGAAGGATGAGCCTCTAACCATTGAACGAACCTCGTGGGGATGGTGTCGAGCATCTCTCGCATGGCCCGACGAATTGCCTCGGGAGTCGCCTCCACCTTTCGCACACCCCCTACATCTGTTTTGTGTGCGATTTGCGTGGATACGACTTTGATCATCACCTCGGAGGAGCCCAAACGTTGTAGCGCCTGTTCCGAAGGCAGTTCGGAAGGAGAAAGAAATATGAAAGCAGGAACGCGACAACCGGCAGCTTCGAGCACGGCGTACACTTCGTGTTCCAAAAGACTGAAGCGGTTGTCCGCGGCAATCGAATCGAGCAGGCGCCGGATGGGAGTGGGATCAAAGCTCATGGCGATCTCGTGTTTCAAAAATGGACGGTTTATCTGGAATCAGGGATCCTGAAACAAAAGTTCGGGCAGACGCGATGAAGCATCCGAGGCATCGAGAACGCGCGTGGCTATCTCCCGCGTCCCACGAATCTGTCCAAGCGTTTTTCCTTCGAGCAACTCGGTGATCGCGGGGGCCATCTCGCTGGTCAATACGCGCGACCACGAGTCGATGGCGTCATCTTCGAGCACACCTAGCTTGAGCCTGCCAATGAAGCTTCGCGCCTGTTTGCTGCGCACCTTATTTTGAATCAACGCGCGATAGGCACTGCCCGCGGCCTTTCCCGCCCGGAACGCGGCAACGTTGATCCCCTGCACTTTTTCGCCTTTTTTCGCGAATGCCTCACGTATTCCGTTTTCGAGCACATCGTCAGGAAAATCGAGGTACGGGCTGGCCGCTCCCAACATCACCATGTTTTGTGCCTTCGCAGTCCCGGCCTGGCGCGCCAACCTATCCGATGCAATGAGCGTATGCGATGGAATGTCGGCAATGGCATCAAGAATTTCTTCTACATCTCCGTAGTTGGGAATGTTGACGAACGGATCGGTGCTCACCACCAAGGCCCCGTCGGGCGAAAGATATTCTACATATCGAAGGCTTTCGAGAGGCTCGACGGAAAGAACGAGGGTTCCTTTGCCCCGAGGAACCAGGTCCGAATGGATGGGTTTGTCCGAAATCCGAAGATGCGAGCTGACGGCGCCACCGCGTTGGCTCATGCCATGCACTTCAGCTTGTTTGAAGAATCGCTCGCTCTTCAAAGCAGCCATGTCGATGACATAAGAAATCGATACGATCCCCTGTCCGCCAACTCCCGCGAGGATAATGTTGGTCTCCATGAGTTTCTTCTCCCATGCACGTGGTTCGAACCCCCACGCGCGGATATGAACGAACGAGACTACTTTTTCTTCGCCGCGGTGATGACACACTCGCGCACGGTAATGATGACGGAAAGGCCTTCGTAATCGAGTTCCTTGCGAATGACGTTGGTGTTCTCCTCATGGAACTTACGACGCATCTCGAGCACATGAATATGCTCCGGATCGACACCCAAACCTTTGACGACGCGAACGAGGTCGGGACCCGTTTGCATCGTATCCTGCCCACCCGTCATGGCCGTCGTGGAGTTGTCGAGGATAAAAACCGTCATCGGCGTATTCTGCGCGGCAGCTCCCACCAGCGGTGTCATTCCCGAATGAATGAACGTCGAATCTCCGATCGTGCAAATGACCGGACGCATCCCCGCCTGCGCTGCCCCCATGGCCATACTGATGCTGGCTCCCATGTCGACGCAGGAATGGGCGGCATTATAGGGAGGCAGCGCGCCAAGGGTATAACAGCCAATATCGCCGAAGACCCGAAGCTCTTTGTGCTCGTCCATCATCTCGGAAATCATGTCGTAGGCATCGATATGCGGACACCCATCGCATAAACGCGGCGGACGTCCTGCGATCGGCAACGATGGCTTTGGCTGATGGACAAGCGGTTCTTTTCCCACCGCTTTTCGCACCACATCGGGATCGAGTTCCCCTGTTCGCGGTATCGTACCATCGAATCGCCCACGAACCGTCTTGCCCGAAGGAGGCCCAAGCACTCCTACGATGGCATCTTCGATGAACGGATAACCTTCTTCGATGACGACAACCTCGTCCACCGCCTCGAAAAGGCGGCGAATCAACGCTTTGGGTATCGGATAAGCCCCGATGACCAGATGAGAAGGAAGCTGTTCGTCATGCTCGAAGTTGGCGAGGAAGTAATTCTGCGCCACGCCCGACACGATATAACCGATCTTACCCCCTTGAGGATTCAACCGAAGCTTGTTCCAGGAACAAGTTTCAGACCAGGCGAGGATTTCCGGTTGCTTCGCCACAAGCGCGGCGTATTGCACACGCGCGTTTTGCGGCAACAACGTCCATCCCTTCGCATGAGTCGTCGGATTCAATTCGTTGGCCTTTCGACGCTCCCCCACCTGCACTCCCGAACGCGAATGCGCAAGGCGCGTCACCACCCGAATCATGATCGGGACACCAAACTTTTCGCTGATGTCAAACGCTTGCCGCGCCATATCATAGGCATCTTGTTGGGTCGTCGGTTCCAGACAAGGAACGAGGGCGAAGTTCGCGAACACGCGGCTATCTTGCTCGTTCTGGCTCGAATGCATCCCCGGATCGTCAGCCACCGCCACGATGAGCCCACCATGAATCCCCGTCACAGCGGAGTTCATGAATGGGTCCGCCGCCACGTTCAACCCCACGTGTTTGAAAGACACAATGGCACGACGCCCCGCATAACTCATGCCGAGCGCTTCTTCATACGCAACTTTTTCATTCGCTGACCAAACGCGATGAACCCCCCCATCCTTCGCAGGAGGATCCTTTCTCGTTTCGTGGTGGATAAATTCGAAAATCTCGGTCGCAGGCGTTCCCGGATACGAATACGCACCGCTCAATCCCGCATGAATGGCCCCGAGCGCGAGGGCTTCGTCGCCTAATAATGGCCGCCGTTCCATCGTGCCTCCATCGGTCGCCAAGCATGCGACCGGTATGCAAACACCTCGTGCAGCGCCCGCGTTCGGCGGCAACTGCACGATATTCAACCCCGTTCATAATGGTTCGAAGCTCGAAAGTAAACCCATGGCGCAACGAACCGTAAGAGACCCGTGACCACTCCCATCACGTTAAAACTCGACCGGAATTCTATCGTGTCTTTCAACGGGCAACCATGGTCGTCGCGCAAACCCTACCTCCAGCCCATTCAACCGTGAACGGTTTTCCCCCTCATCGTACAACCCTTTCCCCCCCTTGCGAACTTGCCGAAATCCGTATTTTTCCCCGAACGACACAACACCTCACGCGCACCCAGGATCCCCCTGCCTTGCCTCAACCGTCTTTCGAATCCCATTCACTCACGCCCCCGACGCTCTTCAGCCATGGTAGACGCCAACCAGTTTCGCCATCGTCGCAACGATGCACGAACCGCCTTCGACGACTCACCCATCCTCGCGATTCGCTCATCAAGCGCCTTCAACACGTCCGCCACATCTTCACCCGCTCGAAACCTATGCCAGGCCATTTGCACGGCTGCCGCTTCCGTGGGCATATCGCGCATGGCTTCGCCTTTGACCGCATGATAACGCCGCACAAGAGGCGTATCCGGTCGGTACCTTCCCGATTTAAACTCAAGAATTTCAACAAGTTGAGGCTTAACGGGTTCGGCTCGGGTCGGCACCGCTGCCATCAACTCCGGACGCCCATCGCCATCGATATCCATCGCTTCCGTCATCGGTACCACCCCATCCATCGGATAAGGGGAAGCCCCTCGATAATGTAACCCCCATATTTCCAATCCTTTCGATGCACGAACCACCACCACGTCAGGCATCCCATCGTCATTAATATCGGTGCCCGAATCCCAGCGATCGGCAAGTCGAACCACCCAAGATATCCCCTCGCCCCGCGCAGCCTCCTCGGCGGAAGGAGGACCAAGCGCCATCACCACACCATATCTTGTCGCCACACGCAGCGCGTTTCGCTCGTGGCCAAGATCATCGTGCCCTTCATAACCCCGGATGCAAAATCCCTCGACGTCATCGAACCTGCCGCATACCTCATGAACAAGCGTCAATCCCTCGCTTTGCATCTCCGACGCCACGCGCTCGAGTTGTTCCTCCAACGAGCTGGGCGTCATCAGGGGTTGGAACGATTCAACACGAGGCCAGGGCGACACATGATGATTCGAACTGCATCCAAGCAGCACGAATCCCAACAAAACCAACAAACGTGCGGCTCGGCAATCCGTCATCCTCGTCAATACCTATGCTGCCACAGAACATCGACCACGGATGTCCCCACGTTGCCTCGTGTGATGCGAAGCGACCATTGACGGAGAAAACGCCAATCGAAAGAGACGAGATATCGGTCAGCCTTGTCGAGGGTGGCTTCTTCCGCGACATAGGTGGCTTCCGCGGTGACATCACGAGAAACCTGGACGATGAGCGTTGGGCTCGGGCTCTGCCCGCGGCTGGTATCGAAACGGGTGGAAACGACAGGACTGAGGTCCTGCAGCAGCATGTTGATCCCCGCTGCCGCCACACCACTACTCACACCGCTGCTCATATCCGAACTCTGATTGCCTTCGCCTTCTGTGGTGCCCGCCGCCATCGTCGCCCCACCTTGGCTCGAAGGCCCAAAGAGCAACAGGCCGAGAATCTCCGCTTGGGTCATCGCCGGCTCGCTTCGGAATTGGATCCTGGGGTCACGCAAAGGCCCGGTTACATCGGCAAAAACCCTCGTTCCATCCGGTGCGTCCCATCGCGCCGTCACGTTGAGTTGGGGGTGCGCGGGGTCACCGGTGAAAATCACCCATGCATTATTCTCTTCGAGATCGAAACGATTGCCTACCACATCGATACGACCGTCATACAAGATGGCGTGACCTTGCAGTGACACCTCTCCCGTTTCCTTGTCGGGGTAGGAAAGCACCAATCGATCACGCCCGTCTTTCGCAAGCACCACGCTGAAGGTCATGTCGAAACGTTGCAAAATGATGGGGTTCTTCGTCTGCAACGATACGATCCAGGGTGTTACGGCGGAACGGTTCGTCATCGCTCGCCACGATGGGTCGAGAGTAGGAACGATTTTGATATCAGCGTTGTCCTCGAGCTGTTGCACACTGCGCAAATCGGTGCGGGGCAAGTCGACGGTGACTCGATCGAATTCGATGACAACCTTATTTTCTTTTGTGTTTCTCTTCTCGTTTTTTGGATCGATCGCAACGTTGATCGTGCCGTACATGTCTCCGACGGGCATACCCGCGAACGTCAAGCGAATTTTCTCCCCTTGTTTGGTCCAAATCGAAGCGTCGATATGACGGAAATCGAATTCATCCAGGTCGACGGTAGCTCTTGCTTCAATTCCCCCCGTCAAGGATTGCGCTTGAACGTGCTCGATGAAGATCCGTTCTGAATCCGCGGCTTGCAACAATCCTTTCACTTGAAGAAACTCTTGCCCGATGATGGGAACTTGGAATGCTCCGTTATCCACGTAAAAAGACAAGGATTCGACACGGGATTTCCCTTCCGTGGGACTCCACGTTGCCTGAGCTTTTCCCGTAAGCTCACCATCCACATAACTAAAAACAGGCTGCGCCAAAGGACTGAGCATGCCCAGTTTGAAACGGTTGGCGTCCACTGCAATACGAACCGGCTTCCCCCCATAACGGGTCAACATCCATCCGTTCATCCACTGCACTTGATCGGTGTCCATCGAAACACGTAGCGACGATGTAGGCTCGCCGTTGTCGTCGACATCGATGAAAGCAAGCGCCCCGTGAAAACCGGAATCACCCGCCTGAAGCCATAAATGGCTTTGATCATAGCTCACCGTCGAACCCATGCGCAGCGCTTCCAACCCCACCTGCACATCGAACGTCGGCTTGGCCCCGATTCCCCGAATCGCCGCCGTCATCCGAACCTGCCCAGAATACCCCTGGTCTGCCAATACCGGTATGTCCGCAAGGTCGAAACCAGCAATGGCCGCATCCATATTCGCTACCCACGGTATGCGCGGCAGCGACGACCAAGCGAGCACGTCCTTCCATGCTACCTGGACCGTTGCATCCACGCTGCCCAAGCCATGAACTGGTATCGTCGGCGACAACGCACAAACCGCATTCGCAGACTGGTTGTCCGCCGACCGACGCAGATCGACATGCGCCCACGCCTTATCCCCGTCGTATTGCCCTCTGACACAAACGGAAACCGGCGCGCGCCAACCCGGATCACTGGACGCGACGCGCGTCACGTTCATCCGGTAGTCGATGTGTGGCTCCAATGCCGTGCCGCGAAAACCGATGTTCGCACTCGCATACCCCGCCTCCAAAGGCCACCGACTCTCGCGCTTCCACGGTGAAAACAGATCCACCAGCGAGCGGTCATGCACCACCGCGTTTCCTTGCACTTGCGCTTCGAGCAACACTTGCTTCCATGACTCCGGATCATCGACGAGCCGTCGATAATCCAACGCGGCGAGCCACCCAACAGAAGCCAATAGATCGCGATCATTGGGGTTGCAGGATTCTCCGAGCGAGGACGCGGCGCCTTTGCGCAAACACACCGAACCAAGCAGCATGCCCGCACTGCTCATCGACGCGGAAGCAACAATGTCCCCCGCCACTCTGTCCGTCGATTCCGGCATCGATACCTGAAGACCACGCGAAGAAGCAGTCAATGACCAACTCGGCAATTGGTCCGCACGCTCGAGCACCACATCTGCTTGCAACGATACCTTTCCCTTCACGATCGGTATCGAACCGCCCACTTCGTCATTCACCAAACTCAATACGCCCCCATACATTTCAGAAACACGGTCCAAATCGATGGCCAACTGCTCCAAGCGCCCCGTGCCTGTCGCCTCCTTCCATGACGACACGTCCATCGGTGCCCCGGTGAGCGTCAGGGAACCCGTGGCTCGCGCGGTAACCAACCCATCTCGACCCCTTGGTTGTGTCGGAATACACACCCCCGGATCATCCAACCCCGCCTCGTAAGAATCACCCGTCGCACCCAACGCCATGTCCGCGTATACGTCCACAAGACGACCTGTAAATTGAGCACGAATCGAACCATCCACCCGAGGGATGGGAACAAGCGTTTTGACTTCTGCATCCGCTACGTCAAGTCGAATACACCCATAGGACTCGCTTCCCACCCCTCGCAAATCGATATCGACCCCAACGACTCCCGTTATCCGTGGGCCAAGGAGCGGAAAAAAGCTCAGCGCCCGATCCATATCAATGCTGTCCGATGACGCTTGCACGTCGAATCCCTTCGGTCCAAGCGCGGCAACCCCCTCGAGGGTCGAGCCAAGTCCCTCGATGGAAAACTCTCCTAAATCTATGATATTACTTCTAATTTCTATCGCCGGGGTCTTGACTTCGATGATCTCCCGCCCCTGCTCGAGCTTGATGTCGACGTTTTTCGCCGCAAGTTGCCCGCGCATATCGACACTGGCCGTGGCCGTCACGTTCGGCAGCATTCGATCCTGCAAGTGGACTCTCACGTGAGGCGAAGCCATGGGTCCTTGCACGACCGAATGGAAGGCGTCCCAATGAAGCGCTCCGAATTGAGCCCCACGCCCGCTCATCGACGCATTCATTCGCAGGTGATCGGGTGGTCCCACAAGATCGAGTTCGACACTCGCCGAGCCGATTCGTACGCCTTCGCGCGATAAATTACCGCCACTCACCGCCACTTTCGCATCCACGATGCCCTGATGGTACGTACCTTCAACTTTCGCTACTGCATACCCTTGTACCGCACGTTTGAACCTTGGCACGGCTTGCAACGACGGAACGTTCGCTGCCGCGCTCAACCGCAGTCCATGGGTGGGAGAGAAAAAAAAGTCCGCTCGCACCGGCATGCCCATCTCATGGATGTGAGCAGAACCGCTCGCCCCCTTGGCATCCACCAACACATCCACATCCATGCCGGGAATCAAGGTTCCTTCAAGAATCGTGGGCGACGTATCTCCCGACAATCGCGCCCGCGGTCGTCCCTCCTCATCGAGGGATACACGAACACGAATATCCGCATCCAGTTGGGAACGAGGGGCGCTTTTCACCAAACGTTGCAAGTCGATCCGTCGCAAATCAACGTCCAAGTCCGTTTCGAACGTTGGAGCCAGCCGGATGCTTCCTGTCGCATCCAACAACATTCGCTCGGACATCAACCGCACATGCGTATCGAGAACAGGAATAGGACCGTGCGCTTCGATCCGGCCTTCGAAAGCATCCGCAAGTTCCACGCTTTCTGGAACAAAGGGTGCCAACGCTCGCGGATCTGTCTGCGGAATACTCAAATCAATGAGCATCTCAGTTCCTTTTAGCTGCACCCGCCCCGAAGACGATAAGTCCCTGTACGTGGCCATCACATCCGCCCACATCAGCGACGGAGAGCGAAAATGATAATCCACCGTCGCCACGATGGGCTCTTGCAAAACTTTCTCGAACGCGATGGGGAAAGCCCTGGTATCGATTTGCACGCCTTCGGGAGCAATTCGAACCGAACCGTGAACCGTTCGCGTCCTCCAATCCACCGGGATACCCACGTTGCCATTGGCAACGATCGTTCCGATCTCGATGCTTTGTAGGTCGACGATGAGGGGACGAGCGGCGGCGGATGGCGTCGGGGCAGGAGTTGGCGGAACAGCACGCAAGGGAGCAAGAAAAGTCGTGCCCAAAGAGATGGTGCCATCAGTGTCCTTGCGCAGCGTTACATCGATTTGCTCGGCCCGAACCCACGAAATGGGCACCTGAGCGCGATCACTCCAAGGCATGAACGATAGAGCAATGGTGGTGAGATTGGCACGCGCTCGCAACCGAGGTGCAAAAAGCACAACCTCCCCCTCCGGATCTCGAATGGTGACGTCGAGAGCCTCGAAACCTCCCAGATGTAATCGAGAGATTTGATCGATTTCGATGGAACCGCGGATGGACCGGCTCACCTGCTTCATGACGATACGAGTGGCCAATCGCCGGGAAGGAGGCAGAGGCAGATGAAAGGCCAGTCCAATGACGAAACTCGAGATGAACGTGATGAGAAGCGCGCCAACGATGAGCACACGGTTGGTTTGCAGCAGCCATCGACGCACGAAAGCTCTCATGCGGTCTTCCCCCATGCGACACCTCGGCTTTGCCACCGCGGATGTGTGGTAGAAGCCAGGCAGGGTAAAAGGAGGAAAGGCACGCTCCGAAAGCCTACAACACCCTCGAGCAGGCTTCACGCATGGAACCGAAAGCACGTGACGGAATGCTTTGTCTCGAGCCAAGATCGTGCGGTTGAAACGTATTTTCAGGAGCCTGTGTTTACTTGGGGCAGGCGTCTACGGCCATCCCTGCACAAGCCTACAATGAAACGGGAGCGCCATGAGCGGGGTTGTATCCGCGGACTCGTTTCATCAACCTTTCAAGGCCTCGGCGCCGCCGATGATCTCCCCGAGTTCGGTGGTGATGGCGGCCTGACGCGCTCGGTTGTATTGAAGGGTCAATGCCGCAATCATCTCTTTCGCGTTTTTCGTAGCCGCATCCATGGCGGTCATTCGAGCCCCATGCTCGCTTGCGTTCGACTCCAACAACGCGCGATAGATCGATACTTCCACATACATCGGGACGAGACGATCAAGAAGTCCGGTTCGATCAGGCTCGAAAATGAAGTCGTCCAGATCGCGCGTCACGACTTCTTCGTCGTCCTCGAGCCGCTCTTGTGAAATGGGAAGCAACGGCTCAATCACGACCCGTTGGGTCATCGCGCTCTTGAATTCATTATAGACGAGGTAAATCGAGTCGACCTTTCCTTCCAAAAAAGGCTCGATCAACGATTGACAGACGAGGCGAGCCTTATCGAGGGACAAATCATCCCAGACATTTTGGAACACCTTGAAGATCGGGGCGTTACGACGCTTGAAGTAGTCGCGGCCTTTTCGACCCACGAGTCCGAGTTGGACATTTTGTCCCAAATTTTCTCGACGGTGCCATTCTCGTTCCATGGTGCGGTTGATGCTTGAGTTGAACGCTCCGCATAGTCCCCGATCGCTGGTGAGCACGAGAAACAAGCAATTTTTTTCAGGACGGGTAGCGAGCAAGGGGTGAGCGAGTTCGCTGTCCAGATCGGCAGAGGCGGTGAGATCGGGAGAATCCGGCGGGTTTTCGGTGTTTTCGCCTGTCGTGGCGTTGGCTTTTTGAGAAGCGCTCATCGCGGCACAATTGGCAAGCACCGTATGGGTTTTGATCGCGTAGGGGCGCAGGGCAAGGATGCGAGATTGCGCACGATTGAGCCGCGCTCCAGCGACCATTTTCATGGCCCGCGTGATTTTTTGTGTCGACTTGACACTCGCGATTCTCGTTCGGATGGCTTTGAGTGACGCCATGGCAGTCCTCTCAACACAAAAAGGTCCCGCGACACGGAAGAGGGTTCAACTCAGTTTTTCTTATCGGCCACGAATTTTTTGTTGAAGCCTTCCAAAAGCGCGTTGAGCCGCTTTTTCATATCGCCATCGAGTTCTTTTTTCGTCTCGATGTCTTCCCAAATCTTCGGGTCCTGCGACTCCATGTAGTCATACATCTCGGTTTCATAACGTCCCAAAGAACTGACTGGGAACTCGTCGAGATACCCGTTCGTCCCCGCGTAGATGATGGCAATCTGCTTGGAGACACGAAGCGGCGCATACTGGCCTTGTTTGAGGATCTCCGTAAGGCGCGCGCCACGCTCGAGCTGACGACGGGTGGCCGCATCCAGGTCGGAAGCGAATTGAGCGAAAGCCGCTTGCTCCCGGTACTGCGCAAGGTCCAAACGAAGCGAACCGGCAATTTGCTTCATCGCCTTGATTTGCGCGTTACCACCGACACGACTCACGGAAATGCCCACGTTCAGCGCCGGACGCTGCCCCGAGTAAAACAAGTCCGTCTCCAAAAACATCTGTCCGTCCGTGATCGAAATCACGTTGGTAGGAATGTACGCGGAGACGTCACCAGCTTGGGTTTCGATCACCGGAAGAGCCGTAAGAGATCCGCCCGAATGCGGATCCATTTTCACCTCATAGTTGCTCTCTTCGAGTTTCTTGCTGAGTTGCTCTTCGAGTTTCTTTTTGTCTGCCTTGTCTGCCTTGTCAAACGAGTCGAAAGCCTCGGTATCGACAAGCTTGTATGCCGCATGCATGGCGAATTTTTTAGCCTCGGGACCTACGTGGACCTTGCCATCTTCTCCCCGGAAATCCCGATTGCCAGCGGGCAAATCCGCTCCCTTTTTCATCACGAACCACCGCTGGGATAGCTTGGCAGCCCGTTCGAGAAGCCGCGAGTGAAGATAGAAAACGTCTCCCGGATAAGCCTCACGCCCCGGAGGACGACGAAGCAACAAAGACAACTGGCGGTAGGCGACAGCTTGTTTGGATAGGTCGTCGTAAATGCACAGGGCGTGACGACCCGTATCGCGGAAGTATTCGGCCATGGTGCAGCCCGTGTAGGGCGCAATGAATTGAAGAGGAGCCAATTCACTGGCGCCCGCCGACACCACAGTCGTGTATTCCATGGCGCCAAAGCTCGTGAGACGGTCCACCACTTGCGCGACCGTCGACTGTTTTTGCCCGATCGCGATGTAGAAACAGTATACGTTTTGGCCTTTTTGATTGATGATCGTGTCTACCGCGACCGCGGTCTTGCCGGTTTGACGGTCACCAATGATGAGTTCGCGCTGACCTCTTCCGATGGGGATCATGGAATCGATCGCCTTGAGACCAGTCTGCAACGGCTCATGCACGCTCTGACGCTCGATGATCCCAGGGGCTTTGATTTCGATGCGACGACGCAGTTTCGTATCGAGCGGCCCTTTGCCGTCGATCGGCTCGCCCAGGGAGTTGACCACACGCCCGACCAAAGCTTCCCCGACAGGGACGTCGGCGATTCGCCCGGTGCGTTTGACCGTATCGCCTTCCTTGACGTGCGTGGCTTCGCCGAAGATGGCCACACCCACGTTGTCCTGTTCCAGGTTGAGCACCATGCCGAACAGGCCACCCGGGAACTCGACCAACTCGCTCGCCATGGCTCCTTCCAAGCCATACACACGCGCGATACCGTCGCCGACCGTCAACACGGTACCCGTTTCGGTAACCAGGGCGGCCTTGTCGAAGCTCTGGATCTGCTTTCGGATGATTTGCGAGATTTCTTCGGCTCGGAGCTGCATCATTCCCTCGTACACAACGTGCCTGCTTTGGCACTAGTCATTCCCATCGCTGTTGCTTATCCGTCACTCCGCAAGGAGCTGTTGGCGGAGCCCATCGAGACGCGTTCGAAGAGAACCGTCGATGACCGTATCGCCCATCCTCGTCACCACACCGGATATCAAGGAAGCCTCCACCTGCATAGTCAGCAAAACCTTTTTTCCCGTGAGCGATTGAAGCGCGGCCTGCAGGCGCTGCGCATACGAGTCGGCGAGCGGCTTGGCACTCACCACGGTCGCCCTCACCACCCCCTCCTTGTCATCACTCATCGAGCGCAAAGCCCGCGCAATGCTCGGTAACACGGGCAGTCTTCGTCGACGCGCGAGAAGGCGTAGGGTATTTTTCGTGATTTCTCCGGAACCAAGACGTTTCGCTATGGCGTCTAGCAAGGCTTCTCGGTCCGTTTCGCTCATCAAAGGGTTATCAAGTACGGCGCGAAGTTCATCGCTGGCGGTCCATGTATCCGCAAACGCTGATATTTCGTCGGCGAGTTTTCCCAGGGTCCCTGTTTCGATGCCAATGTCGAACAGAGCTTGCGCGTAGCGACCCGCAATGGCCTCGTAACTCACGCCGAGCCCCCTTTCGTAATCGTCAATCCGGATGAGGATAGTTGACGAATATACTCTTCCGCGAGTCGCTCGTGGTCCGCGGCCGTCATCTTGGATTGGAGCAATGCCTCCGCGGCTTTCATCGCGGCCTCCACGGTATCGCGCATCAATACGTTGCGCATCTGCTTGGATTCTTGCTCAATCATGAATTGCGCATCTTTGAGCATCCTGTCCCGGGCCTCTTTGGCCTCCGCCAAGATGCGCTCTTTCTCCCGTTGCCCCTGCGCGCGAAAATCATCGCGTATCCGCTCGATGTCCTCATCGACACGCTTGAGCTTATCCTCGTACTTTTCGAGTCGACTCGAAGCCTCCTCACGCATTTTCGTGGCCGCGTCGATCTCTTTCATGAGCGCCTGCTTGCGGCTGTGGAGCGCCTCCTGCAAAGGCTTTCGGCCGAAATGAACCACGATATACGCAAACACCGCGAAGTTGATCAGATTCGCCATGAACGGAGGCGGCATGTCAGGCTTTCGCCAAAGCAAACTCGGCTCCGCTTCCGCATCCGTCCCCAAAAAACCGTAAAACCAGTTGATCGACCCAGGCGCGTGATGACCATGCTCCTCGTGCGCAGCATGCTCCCGCCCCTGCGCGGCCGACCCCTCCTGCAACGAATCATCCGCCCATGCGAAAGAAGTCAACGCGATCGACACGGACACAACCGCCAATACCCACCGAAGTCGCATCACGAAATCTCCCTTCCAAGCACCTTGGCAGCCGTCTCTCGCGCCAGCTCCCCCGAAAACTGCCCAAGCTCGAATCGGATCGATTCCGCTTCCTTGCGGATTTTTTCCTTGCCTTCCGCCGTCACCCGTGCTGCCTCCGTGCGCGCTTCTCCAAGAATTTGCGCTTCGAGTTTCTGCGCCTCGGACCGAAGACGCTCCTGCTCCTCGCCCGCCACCTTGCGCACCTTCTCCATCTCACTTTCATAACGCTTGATGATCTCCCCAGCCCTTTCGTCCATCTGACGCGCCTCGGCCTTCGCACCGTCGGTCCGCTTCTCCCGCGCCTCGACCACTTTTAGAAAAGGATCCAAAAGAATCGGCTTGAGCACGATGAATAGCAGCAAAAATACAACGAATTGAATGATTACGGAGCCGTCGAAGTCGACGCTGACCCCAGCACCGCCAGAGGCGGCACTCATCAGCGAAGCACGGGCACTGGAAAATAGTTCTGTGCAGTGCATGGTGTGAACGATGAGCCGGATCAAAAAAACACCGGAACGTTAGGCCACATTCTCGGGATAATACGTCCCGAAAAGATGCCGCGGGGCGTCTAACACTTCTCGATTGACGTGTCTAGGGACGGGTGGCAAGCCGAAAGGACTAAAAAATTATCTAGTATTTTCAATTAGTTACACTTATTCCGTGAGCCTTTCCCGAGAACGTGCCCTCACGATTCGGTCATGACGCGCCTGCTCCGACCCTTTCCCTTCTCACACGCAGCGCGTATCCTTTCGCCTTGCCCTTCTCCCACACCCTTGCTCCACACAAATTCGGCTGGCCCCTGCTGGTGCTCGTCTCGCTATCGCCAGCATGTCAGCCTCGAACCCCCCAACCTCCCGTCACTCGCGTCACGTTTCCCTCCTATCCACCACCACCCCCCACC
>MWCO01000011.1 GCA_002070115.1 Deltaproteobacteria bacterium ADurb.Bin207
GCCATCGCGGCCTGGGCGTACACCGCAGGCAGTTGCGCGAAAGCGACAATGTATACGTTAAAGGACGCCCCCATGGTGACGACAGCAATTCTCGTGACGGAAACGGGGCATGTCTTGGGAGGGGTGGAGATACTATCTGATTTATCGCCGCTCGAGCATTTGCAGCGGCAACTCGATGGTAAGTATTGTTTTGAAGATATCATCAGCCGAAGTCCGAAGATGCAGGAAATCTTCACGGTACTGCCGATGGTGGCCAATAGCGAGAGCACGGTCATGGTGCTTGGGGAATCGGGGACGGGAAAAGAGCTACTCGCGAAAGCCATTCATCATCACAGCCCTCGGCAGCAGCAACCTTTCGTGGCCGTCAACTGCGCCGCGGTTCCAGAAACCTTAATGGAATCGGAACTTTTTGGCTATGTGCGGGGTGCGTTTACGGATGCGAAAAGAGATAAGCCGGGAAGGATTGCCCAGGCGGATGGTGGAACGCTCTTTCTCGACGAAGTGGGGGATCTTCCCCTATCCATTCAGGTCAAGCTGCTGCGGTTTTTGCAGGAAAGAAGTTATGAACCGCTCGGGGCCACGTTTTCTACCCGGTCGGACGTTCGAATCATCTGCGCCACCAATCGTCCTTTGCAGGAGATGGTCGCGATGGGCACCTTTCGGCAAGACCTTTATTTTCGCCTGAATGTCATGCAAATCGAGCTTCCGCCGCTGCGCGAGCGCATCGAGGATGTCCCCTTGTTGGCACAGCATTTTGTGCAACGTTTTCGCTGACTTACCAACAACCGGATCGAGGGGATTGACAATCAAGCGATGATGATGTTGTCACGATACAACTTCCCGGGGAATATTCGGGAACTTAAAAAGTATCATCGAACGAGCTTTTCTTTTATGCCGAGACTCCAGGATTGGTGTGCAAGCGCTGCCGGAAAACGTGGTTCGTTCTTGCCCTGGCAGTCTGATGAGTCATGAGTCCCACGACATGGATATATTGGATCCAATTCGGGAATCGGAGAAAAATACCATCGTATCTGTGTTGCTGCGCAATGCGGGAAACCGTTCCCGCGCCGCGGCGGAGCTTGGGATTCATCGCTCCACCCTCATTCGAAAAATAAAGAGGTACGGAATCGATATCCAATCGTAATAGCGAGATACTCTGGGGGTAGTCGTCTTCGGCGAAGTCGACGGACCCACTGCAAATGCCCGAAGTCCATGCATTATCGAACCCGTTCAGGGAGACGTGTTGATGATCGACCTTGATGTAGCCCAACGAAACCTATGGCAGGACATAGATCCGCACGGAAACCTGCTGTATTGTTTTTCTTGCAGCACGTGTGTCGTCGGCTGCCCTGCCTCCAACGCGATTCCTCCTTTGCTCATACGCAACCTGGTTCGCTCGGTCACCCTGGGGTTGGAAGACGATTTGCTCGACAACGACACTCCGTGGACGTGTGTAACGTGCTCGCGTTGTGAGGAGATGTGCCCGATGGGGGTCGATCCGTTTGAAATCGTTCTGGCGCTTCGAAGGTGGCAATGCCGCAACGATGAAACCCGCATTCCCATGGCGGCCGCGGAAATCTACAAAAGGGGATATACACAACCTGTCGATAAGGCACAGGAAGTTCGGGCCTCTGTCGGCCTGACGGAGCCTTTACCCACGATCAACCGGCTGCCGGAACTTCATCAACAGTTCAAGGACATGCTGATGCAGGTCGAGATCATCCATAACGCTGACTATATGTTCGAGGACTGACCCATGGCCTACGGTTTATTTCTCGGTTGCAACATGCCCGCTATCCGGCCCGATGTCGAAAAGGCCATTCGTCTGACCATGCCCGCGCTTGGTGTGGAGCTGCTGGACATGGAAGGATATGTATGTTGCCCCGCATTCGGTACGTTCCCCTCGCTCGACGAAGAGGCGCATTTGGCCGTGAGCGCGTGGAATCTATCCATTGGGGAGAAAAAAGGAGTCGATATCCTCGTGGAATGCGGCTCTTGTTATCGCTCCTTGCGCAGTGGGAAACGCTGCCTCGACCAGCATGAGGCGCATCGAAAGCGCGCCAACGAACTGCTTGCCAAAACTGGACGCTCTTATGAAGGAAAGGCAACCCCGCGGCATATCAGCGATGTTTTGCTCCACGAGGTCGGACTTTCCACCATTCGCGCCGCGGTCAAAAAGCCCCTCGGAGGACTGCGAGCGGTCGTTCAATACCCCTGCCATACCCTTTTCCCCCACAAAACTGTCGGTTTCGAGGAAAGCTCCGTACGCCCCCACGGCTTGGCTGACCTGGTCGAAGCCCTCGGCGCTTCGGTCGAACACTTCAGCGCGGAATATCAATGCTGCGGCGGGGCGGGAGGGTTTCACGGTTCTTCCAAAGCCGAAGCCAACGCGTTCGCGAAAACCAAGCTCGACGCCATCATCGCCGAAACCCGCGCGGACCTCATCGTGGTATCCTGCATCACCTGCTTGATGCATCTGGACAACGTCCAAAAGGAGTTGAGTCGCGACGGCGCCTCGTATGCGATTCCCGTTTTCGACTACAACCAACTGCTAGCGCTTTGCATGGGGTTCGATGCCCAGCAGGTCGCCTCCCTCTGCACGGTGCCTCGTCAGGCGATTGTGAACGCCTTGCGCTAACAGAAGCCACAGGCCGTTATTACACATAACGTTGTGTCTCGAATATTGGTCGAACCTGCGCTGGGAACGGAGAAAATCCTTTCGAGGGGGAGCCAACGCATTCGGTGGCCAACGAGGAATACACCAAATGTTGCGCGTACATAGCCATGATCATCCAAGCCAGGACGGCCACGATTCACACAACGTTGCGTGTTTATTCGGCAATTAGAAGTAGTATAAGGCGCTGACCGTATTTTCGAAAATCGCCCAGGGGGTATCTCGGACGGTGGTGGATATTTCCATGGACGAAGCCTGAAACGTCGTACCCGGCTGCGCGTCGGAGACGGTCGTGGAAGAATCCGCGGGGGGGCGAGCCCCACCATCGGCTTTGATTTTCTGCATGGATAACATCAACCCCACGCTCGCCTGCAAGGCAAGATTCGGTATCCCCATGAATCCGAAGTGAATTTCCGAACCCACCCGGGCTCCGATATCCAAACGAAAGCCGCTCAACTTGATATCATCGCGAACGACGGGATCCCGGTCCGCGGAAGGAAGCCGCTGGGCCTGATCCTTCACCGTGCCGCCGGAAAAGCCGATATTGGCTTCCGGCACAAGTTCGAATACGTAGTGTTTTTCTTTGGCAAAGGCGATGGGAAGCCCCGCGTGCAGAAGGAAGCCCGTTTGGCTCACACCGTCTTGCTCGAAGGAAAACTCCCGAGGCGCTGCTTCCGGATCCCCGGGAACCCGCTCGTAGCGCTTCCACTTGGCAGACCCAGTCCAACGACGAATTCCCAACCCAACGTCGACACCGATGCCGTCGTTGAACCAATAGCGCACCCCCAGCACCGGAGCATCGACTTCTCCGATGGACGCATCCATCGAAATCACACCTCCCGCTTCCGACACTTGCGGGTTTATAGCTATCGGCACCGACCGTACGCCGAAATATCCCACGGCAAACGAACCCGCAAACAAATCATGGTCCGTATTGCCGGTGGCGGTAGCTTTCGAAAACCCAGACGTGCTTACCTCGGCAGAAGCTTCTTGAGCCATCGAAGACCGACTCGAGACCAAGGCCAACGCGGCGACCATAACCGCCACGCCGGTTCTACCAAGCCAACGATTCCGCTTCCACATGGTTCATTTCCCGTTGTTCGGCGTATTGACTCCCTACGACCCCAAGGCCAACGCCTCAGGTCTTCGCCGAGCATCTTGCGGTGTAGGCCGCGCAACGTCAAGAAATCCTTTATCGAAGAATCTCCATCTGCTTCGATCCCTTCGGCCCGCACGGTGCTATGCTGACACTTGCCTGTCGGTCTTATTCCCGAGGTCGTTCATGCTTCGACGCATTGTCTTGTTCGCCACACCTGCCCTCTTCACGCTCCTCGCCTGTCAAGGTCCCACGCAACCGCAATCGGATGCCATCCGATACCTCGGACAAGGCATCATGGGCGGCGCGGATGACCCCGATCATCCCGCCATCGTGGGCATCATCAGCATTCAGGGCATGGGGGCGGGATTGTGTTCCGGCACCCTCATCGCTCCAAACCTAGTGCTCACCGCACGACATTGCGTCGCCGAAACCCAAGAACAAGTCTCCTGTACATCCTCCACGTTCGGAAAAACCTTCGGCGCAAGCAGCTTCTTTATCACCACCGAATGGCAGGGACCGGAGATCGCCTACCAAACCTACGAACTGAAAGGAAATTGGTTTCAAGCCGCCGAAATCATCGTTTCAGACGACAACCACGTATGCGGTAACGATATCGCGCTCATTCGGCTCGCCACCAATGTTCCAAACTCCGTCGCCATGCCGGTCGAACCGCGCATCCAGGACAACGCAGCCGCGGGGGAAAAATACGTGGCGATTGGCTTCGGATCCGTCAACGACAAGGGTGATCAATGGGGGCGGCGACGTATCCTCGAGGACTTGACCATCGATTGCGTGGGCACGTGTAATTCGTTTTTCGTGAACAACGACAACGAATGGGAAGGCGACAAAGGCGTTTGCCAGGGGGATTCGGGAGGGCCAGCGCTCGACGATCAGGGGCGAGTCATCGGTGTGGTGTCTCGCGGTTCGTTCAATTGCAGCATGCCCATCTACGGCAGTGTATACGCTTGGCGGGACTTCCTGCAGCAACACGCTTTGGAAGCAGCCGCGGCGGGAGGATACGACCCACCACCATGGGCCGGTGGTCCACAACCCGACGCTGGCACCGAACCGCCCGATAGCGGAACCGACAGCGCCGCACCCGATGCGCCCATCGAATCGGAACCCGAGCCGCAACCCACTCCTCTCGCCGACCTTGGACAAAGGTGCGTCAACCATGTCGATTGCGCCACGGGCTTGTGCGTGTACGAAACCAACCTTAATTTGTACTGTTCTGTGCCTTGTACGATCGCCTTTCCCAACTGTCCGGATGGGTATACCTGCGACCCAAGTCTCGGCGCGTGTTTCAAAGACGGTGGTTTCGGGGCCAAATGCACCGTGGGCTCCGACTGTCGAAGCGGGATCTGTGTCGAAGACAGTCATGGGACCTATTGCACGGAGCCCTGCACCAGCAACGACCAATGCCCGTTTTCTTCCACGTGCGCGCAAGGAGCATGTTTCTTACCCAATCCCAAACCAACCCCTTCGCCCAACAAAAATAGCGGCTGCAACATAAGCCTCAAAGATGACCCCACCAAACCCATTCCATGGGCGCTCGGCCTGGGTATCGCTCTCGCTTTGCTCTCTCGGCGACGTCGCTCGTAGCCTTCCAGCTCCTTTCCCCACGCCATGAGCCCGACCTTGTCTCGTCGCGCCTGCTTGCTTGCCGCTGCATTCGCTTTGTCTTGCCGTTCTTCCAACCCATCTCGCCCCGGAGACGGCCAACGAATCGTATCGCTGACTCCCAACACCACCGAAACGGTCTACGCCCTTGGCGCGGGAAACCGAATGGTCGGTCGCTCCCGTTATTGTGATTACCCCGCCGAAGTCCATCAGCTCCCATCCGTGGGGGGATATGTCGATCCCTCCCTCGAGGCGATCCTGGCGTTACAACCCACCTTGGTCATCGGTGCGCGCGGTCCCATCGGTAGAAGTCTCGTCGACAAGCTGGAAGCACGCGAAATTCAATGCTTTTTTCCGCCTACGGAGTCCGTGGAACAGATCCTCGCCATGATCTCCGGCCTTGCGGAACACCTCGATACGCCACAAGCAGCGATTCATCTCACGACATCCATTCGTGAGCGGCTTCATCATCTCCAACTCCAGGTCCAACCACTATCGAGTCCGCGGACTTTGCTCGTCTTTGGGCAATCACCGATTAGCGTGGCCGGCCCCGGCAGCTTTCCCGATGAAATGCTGCGATTGGCGGGGTGCAAAAACGCGGTCGAACGGGGGTCTCATTACCCAACTCTCGGTTTCGAAACGGTTATCGGTCTCGATCCGGATCTGATCATCGACGCAACGATGGCGGCAGAACGATCAACCACACCCATCCACGCTCAAAAAGCGGGTTGGTCAAGCGTACGGGCGGTTCGCGAAGGAAATGTCGTTCGGTTGGGTGACGATCGGATTTTGCGCCCGGGTCCCCGGCTTGCCGATGGGGTTGCCTTGCTCGCTCGACATGCTCATAAAGGGGTGTCGATACCATGAGTCAGCGACGCGGACCCAAGTCGCGCTTGGATGTACTTCTCGTGGAACGCGGACTTGCCGAATCGCGCACGCGCGCACAAGCCCTCGTGATGGCGCGGCTCGTGGAAGTCGACGGCGTGACCATTGACAAAGCCGGAACGACGGTAGGAGTCGATGCCCAGGTCGTCGTTCGGCCTTCCGGACCAACGTACGTATCTCGTGGGGGGGAAAAACTGGCGGGCGCGCTCGTGGCCTTTGCACCGCATGGATTGGTCGTCGCTGATGCCGTAGCCGCGGATTTCGGCGCATCTACCGGTGGTTTCGTCGATTGTCTGCTTCAACATGGAGCGGCGCGTGTTCATGCCATCGACGTCGGACATGGATTGCTGCACCAACGGCTTCGACAAGACCCTCGGGTGGTGATGTGGGAGAGAACCAATGCACGCTACGTCACGGCAAAAACGCTCGGAGAGAGTGCCGATTTGGTCGTCATCGACGCCTCGTTCATCGGATTGTCGAAATTGTTGCCAGCAGCCCGTGACGTATTGCGTGAGCAGGGGCAATTGGTTGCCTTGATCAAACCGCAATTCGAGGCGGGACGTCGCCAAGTCACCCAAGGACGCGGTGTGATCCGCGATGAAAACCTACGCATGAGTGTGATTGGGCGCATGCTCGAACACATCGCCCACGACGGGTTCACGGTCCTTGCGGATTCGGCCTGTGTGATTGCGGGACCCAAAGGAAACCGCGAGCATTTCGTCTTCGCGCGAAAATGATGACCGGCAAACGCCGATGGGTGAGTTGACGTTCAAGGCGCCGCGGCATCGACTTTGATCGTCACCTTGTTGATTCGATCTCCTTCCGTCAACACATCCCATGGTCCAGTCGCGGTTCCCACGACGGCGTATTCACCATTGAGATGGGGTGAATCAGCCAAAGTCACGAAAATCTGGCTCGAACCGGTATCCCGTCCTCCTAGCGCCATTCCCACGACACCTTGTCGAAACGCGACAGGCGTGTTTTCGCATCGAAGTGCTTCGAGCCCAGCTCCGCCATACCCATCGCCCTGTTTGTCTCCGAATTGCACCACGAATCCGGGAACCACGCGATGAACCGCCATATCATCGTAAAACCGATTGCGAGCGAGTTGTACGATTCGGGTGACCGCGACAGGTGCAAAGGTAGGGTCCAGATGCAACTGCACTTTTCCCACTTCCGTATCGAGTTCGAGGGTGGTTTTGGGGGCCAAACGCGCCAATTCCGGAGCTGGTGACACCGTGGTCGAGGGGGATGGTTCACAGGTGGGCGGCGCGCCTCCCAACGACTGCAAGGCTTGCTTGGCATGCTGACGCAACGTGGGGTTGGAATCGCTGCACAAGGATGTGAGCCAAGAGCGTGCTTGCTCGAGATGCAACGCGCCGCAAGCGCGTGCGATCGCACCCTTGGTTTCGATGGCGTCTTTCGGCCACGACCGCCCCATCGCTTGCAACAGCGCTTCGGCGACCTTGGGATCCGCTTGAAAAGGCTCCGTTTTGACCGAAAATCGCTCGGGACTTGCTGCAATCAACAAAGCCCCTTCGGTCACCACGCCAAGCGATTCATCCGAAAGCGCCGCAACCACCAGGGGTACGATACCCTTTGCTTCTGGATGTCCTGATAACATCTTGATCGCGGCCTGCCGAACCACCACGGCAACCTTGGGGTCGAGGTAGGATTTCCAAATCGTCGCGCGGGAGCCAACCAACTCATCGCGATCGATCACGGACAGTCGTGCGAGCGCGCCCACCGATCCTTTTTGTGAATCACAAGACAACAGGCGTGGAAAGGAAGCATTCGACCCGGCACCGAGGCGAGCTGCCGCACATCGAAGCATCGAAATGCGACGCACCACCGAGGCTGGAGCACCAGGGGGCGTGTCGAGATTCGTCAAGGCATCGAGACCCCGAGAGCGAACCGCTTTTTTTCCCGTCACCCGAATCGACCCCAATGCTGTCATCAACGAGCCGAAACCGGGGCCGACAAGGGAGGTCAACACGACAGGGTCATTGATGGGAGCCAACTCATCGATGGCGCGTAACAACTCTTTTTGTGCGGCAGGTGAATCGATTTTCCCAAGCGCTCTGGCCGCTTCCGCACGCTCCGCCGGGGAATATCCACTGGTGGAACGCAACACCGTTCCAAGCAGCTCCACCGCTTCCTCTCCCAGCGTTCCCAGAGAACGAAGGACGAAAACTCGGGCGGAACCGTCGTGGCCAAGCCGCTTGCGACAAGCTTCGAAAAGCTGTTCATTCACGCGCACTGGCGCACGCTTCAACCGCGTGAAGGGAAATAAAGCATCGGTCAACGGATCGTTCGCGGCATCACCACGCGTGGCGCGAAGCAAAGAGGCTGCTGTTTCCTCTTCCAAGCGACGATGCTGGCTCACCACGTCTCCAAGTCCCATGGCGGCTGCTTCCGCGCGTTGTTTTGGACCCGACAGCCACGACACCAGACTTTGCTCGGCTTGCACCGACGCGCACTTACCGAGGGCCCCAGCAAGAGCAACCCAAGGATCGAGGCGTCCCGCGGCTACGGGCGGCTCGAGCCCCAGACTCACCGAACGGGCCACCAGGCGTGATGTCGTGCGCTCGCGGTCCCGGGCACAAATTCTTCCAAGACCGTATGCCGACCACGCCAGCACCTCCGGATCATGGTCTGAAAGAGATGCCAACAGCTTGTCCCGAACTATTTCACTCTCCGCCCGAGCCAGCACACGCACGGCCGAACGACGCACCCTCGGATCCGCGTTCGTCAGATCCGTATCCATCACTTGTCCCGCCGCTCGCGTATTCTCCAAGAGAAGCAGTTCATGCACGCGCGCCGGCTCGTCGGAACGACGATTCGCTTCGGCTGCCATCGCAGGAGCACCTTGTTTTTCAGCGGTTTCATCCGGTCCCTTTCGATCGGCGGGGGTACATCCGGCGAAAAGGAGCAATCCACTCATCAATCCCATGGTTAGGAAAGCGGGGTTCATTGTGAATTCCTCCGCCACAGACGAGCACCATCGAGGCGTGAACACACCCATTCTCTGACACCGTAGTATGCGCGCTCGGGGAGCCGAGCCGGCGTGATGGCGGGAATCGGCCAAACGTCCATGTGGCACCGGCGAAAGTCGAGGGTGGCGCGCGGCAGATGCCAGTCGCAGGTAATGATGGCAAGTCTTTTCCATCCTCGATTGTTTGCCAACCGAGTGAGGTAAAAGGCATTTTCTGCTGTATTTTCGGATAGTTGCTCAAGCTCGATGCAATCGCTCGGGACACCCAATTGCTCGAGCCAGCGTTTCATGCTCACCGCTTCACTATGGCCCCACCAGCGCTTACCTCCGGCAGCAACCACGACGGGAGCCACACCTTGCTCGAAGGCCAACCGGGCCCGTTCGAGCCGACGTTGCAGGGCCGGACTAGGAAGCCCAGACGGCAACACCCGAGCACCCAATACCGCGATGGCATCACAACGAGCAGTCACGGCACGACCGTAGCGGGGGGGAACCGATTGGGGAACCACAATGGTGAGAGAAAGGTTGACCCGCCCCGGCTTGGGCCTTATCAACGCGAGAGTCTCCACAGGGAACAGTCCGGTCTATTCAGAGGAGTTGACCAGAATGCACATCAAGTTTTGGGGCGTTCGCGGTAGCATCGCCGTTCCTGGACGGGACACCCTCGAGGTCGGGGGAAATACGAGCTGTGTCGAAGTCCGGTGTGGCGACACGCTCATCGTGCTCGATGGTGGCACGGGCATTCGCCTTCTCGGGCAGGAGTTGCTCGGAAAACTACCTGTCGAAGCCTATATTTTTTTCAGCCACGTGCATTGGGATCATATCCAGGGGTTTCCTTTCTTCACGCCCGCTTTCATCCCTGGAAACCGCTTTCATTTATATGGCGGTAACAACGTTACCCACACCCTCGAAGAGACTCTCGCGGGACAGATGGACTACCCCAGTTTCCCGGTCCATCTCACCGACATGGCCGCCCAAATGGACTTTCACGATCTTCGGGAAGGTCAGGTGGTCACCATCGGGGAAGGTTCGGATCTCATCCGAATCAGCAATGCCCGAGGCAATCACCCCAACGGCGTTTTCGCCTACCGAATCGACTATCACCATCGATCCGTCGTCTATTGTACCGACACGGAACACTACGATGTCGTGGATGTGAAGCTTGCAGGCCTCTCGAAAAACGCCGATGTCCTCATTTACGACACGATGTACCTTCCTGAGGAGTATTCCGGAGAAAAGGGAGGCGGTCCCAAAACGGGATGGGGGCATAGCACCTACGAACAAGGCATCAAGCTGGCCCAAGAGGCAAACGTCCAACAACTCGTCTTGTTTCACCATGATCCATTGCACACCGATGCCATGGTCGCCGACAAGGAACGACGCGCTCGCGAGTCTTTCCCCGCAAGCATCGCGGCTCGCGAAGGCCTGGTGATCAACCTTTAAGCCGAACAATCTGCTCGGTATCGTCGTTTCAAGCTGTGCCTTGCCCCGGCAATCTTATCCGCAAACTCCTGGTTATTTTTTCCGTGATGCTACGATTTCACCAGCCACATGGACGCACGGCTTTCCACCTTTCCGCCATTTGCAACCTTGCTCCTTGCCGCTTTTTCTCTGTCCATCCCCTCGAATTTACGCATTTTACCTCCTCCTTCCTCCAGCGACCGCGTTGCGTCCTGCCCACCAGAAGCGTCGACACACGCCCCCGCGCCATCGTCTCCACCGTACCTTTCTCGCAACCTCCCCCCGCCTTCAGACCTGCCCGTCCGGCTCACCTGCGAGCAGGCCATGAGAATCGCGGCCCAGGCGCGGACCCAACTCGCCCAGCCTCCACATCCCGTGGACCCAATACAGTTCGCAACCTATACCGCCGATTGGCTCGATCCCCACGGATTGTGGTCCGCCGCCCCAGATTCACCCATCGGCTCAGCCCTCCAACAAAGCGCAAGCCTGCTGCTTTCAAGCTTGCAGAACCCCAATGACCCCCGGGGCTGCCCTACGGCCGTCGCGCTCGGAAGCGAACTCGCTCGCTGGGTCCAAAACCTGCGAACCGTTTTCGACGAAAACCTTCGTGTACCCTCGACACCGTCAGACCCACACCGGGCCGCCACCTCCGCTCTATTCGAAAACGACAGCACCCCCGCGCTTGGCCTCGCTGCCGAACTCGGACAACGATTGGCTGCCCTCCAACCCATCGGCCCGTTTGCCTCCCACATCCAAAACGCTATCCGAATACGGATGTTCCCCCATCTTTCCGCTAACGATTGGGGTGACGTCATCTTGGCCGCTGCCCTGCGCGCTTATATCCTCGTCATCGACACCCATGGCGCTTGGGCCCCGTTCGACGAAGAAACATCACTGTATGAAGTCGAACTCGAAGCCTCCGGACGCCGCCACCTTTGGGGAAATATGACCCGTACTGCCGCGGGAATTCGAATCGATGCGCAACCCGTGGCCCCCTTGCAAATCGACGATGTGGTGGTGGCCATCGACGGAATTGTCACCTCAGGTCTGAGTGTCGAACAGGCAGAACAGGTAGGAATCCTCGATCCAAACGACCCGAACCCTATCCGCCTCGTATCCGTCCTGCGCGAAAATCGCCCCTTTCCCACTCAGCTTCGCGTGCAACCCCCAACCCCTTCTTTCGTTCCCAACGACGCCTACAGTTCGATACGCATCCACAAGGTTCCTTATCGTCAGGGCCACGTCACCGTCATAGCGGTCTTCGACGTTCCGGACGATCTGGGGGACGAATTGATGAGCGCGTTGGCGCAAGCTCGTCTCGAGCAAGAGCCAGAAGGCATCTTGCTTGACCTTCGGGGCAATGGCGGTGGTTCCATCGAGGGAGCGAAAGAAGCATTGGGTCCGTTTTTGTCCGGCGCAAACCTGTTTCCCATGCGCAGACGAAGTGGTCTCATCGAGTTCGAACAAGCGCCCGTTCTTGCGCCCACCGATCTTTGGAAGGGACCGGTGGCTGTGCTCGTCGACGCGGATACTGCCAGTGCCGCGGAAATGATTGCTGGAGCCATCGACGCTTATCACCGCGGCATCGTCATCGGGTCACGGACATTCGGAAAAGGATGCGTACAAGAATATCTCGAAGACGACACGGGAATGGGTGTGCTGCGCCTGAGCACTCTTGTCTACGCCCTTCCCAATGGGCAACCCGTGCAACGGATTGGCATTCGACCCGTGGTGGCTCTCGATATCGATCGGGATGTCGATCGGGATGTCGAGCGTGAAGACACGCTGCCCAACGCCATGGCTCCTTGGAAAGGACCTGATATCCGCACGGCTCAACGGACTCGGCCCGTACCGTGGCCTACCCATGACGGAAAGGTGGGACCCTGCGACGACGAGGTGGTTTGTCAGGGGCTTCGCGCTTTGGGCGCACGCCCCGCGTCCGTGGTCGGCCGCAATCCGGGCCGCATTCGTAACCGATAGAATTCAATCTGTTTTCGAGCAGGCCGCGATGATTTTGGGGCTCATCGAAACCTCATCGAGCGTCACCGAAGGGTCTGCCGCGCGCCACTTTTGACAGGACGCGGCCGCCAATCCCACCGCATCGAGCGCCACATACGCTTCGGTGAGCACACGGTGGATATCGGCGAGTTGAGGAATTGTCAGTTCGCCCAAAGCCAGCAGCCGATTCGCACGAACCGACGCGGCGAGATAATGGCCGCCCCGCAGTTCTGCGAGAAGTTGGGGCAGCTCGGCGGTAACCACACGCTGTGCCTCTCGTGCAGCCCCCCCTCCCTCCGAGCGAACGACCGCTTCCGAGGCCTTGGCTGCCCTCTTTCCCTCTTCCGTCAACGGCAAGTCCGTCAAAGGAACCAATACCACATCGCCGCGCTGCAACGCCTTGCCATCGATGCCGTTATATCGATCCATCATCCAAGCGCTTTCCTGATCCGAAAAAAATCGCTTGGCAATCGATGGCGCGGTTTCTCTTTGTTGCACCACGAAACGAAGATTGTACGGAATGATGATATCCGCACCTTCCGCCGGTGGCACCCAGGACTTCGCGCCATTCGCCTTTGCCAGCACTTCGCCACGACGCGCATCGCCCAATCGATCCCGGGCCAATGTCTGCCAACTCTCCCCAGCCTCCACCCGATGATGAGATACCGCCGGGATTTCCAAACGCATTCCTGCCACCACCGGCACTCCCCCACAGGCATCCAATGCGTTGGCGTGAACGAGGATTCGCTCGTAATGAATCCTGCCGTAGTAACGCTCCGCAATCCCCGCAAGCGTCTCGCCTTGCATCACCACGTGCGTGAATGCCTGACCTTGCGAGGCCAAAGTCGCCACAACGACACCCAAGGACATGGCTAACCATCGTGCTCTCGTTCCCATGGCGAAAAAAAGGGTAGTCGCGAATCGTCACCACCGCACGCCCGACCTCGATCTCGCACCATTTTCCAAAGGAATCGACAGCAAACCCGGCCCGAAACCACCACGATATTTGGGTCTCTTATGCCTTTGCCTCGGCTGTTGGACTTCGCGACAGCGAATCCTCATCGACGTTTCGTGAAGGTCGGAAACAAGCCGCCGCCAACAAACACATCATCGGAATGAGCCGAACGTGATATCGGTCCTCTCCAAAAAAAATCACGTGGGTCACAACAAACAGAAGAAACGAGATGGTGAGGGCCATCCCCGCGGTTCCCAATGCCGGCGCACTTTTTCTCGGAATCAATCCAGTCGCTACGATACATAACGCAAGGGGCCAAAACGAAGGTTGATCCGCACTCCAGGCATACGCCACGAAACCGGCAACGATCATTCGTAGCCCTGTTTCCACGACAAAACCTTTCGCATCGCGAACCCGAAAAGCCACGAACCCAAACGCTGCCGCACTCAACAGCAGTCGATGGGCCGTCGTAAGCCAGTCTCGCCATCGTTGCCGCACCGGTTCTGACCAAAGCTGCGGGTCTGCCTGGCCAAGATATTCCACGGCAAACGAAGCATGATCGAAACAGTGCCCCAACTTGAGGGGAGCCAATCGCAACCAACGCGAGAAATCCTGCTTGATCCAGCTCATCCCCAACGATGCCCAACACCGATCTTGTTGCACCTGCCCGGTGACCACAGCACAACCATCCGAAGCTTTGAGCGTCTCGAATCGACCCGTCGCCCGAGGAAATGCTCCTATGGCCAAGTTCCAGCCCCCATTGGTCGACACCCACGCACAACCGTCCATCACACGACAGTTTCGTATCGTCCAGGGAGAAACCACACATAACGCCACGGCCGTCGTGAGAAAGGACATCCACAAAATTTTTCGAATGCCAAGGGACCAACCTCCCATCACCGCCCCAAGCAACGGAGCCAGCAAGATCGTCTGCGGCTGGACCAAGGTTCCGAACCCCAACACGGCTCCCGTTGCCACCGCTGCCGAAAGTCGTTTTCCCCACACGACCGCTATCCATATCGCCGTCATCGGAAGCGTCATCGCAAGCACTTCGGTCATCACCACCGGGCTATATAGAATCAACTCCAGACTCGTTCCACAGAGCAACGCCGCCACGATTGCCCTTCGTGGCGATAGCCAATGTATCCCAATACGGTGTGTGATCATAACCGCCCACGCCCCCAGCAAGGCATTCGCAACGGGAGCAATAAATTGACCATTTCCAAATATGGAATACAAAAATGCCAAAAATCCACTATACCCAACGGGATAGTGACACCATGGACGCCATAGTGTGGCAGCCCCCATCATGAGATCATCCGAATACCCCAACCCCTGTGCGATTCGACGGGCTCCGTAATCATAATAATGACCGTCCCAAACGGGTTCCCGACTAAAGGCAAGCGCCGCGTATAAGCGTGGCAGCAGGGAAATCACTCCCACGACGAGCGTTGTCGTCCAGCTTGCTCGACTCTCATTCATCGCTGCCCACGCGCTGCCAGTGTCTCGCGCATCCGACGAAGATACGTTTTTGCGACCTGAGAGGCATCCAGCTTCAAATAGCGAGCGAGTTGCTGCACGAACCCTCGCACATACACATGCGCCGGAAGATCGTCATACCGTTCTTCCTCGACCGCCAACAAATGGGCCATCGAGATCTTCGTGCTGTTCGCAATCTCCTCCAATCCAATCCCTTGGGATTCACGCACCTTGCGCAACAACTCTCCCGAATACATCGTCTCAGCGTGAATCTCCCGTGCCAATTCAGCCTGCAACATAAGCTGATCTTGCGTGATGGGAGAACGTGACGGCGCGGGCTCTTCCTCCTCACTCATCTCCGGAAATGCCGATAAGTTGTAGGCACGTCGACGCACCGGATCGAGAATCGTGTCATACGCTTCTTGGATCCTCCCCAGTTCTGCTCGCACTTGCGCTTCGTCCAACAAGGACACCAACGGCAAGCTTCCGTACGAAAACAACTCCCGCTGACGCTTGAAAGCGCGTCGAACCTCCTCATCCGATGCGCCACGGGGAACCCCAAGCGTGTCGTAGAGCGTCGTACGCTGCTCATGCGTGGGCAAAGGCTCCACCAAACGCTGCTCGAGAGAGGAGGCTAGCGCGGCCACACGACGAACGATCCGCTCCAGGTTCCGCGCGCTCTTCGCAGTCGGACTGTCCACGAGCAATGGGCGTCGACGACGCGCCGTCAACCAAGCTTGATCGTCCTGCTCGATGTGACCAAGGTAATCGATCGTAAGACCAAGATACCGATGCACCATCGTTTGCATGGTGGGGCCAAGCTCCAGGTCGGTGCGAAGGCGGGTTTGATTGACGATCAACCGCGCACGAATGCGATGCATCTCGCGAGTTGCCAGATCCGCAAGCCCCTTGTCATGTCGCGAAAGACCGTCGATGACTCCCCACGGTGATGGCAATGGCTCGAGCGTTTGCATCACACGCTCGACCAATCGCAGCTTGAAGCGCTCCTTCATCAAGACTCGTCGCAGCCGGCGTAAATACAACGAACGAAGAAAGCGATAGGTTGATTCCACGGCCGCAGGGTCGGGCACCGTCACACACAACCCGACGTCAGAAGCCAAAAACAAATCCAAGGTGGCTGGCGAAGTGCCCGCTCCCAAGTGCAACAGCACATAATCCGCAGGCAACGCGCGGAGTCGGCTCATCCAACGAGCCTTGCGACCCGGCCGAAATGGAGAGGAAACCGTCGGATCATACGGCGAAGGTAGCAACCGCAAACCCGGAACGGACGTGGATACCGGCTCGACCGTCAAATGCTCCACGGCATCCCGATCCGCCATCGGCGCACGGTCCAGCCCAAGCTGGATATGCAAACTCGACCCGGATAAATCCGCATCGATGATCAATACTTCGCGCCCCAATTGCGCCAAGTACACACCAAGATTCACCGTCAACAAGCTTTTTCCAACACCACCTCGCCCCCCCCCAACCGCGATGATGTGACGGACTTCCGGTGTACCGACTGTCCGCGTGGATGATTCATGGTTTTCACGCATCGTCCGCCTCGGCTTTGCCGCCTTTAGCAAAGGATAACGGAACTGCCATCACGGAAGTGAACAGCAACGAAAACCAATGCCGACATTTCGACTGGCACGCTCGTTTTCATAACCAAAATCACACCGAAGGTCCTCTTGCCCACTGCCGTATACCCCCCTCGCAACCGACACCCATCGGAAAAGCCATCCCCACGACAGGAGTTCTCCCACTCCCATACGTTGCCGCTCAGATTACATACCCAACCCGTTTTCATGCACTCCGGCAACGACCGATCATCATCATTTCAATCACAAATCCGCCCCTGCTCAGCCGTTATTGGATTCATCGCAAACCAAGAGACGTACTGCAGTCGGGTTACTTCCGTCGCGTCAATCGACCACCCCCCCAGGCATCGCCACTTGTTTCGGCGCACAAAACCCTTCGAAACGTGCTTCCCACCATCCACATTCGTCGGCCGACCCTGAATTGTCTACCATCCCCTTCGAATCATCCGAGAGCGATTCATCAAGACGGCACGACGCGGTCACAAGCACGGCCACTGCGCACAACGCGCGAACAACAACCACTTCGGGATCGTTCAACGCCTGATTAACCCAATCAAGCAAGGCCATTGGCTCGCTTGAACTGGTGAACCCAAGGGCAATTCGATGAAGATGCCATGTGTTTTTGTCTCGCTTGCCGCACGATCGACATCCACAGGGCGAATGCGCAAGGCTTGATGCTCCTCCGATGGTATATGATGCGGCCATGCGAACACTCGCCTCTACCTATGCATTGGTCGGCTTGGCGCTCTTTCCTTTGGCCTGTGGTGGCGCATCGTCGACAACTCCCCAAACCCCCTCTTCCGTCGCGGTCGGCTCCGAACCCGCAACAGCAAGCCCGCCGCCCAACCTCACAACCGTAGAAGAACCCCAAAATATCGTTGTCATTGCGCGCTGGAAAAACCCCAAACGCGTTTTCGATACGTTGCAACAATGGGTCGGCATCCCTCTTCCCGCCGAATCGGGCGTGGAGGACCTGCTCCGTGCTCCGGGAGTCGGCGCCGTCATCGATATGACCACACCCGTGGATGTGGTCGTGGCATTGGATGAGAGTTCTTCCCAAACACCCAAAGCTTTCGTGAGCTTTTCGATGGGACTTCGGTCCGTGCAAGAGGCTCGAGAAGCTTTTTCCCGCAAGCGAGAGGTCAAAGATGCCGCCGATGGCGCCTTCCGGGTCGAACTCGGACCCGAATGGGATACCCTTCCTTGTATCGTCTCGCCTGCCCTCGGCTCCGCTCCCGCCAGATTGGTTTGCGGTCCACGAAACAAAGACGTCGAAATCCTGCAACCATTCATGGCTCGAGGTCTGCCCGTCATGAATCTGCCCGACCGGGATCTGGTCGGCGAGGTGCGGCTCGCCCCCCTCCAAAATAAATACGGAAAGATGCTCCCTCAGCTCATCCAAATGGGTTCTTCCGTCGCCAGCCACGAACTGGGAACAGGGGATCGCAACCTGGACCGTGCCATCTCCGATACGGTAGGTGAGCTGGGCAAAGAATTGCTCGCCCTGTCGACGGACCTCGATTCACTGCGGTTCGAAACGCAACTCGAACCAGATGCCAAAACTCTCACCGGGGAAATGAGCCTGGCCTTCCAATCCCGCACGTCATGGCTCGCCCAACGATTCTTCGATAACGCGGAAAAAGCAGGCCCGCCTCCCGCCTTGTTCTGGAATGCTCCCATCGACAGCACGAGCGTTGCCTTCGATCGCGGCTCCAGCCCCAGTCACTTTGCAAGCTTTCGTCGTCACGGTGGAAACCTTCTCGATGCGGCCTTGGCCCGTGAAAACCTTCCTTTGGCCGATCGAAAAGAAGTCGTCGCCCTTTTTGAAAAAATGTTCGAAGGCTTTCCCACCACCATAACGGCCCAAGGACCCGTGCTATCGTCGAAAACAGCCACGACAAAAGCCGGCGAACTCCGAGAGGCCGCCACCGCTGCCCTCGGATGGTATGTGCTGGGCCTCGATGAAAACTCCACGCGCATCGACGCCTGGTTGCAGGACGTGAGCCGCGTGTATGCCCGCCCGACCATCCAACGTTGGCTGCGAACTACGTCGGGCCTCGACGCCAATCATCTTCCTCAAGTGCGCTACGGAGCCATGGCAACCGCCGGCTTGCCAGGACTCAAAGCCCTACAGGTTTCCATTCCCGCAACCCTTATGGACGCGAGCAGCAAAAACGAAAAGCCCCTGATTTATTACATCATGATGTTGCCCGATGGCAATCGCACTTGGCTCGCCACCGGCGCCGATCAAGCCTCGTTGATCAATCAACTCAAGGCAGCCAAAACAGGAGGAGCCAGCACCATCAACTCCCGAAAAGACCTCGAAGCCTTGCGTTCCGCGCGTGCCGTGGGAGGCGGATTCTTCACCATGACAGGAATCGTTCACCAAGCCTCCAACGACATCATGGACGTCTTTCAAGGCTACAACTCTAGAAACAGCGAGCTTCAACAGTTCCTGGCCGCCATACCCAAACTACCCCATCGCGGTAATGCACCCATGTTCATCACGACGAGAGTCGATGACGGCTCTCCCGCTCGCGTCACCGTCCAGTTCAAAGTCACCCGGGAAACCGTCGAAGACCTTCGAGCCCTCATCCTGACGATGGGTGGGCTCACCGGACCTGTCCCGACTACCCCCCGCACGAATCCCTGACACTTCCTCGCGTAAAAAGCGGCAGTCCCCCATCCGCCGAGTTGACTGCAACTAATTGAAATTACTAGTTTTTCTCTCGCTTCCCAAGACTCCCCGGGCTCCCAATCGCTTCATGACCACTTGCCGTCGCGGGGTGGTGATTTCCCATCAATTCAACCCCAGCGCGATCGTGAAACGATAGGCCCATCCCTAGACCGGATGCGCTTCAGCCCTGCCATCAAGGGCCGTCTCGGCGTCGAATAGGATCATCCGTCGACAGCGCGCTCGGCCATCAACGACTATTGTGAAAACAGCCGCTCATCGAAGTCCGGATCGGAGTCACGCACGCCGTGTGGCTCGATGAGAAGATCCTCATCGCAATACAGGATGATGCACTTGCCACGGCTGGCCTCATGAAGGCGCCCGCACAATTCCGCAAGATCCTCATCACTATCCACCACGTCCCCTTCCACGGGCTGGTGGCTACCATCATATCGACAATTGTCGAGCGCAACCCAACATCCCCGGTATCGGGATGCATCGTTGGCCTTCGGCGGCCAACTCATGTGCCTGCGACTCATGGCCTTGACCTGGTCTTCCGTCGACACGTTTCGAAGATAGTATGGCATTGTCGTGATTCCGCGCCACCGCCTAACACCATTACCGGCATGCCGTCAAGTTCGCTCGATGTGGGCTCATGGAAACAAATGGACTACTTGCAACTTGCTGCCACAGCACTTGAGCCGCCATCGGCTCCAATCGACTTGGCAGCATTGGCGATGCTTCGCGCCCGGTTGCAATCACCCCGTCGTTTCGCAAACTCGGCAGCAGGCTTGGCATTGGATTGAATTCGCTGCTTAGCCAATCCAACACTCGAACCACCTTTCTGACACGAGCGGTACATCGCGACCGCAGCCTCGATCGCTTGCTGGCTCGCAAGCTGAATGGCTCGTTGACACGCGGGCTCCCCTTCCAATTGCTTGGCCGGTGCCGTCGTCGTCGAAGGCGGTGCTGTCTTGGTCGGTTGCGTCGTCGCCACCGCGGCGCTTTGCTCTGTCGTGGGCTCCGGTGTCGCAGACGAAGGTGTCGTCGGGTCGAGCGGAGCGATCTGCGTCATTGTCGTCGCCGAGGGTAGCCCCAAGTTGAGCGAATCAGGTCCGTCATCATTGTTGGCCGACAAGCTTCGAACAATCAGAACGGCACCAATGATACCACCCACGAAGAGCAATCCGACTACGGCAAGGAGGATACCTTTGACGCCACCACCACCGGATTTCGCGGTAGGAGCTGGCGAATATGCCGGAGCTGGCACGGGCATGACCATCTCGTTGGCCGTCGGTGGCGGATGTACGTAATTCGGAGCCATGGCGACGGGCGCAACCGCCACAGGAGCTTGCAAAATCCCCGGCGGCGGTGCCGCCATGGCCGCGGTTCCCGAGGTACCGATCGAGGCATCCCCCGGGGTCACGAAAGACTGCTGCGCCCCACCGCCCGACAATTCCTCGAAAAACGCCATCACATCCGATTGTCTCTCGTCGCGATTTTTCGATAGCGCACGCATGATGGCGCGTTTCATCGCATCTGGAATCAGAGTGGCCCTCGGCGCGGTCACCTCGAAGGGATAAGGACGCTCCGTCAGATGCTTCGTGGCCCATTCCCATGGTGTATCGGCTTCGAACGGCAGCTTGCCCGTGAGCATCTCGTAAGCCATCACCCCAAGCGAATACACATCGCTACGCCCATCGAGTTCCTTGCCCGTGAACTGCTCCGGACTCATATAAGGCGGCGTGCCCAACACCATCCCTTGTTGCGTAAGCTTCTGCTCTTTTTTGGCATCCGAAGCTTCCGTACGGGCGGCGATTCCGAAGTCGAGCACCTTGGCGAAATCCTTTTCACCCGCTCGTGTGGTGAGCACCACGTTGTCGGGCTTAAGATCCCTGTGAACGATTCCCTTTTTGTGGGCTTCCGCCAACGAACCGCATACTTGACGGAAAATATGCTCGACGCGAGCGGGCGGCATGGGTCCCTCTTTCTCCACGATGTCGCAGATCGATTGGCCATCGATAAACTCCATCGCGATGAACAAGGAACCGTCCGGCGCTCGACCAAAGTCGAAAAACTGAATGGTATTGGGATGCTCCAGTTCCGCCACCGTCCCGCACTCGCGGTTGAACCGCTCGACAATCTGTGGGTCCTGCGAAAGATGCGGATGCAATGTCTTGATCGCTACCTTCCGCGTCGTGGTCCCCATCTGCTGCTCACCCTCGTAGACTCGACCCATCCCCCCTTCCCCCAGCAACCGAACCACACGAAACGTGTTTTTGATCACCATCCCAAGCATGGGATCGTCTTCGGAAGGCCGCTCCGCAGGCAGAAGCGTCCCACATTTTGCACAAAATCGAGCATTGTCAATGTTCGGATGCTGACAAGAAGGGCATTCCATTCGCGTACCACCTTCACGTTCTACAAGATCGGATGAGCCTCGCTACAATGCTTGATCGAGCGACGCCTGTCGACTAGGTTTCTTGCTCCTTTCAATTGCCCTAAGGAGCGCATCATGTTCCTCATGCTTTCGAAAAAATCACGTCGCACCAACCGTAACCGCACCGCTCGATTCAAGGCCAAACTCGCCGCCAAAAATCGGCGCCGCCGTGCTAAAATCTATCAGCTCACCTGAAAAGACACCATACACAAGACGTCCTTTGGCCTATCGTTTCCCTTCTTGGCCTCATAATGCCTGCTAACACCCACGGATGAGGACTACCGTGCAGCGGATCCGTTTCACAACTACCGGATGGATGGAAACACCAGGCTTCATGCTCGGACTCCCCCATCGACACAACGTCCCCATCCCCGCCGTCGTCGCTATATGTGAAAAAAGCAATGGCACGATTGTACTCGTGGATGCCGGATGGAGCGCCGAAGAATGCCGACGCCCCTCGTCCATCGGCCTGGCTCACCAACACATTCTCGGCGTGCGTGTGCAGCCCCAACAAGACGTTGCCTCTCAAATGAGACGCGCCGGACTCGACCCCCATCGCGTCACCACCATCATCGCTACCCACTTGCACCTCGACCATATCGGAGGGGCCGTCGACTTCCCCAATGCGGAAATCATCGCCGCCCACAACGAAGTCACCGAAGCCTATCGCTCGTCGTGGATGAAAGGATATCGACGCAAGGACCTCGAATGCCTTCGACGTCTTCGGCCCGTACGCCTAAGTCCAATGCCCCTCCTCGGCTTTTCTCACTCCTTCGAGCTGGATGAAGAAATCACGTTGTTGGATACACATGGGCACACTTCCGGTCATCTAGCGGTTGCTATCCGACAAGGCTCGACATTGTGGATCCATGGTGGCGACGTGGCCTATCAACACCGGGAGCTTAGCAGTGGATCGCTATGCCCCTTGTCTCAATTCTTGGCGCACGACCGGGCATGCGCACGAGTGGCACAACGAAGACTGTATCGATGCGGCCAAGAGCATCCACACGTTCGTGTGGTGCTCTCGCACGATGCCCAGGGCTTTGCGACGCTCCCTGCGCTCGATGAGCAAATGCCATGAAATGAGGGACGAGAGCGGCGCACCGAGAATGGTTCACCGCTCCTCAACCCTGATCAAAATGTTCCTTTGATAGAATGCAGCGCGGTCAACGCGGCCATTTGCACGATGCGATTGACCGGCGCGCGCGGCGAAATGACCGTCACCGGACGCCTGAGGCCAAGCAGTACCGGACCGATTTCATCAAATCCACCTAGCCGACTGAGGAACTGGTAGACGCTATTGGCGGCGCCAAGACTCTGAAGCACGAATACGTTCGGCATCCCCTGGAGCTTGGCATGAGGCCAATAGCGCCGCAGAAGCTCTTCATCCAACGCCACTTGCGCCTGAAGCTCGCCCTCACACATCAGCGTGGGTTCGCGCTGCTGAACGAGACGCGCCGCCTCATTGACCTTACGCGCATACCGATGGGGTGAACCTCCCATATTCGAAAACGAAATCATCGCTACCTTCGGCTCGATACCCAGCTCGCGAACGAATCGTGCGGTAACGATCGCAATATCCGCCAGCAACGGAGCATCGGGCGCGATGTTCACGCTCGTGTCCGCAAAAAAGAGCGGACCATGCTTGTTGCCCACCAGAATGTGAACACCCGTGGGCGTGTTCACTCCCTCCGCAAGACCCACGAGTTTGAGGGCCATTCGGATCGTCTCGGGATACCCGTGATGGATTCCCGCAATCGCACCATCCACCTCACCACGACGAACCATCAGCATGGCAACCGTAGTGGGATCGCGCAGCGCAAGCTGTCGGGCTCGCGGTTCCGTAAGCCCACGACGGCCGCGGGCTTCGAGCAAATCCGCCACTGCCGCATCGATCCGGTCCTGCTTCTCCAGGTCCACGATCTCCATGCCGCGAAGCGATACCCCTTCATGCGCCGCACGCAATTGAATGGCTTCCGTATCCCCCACGAGCACCGGCTTGGCAATATCCTCCTCCACCAACACCCGGCACGCTCGCAAAATCCGCGGATCGTCGCTTTCGGGAAACGCGATCGTTTTGTTGGTTTTCTTCACCTTCCCCATGAATTGGCGAATGAAAGAACGCGACGGTCCAAGCCGACGTTCGAGCGATGCACGGTATTCGTCAATATCGACCTTGATGCGTGCGACCCCACAATCCATGGCGGCCTGCGCCACGGCCGGCGCCTCCCATAGCAACACACGCTCGTCCAGAGGCTTGGGGATGATGTAGTCGGGCCCGAACTCGATCTTCGTGTTCCCATAAGCCGCTTGCACGGATTCCGGCACGTCTTCCCGCGCAAGACGCGCCAATGCGTTAGAAGCCGCCAGCTTCATCTCCTCGGTGATCGCTCGCGCCCGAACGTCGAGAGCCCCGCGGAAAATAAAGGGAAATCCAAGAACGTTGTTGACCTGATTCGGATAGTCGCTCCGCCCTGTCGCAACAATCGCATCCGGCAATACTTCCTTCGCCACGTTGTACGGAACCTCCGGATCCGGATTGGCCAAAGCAAAAATGATCGCTTTGGGGGCCATCGTCCGAAGCGTGTCCGGCGTAAGCAAATTCCCCTTCGAAAGACCAAGAAATACGTCCGCTCCGCGAAGCGCTTCCTCCACGGTCCTCGCCTTCGTGTCCACGATATAGGCTTCTTTCGTCACGTCCACTGTCCCACGACGCCCTTCGTGAAGCACACCCCGCGAGTCGCACATGGTGATGTTCTCTCGCCGAATGCCGAGCTTGACCCAAAGGTTGCAACACGCGATGGCGGAAGCGCCCGCGCCTGACACAACCACCCGAACATCTTCGATTTTCTTTCCCTGCAGCTCGAGGGCATTGATGAGCCCCGCGGCACTGATAATCGCCGTGCCATGCTGATCATCATGAAACACCGGAATCTGCATCCGCTCCTTGAGACGCTTTTCGATTTCGAAACACTCCGGTGCCTTGATGTCCTCGAGATTGATCCCACCGAAGGTCGGCTCCAACGCCGCAACACACTCGATGATTTTTTCGGGATCCTTGAGATTGAGTTCAATATCGAATACGTCGATGTCGGCAAATCGCTTGAACAAAACGCCTTTGCCTTCCATCACCGGCTTGCCCGCCAATGCGCCAATGTCGCCAAGACCAAGCACCGCCGTGCCGTTCGAAATCACCGCCACAAGATTGCCGCGCGCGGTGTAATCAAATGCCTTGTTCGGATCTTTGGCTATCTCCAAACAAGGTTCGGCAACACCTGGACTGTAGGCCAACGACAAGTCGCGCTGCGATGAGCACGGCTTGGTCAGTGCAATCTCAATCTTTCCTGCTCTGCCCTGGGAATGGTACCGAAGCGCGTCTTCCCGAAGGCTGCTCGAAGGGGGTCGAATACTTGTCATGGCCGTCGGTTAGCAAGGTTGGTTACGCGACGCAAGCCACTGTATAATGAGGTCTTCGTGCAAAATCGCTCGCAATTCGCCATCGGTTGTCTCGCCATCACGATTGGCCTGGGAGTCGTCTCGGCCGCTTCCGCCTGCAAACACTCGACGGACAAAACCGAAGCCACCGATATCCTTCGCGTCATCAACAACTTGCGCATGGCCGACAACGACCAGAAACGCGCTCCCCTCGAACACCTCAAATCCCTTCCCTGTTCCACCACCGAAACATGCCAGGCCCAAAAAAACTGTATCGTCGCTTTCGAACACCACGTCCGTGGCACCGAGTTGGGTCAACGACTCAAAGCTCGTCTCCAGCAGCAACCTACCGACGACCAAGCCGCGATGCTGCTTGAAATGAACATCGAAATCGAAGAGGGAAAACGCGCCATGCCCGCTTGTGAACAGCAGGTCACCACCCTCCGGAAGCGTTATAAAATCTAATAATTTCAATTAGTTGCGATCATGCCGCCAGGAATCTTCCTCCCGAGGTTCCGAACAACCTCCCACACCCCTCCCCCACCCCGTCGCGACGTGCTACAAGCGCCAGACTCCAGGACAAGCCATGTTTGAAGCACTCACGAAAGGCTTTCGTCAAGCTCGGAACCGTTTGGCCGGCTTGACCGAACTCACAGAAGCCAACATCGAACCCGCTCTGCGTGAAGTCCGACTCAGCCTTCTCGAGGCCGATGTCGACCTTAGCGTGGTCAAACGGTTCCTCGCCCATATCAAACAACAGGCCCTCGGCCAAACCCTGCGCACCAAAGTCAAAGTCGATGGCGTAACACGCGAAGTATCCGCCGGTGACCAGTTCATCAAACTATGCCACGACGAACTCGTCCGCATGATGTCCTCGGACTCCGAGCCCATTACTTGGGCGGAAAACGGACCCACCGGCATCATGATGGTGGGCCTACAAGGCTCCGGCAAAACCACCACCGCCGCAAAACTCGCTCGTCTGCTCGAACGCGACGGGAAAAAACCGCTTCTCGTGGCCGCAGACATGCAGCGACCCGCCGCCGTGGATCAACTCCAAGTCCTCGGAAAACAAATCGGTATCCCCGTGTTCAACATCAAGCAGACCCCCGTCGAGATCTGCACCGCCGCCATCGACTTCGCCAAACGACACAAACACGACGTCATCATCTATGACACCGCGGGACGCCTCGCCATCGACGAAGTTCTGATGAACGAACTCGATGACATCAAAGCCAACGTTTGGCCCGAAAATATCCTGCTCGTGGTCGACGCCATGATCGGTCAGGATGCCGTAAAAACAGCCAAGGCTTTCCACGAAAAACTGCAAATCACCGGCGTTGTCCTTACCAAACTCGACGGCGATGCCAGAGGCGGCTCCGCGCTTTCCATCAAAGAAGTCACCGGCGCTCCCGTCGTGTTCACCGGCGTCGGAGAAGGCACCAGTCAATTCGAACCTTTCCGCGCCGACGGCATGGCTAGCCGAATCCTTGGCTTCGGTGATGTCGTCGGACTCATGCAAGACTTCGAAGACGCCATCGATAAAAAGCAAGCTACCGAAAAAGCTCTCAAAATGCTCGAAGGGGAGTTCACCTTCGACGACTTCCTCGACCAAGTTCGAACCATCCAAAAGATGGGCTCCCTTCGCGACCTCGTCGACAAAATGCCCTTCTTTCCCCAAGGGCTCCCCGAAGGCGTCAACCTCGATGACAAGGAACTCGTACGCATCGAAGCCATCATCCAGTCCATGACCTTTGCGGAAAAACGCGATCCGTACGTGCTCATTCGGGAACCTTCCCGCGTCAAACGCATCGCCAAAGGGTCCGGACAGCCCGAAATCGGCGTGCAAGAACTCGTTCAAAAATTCCTGTTCATGCGACAAATGATGACCGGCATGAAACAGAACATGGGCTTGATGGGGAAAATTCCAGGCCTGAAACAAATTGCTTCCGCCCGACAGATGCGAAAAGCCATGGCCGGCGGTGCCATGCCTCCCGGATTCCCGGGATTCGATGGCATGGGTATGCCCGGATTCGATGGCATGTTCGGTGGACTGGGCGGTATGCCATCCATGCCGGGCTTCGGCTTGCCTCAACCCCAATTCGATAGCCCGACCAAAATGAAACCTCTTTCCAAGTCCGAAAAAAATCAGCGCAAAGCGCAGCGACGACGAGAGCGGGACGCACGAAAAAAATCCCGACAAAAATAAAAACCCGCTCGGCTCATGCAGCCGAACCTTTCACGCCCCAAAGGGGGCACCGCAAGGCAGGCGAGTACCATGAAGCGATTTCATCGATTAACGACTATCGCGTTCCTCACGATCGCATCCGTCGGATTCGGTTGCGTTGGCGGCTCCAAATCCAGCCAAGCAAACCCCGAAGCCCTCAAACAATATATCCTCGAAGCACCCCCCTCCGACATTCCCCACAAACTCAACGCCGTCTTCGAAGGAAAAGCGAAACTCATCGGATACCGCGTCTCCCCTGAAAAAGAAGCCAAACCCGGTTCCGAAATCAAACTCACCATGTATTGGGAATGCCTCGACAATATCGAAAGTGGGTGGAACCTCTTCACCCACGTCTTCGACGCCAACGATAACCGCATCCTCAATATCGATAACGTCGGCCCCCTGCGCCAATGGGTCGACAACAAACAAGTCCTCGCCCCATCCTCCTGGAAAAAAGGCAAAGTCTATGTCGATGAGCAGGTCTTCTCGCTCCCAGACAAACTCGATACCCACGAAATCGTCATCACCACCGGCATCTGGAAAGAAGAAGCACGCCTGAAAATTACCTCCGGACCCCACGACCGCGAAAACCGCGCCATCGTCGCCAGACTCTCCACCGGAATCAGCCGCAAACCCAAACCTTTCACCGGAATCAAATCCCTGCGCGTCGACAAACTCGCCAAAGGCGACACCATCACCATCGATGGAAAACTCGACGAAGAAGCCTGGAAGAAAGCGGCATCCACCGGCCCTTTTGTCGATGTGGGAACCGGCGAACCCAATGCGTCGTTTCCCGTCCAAGGCTCCGCTCGTCTCACCTGGGATGACTCCTTTCTTTACGTCGCTTTCGAAGTACAAAGCGCAACCATCGTCGGCGGATTCCCCAACGACGCCAAAGACCCCCACCTATGGGAAAAAGACACCGTCGAAATCATGATCGATCCCGACGGCGATGGCGATAACAAGGACTACTACGAAATCCAAATCAATCCCCAAAACCTCGTCTTCGATACACAATACGATTCGTACAACCAGCCCAAAGACGACTCGAAAGGCATGTTCGGCAATATGGACTGGTCCGCAAAACTCAAATCCGCTGTCGTCGTCGAAGGCGAAATGGATGCCCCCGACAAAGGAAAAGGCTACGTGGTGGAAGCCAAAATCCCATGGGCCTCCTTCTCGAAAGCCAACCAATCCCCCCCAAAACCTGGAAATACGTGGCGAATGAACTTCTACGCCATGAAAAATAATTCAGGGGTCGCCTGGTCCCCCATCCTCGGTCAAGGCAACTTCCATCGAGCCGCTCGCTTCGGACGAATTGTCTGGGCCGTGCCAGGAGAACCCCTCCCCGCCTCCTCCACAACCCCAACTTCCTTCATCTCCGCCCCATTTCCAACCGCTCCACCACACGCGCATACACATCGCGACGGCTTCGCCCACTCCACGCCGCTACTTTCGCCGCCACCGTCCGCGTATGCACACCACGCCCAAGTTCATCATCAATCCGCGCATCCACTTGCGTATCACTCACCGCCTCCTCGATTCGCCCAGCCCATGGCCCCAACACCACCGTCACTTCTCCCACCCACTCTCGCTCCAGCAGGGCCACGTCTCGCACAACACCTCGAATCACCTCCTCATGCAGCTTCGTCAATTCCCGAGCGATCACAATCGGACGCTCCGGCATCGCATCCGCCATAGCCCTGAGCGTCTCCGCCAACCGATTCGGTGACTCGAAGCATACACAAGGCTCCGCCATACACGATAATTTCTCAATAAAATCCATACGTTCGGTCTGACCCCGCGGAACGAATCCCACAAACGAAAACCCTCCCTGCACCAACCCCGATAACGCCACCGCCGCCGTCACCGCCGATGCCCCCGGCAACGCCGTCACCTGTACCCCAGCATCCACCGCTCGACAAACCAACGCATGCCCGGGATCGCTCACACAAGGAGTCCCCGCATCGGTCACCACAGCCAACACATCACCTGCCAGCAACCACCGCAGCGCACGCTCCAAATCTCGCTCCGTCGCGTTGGCATCCAATCGATGAAGCTTGCTCCTGTCGATGCCCAGATGCGACAGCAATACACCTGTTCGTCGCGTGTCCTCCGCTAGGATGCGATCCGCCCCTCGAAGCACCTCGACCGCCCGCAACGTGATATCGCCCAAATTTCCAATGGGTGTCGGCACCAGAATCAGTCTTGCCGCGCCAATCCCAAGATCGACTTCACGCCGCGATTCAGCGCACACTCACCGCATCTCCCAACTCTTGCTCGAGATAGACACGCAGCTTGCTCATCAACCGCGCTTCGATTTGACGAACACGTTCCCGCGTCACACCAAAACGAAGACCCAACTCCTGAAGCGTCAAAGGCTCGTCGGTCAACCATCGCTCATCGAAAATCGCAATGTCCTTCGGATTGTGAAGCGTCTTTCGAAACTCCTGCATCCGCTCGCGTACCAACGAATGAAATTGGCCATCCGCAAGCTGCATATCGGGCCCAGTGGTCGAGGACGGCAACATCTCCACCCGAGAGACGGGACGACCATCGGTATCTCCGATGGGTGCATCCAACGATGCTTCCCGTGCGGCGAGACGACGATCCATTTCCACCACTTCGCTCTCTTCGACTTGAAGACGTTTGGCGATTTCCGCGGAAGTTGGCTCGATACCCATCGATGCAAGCCGCGCCTTTTCCTTGTTCAAGTTGAAAAACAGCTTTCGCTGAGCTTGTGTCGTTCCAAGCTTCACCAAACGCCAATTGTTCAACACAAAGCGCAAAATATACGCTCGAATCCACCAGGCCGCGTACGAGGAAAGCTTCACGCCCCGGTAGGGATCGAAGCGCTTCACCGCTTGCATCAATCCGATGTTCCCCTCCTGGATCAAGTCCATGATGTTGCGATAAGCCCGACGATACTCGTAAGCGATTTTCACCACCAGCCGAAGGTTGGCAGAGACGAGCCTTGCCGCGGCATCGACGTCACCCGTTTGCGAATACCGAACGGCTAACGCATGCTCTTCCTCGGGCGATAGCAAAGGGTGACGCTGCACTTCGCGCAAGTACGCTTGCAGCGGATCGAAATGCGTAATCGCGGAAGACTTATCCTCTTTGGGCTCGGAGAATCGACCGATGGTCCTATCCTCCTCTTCCCCGACCAATTCCGCCGAAGCTTCGATGACAGCGTCGTCGTCTTCTTCCGATTCCTCGGAGGAATCAACCTCGCGAGGTTCCTCCGTTACCTTCCCGGGTATCGATTTTTTTCCTTGTTCTGCGCGAGATCCGCGTTTGCTCTTCATTCGCGATGACACATGACTCTCCTTATCGCCCGGCTCGCTGAAAATGGATCCAGTACCCAGACCCTCCGCAATCACCTTACCTCGTCCCCTGTCTGCCACAATGCTTACAAACATACGAAAGCATCAAGATTCCTCAGGCTTTCGGCCCAATCCTCGCTTCTCATGATGACACGCCCGGCAATACACCTCTTGGAACTTGCTAGGCTGAAAAGGAAGATACGCCGTCGAACCACACTTGGCGCATACCGCGGTAAACATTGGTTTTCTAACATGAATGTTATCGTGCGACCGCTTGCGCCCCCCCGCCCGGAACGACGATCCACGTTGGGGCGCCTCCGGATACTCACAGGCCATCGGACTCCGATACTCATTCCGATCACCCGTGTACTTCGGTGTTTGCTGATGCGCTTGGGACTGAACCCTACGGGTTCGACACATGCTACACCGCGTCGGCATGGCGTCCATCCGCTCCTCATGCAGCACAACCACGAATGTCACACCACAGTCCTCGCACACAATATCGACTTCGTTTTCCATTGAATAATACTCTCAAAACCCTTGAACCCGAATTACAGCACCATCGCCGCTCGCCAGCCTGCCACGGACAACGCGTCGGTCAAGCCGCTGTTTCATCTTTCCCAAACCATAACCCGTTGACATCCAGGCCAACCGCCATTGACATAGACCATACGAAGCGTCTAGTGCAGGGGCACCGAGCCGAAATGTCACCCCTATTCCTCGAGTTGAACGAAGGCGACTTCGACGCCTACCTCCCCGAACGGGCAAGCTCCAATGCTTTTTCCCGTCCACGCCTCGAGTTCAAGCAACGCGCCTTGGGCTGGGCCAAATCCGTCGCCGATAGACTTCATTCCATCGGGATCCCCGTGGATATGGAAGCTTCCGACGAACACCCCAGCGTCCGAAACAACCACCGCGTCGATGAGCAGTGGATCATCTTCTGGCGTCCCGCCGAACAACGACAATACCTCGACCCGCTGCTCGACCAACACGCCGGTATCGCTCAGTCCCTTCGCAATGCCTCGCCCTGGTTCCGCCATGCCTTCCTCGCCCTTCGCCTCGACTCGGAGCATGTCGAAGTCTGCGCCTGCCTTCATCCGGATGCTTGGATCGATCTTCAAGCTTTCCACGCAAAACTCAACGACGACGACCGCGCGCAATCCATCATCGACACGATCCTCGCACTGCCCGAAGAGTTTCAATTCGGTGTGTCCGGCCAGAGCCCCTTGCCCATCGCTTCCGCCTCCATTCCTGCGCTGCGCGAACTCGCCCAATCCCTTGACGAGCATCGCGCCGCTCTGTGGTTCGGATGGTGGATTTCACGCGCAACGGCTCTGCAACATGCCCAACTCCTTGGCGAACAACTCGAAGATGCCTTGATCGCCCTCGGCCCCCTGTATCAAATTCTGGCTTGGCAACAGCAAGACGACGTATCCGAACTCGGACGGTCGCTGGAAGCCATGCATATCCAACGCTCACAAGCCGCGGCGCAACGGGCGGAAGCCGAACGGATGCAACAGCAAGAATCGGAACGCCTCCGACAAGTCCGTATCGAACAATCCCGCGAAATAACACGTGAACGCGTCGAATACGACTCCAACCGCTCTCGCCCAACCCTGGCAACCCTGTTCAAATCCACATCTTCCACCGCTGCGACTCCCCCCTCCCCTGCCACACCTCGAACCGCCACACCAACGCCACCAGCCGCGATCCCCCATAACCGACCCGTCCCTCGGGCCCGCGAATTCACACCGAAACCCAAAACCGCGGATCGTCCCCCGCCGCCACAACCCCAACCTGCATTCACCGCTGGCGGGACTCTCGACAAAGGCGCGCAAGTGCGCGTTCTTTCAGGGCCTTTTGTCGGGAAGATCGGCATCGTCGCTGAACTCGATACCCGCGGCAACGCCCGCGTGATGCTCGGACTCCTTTCCACACGATTGCTCGCCGAACAACTCGAAGCCGTCGTCGATTCCAATGAACGCCCCTCCCTGCAATCCTCCCACCGAAAAAACAGCTTGCTCACTCGCTCCGGCAAGTAAATGTGCAATACGGTAACCAGACCCAAGCCCCCATGCCCGAGACCGTGAGCCACCACCACTCCCTCGGCGCCCAACTCCGAAAACAGCTCCCTTCCTACCTGGCAGGAACGGTTTTGCTCGCCATCCTGCAAACACTCATGAGCCTGCGCGATCGCCTGTTCAAAACAGGTGTCGATGCCGCTATCGCCGCCAACGAATCGCTCACAATTCGTACTGTCGTCTTCATTCTCGTTCTCGTGGCCATCGCCGCCGCTGTTCGCGTCTTGTCCCGAATCACCATCTTTCATGCCGGCCGAAACGCCGAATACCAAATTCGCGCCGACCTCATCGACCACCTGCATCGCCTGGGATTCAGCTTCTTTCAAAAAATCCCCACCGGCGAAATCATGAGCCGCGCCACCAATGACCTCGGACAAGTGCGCCTGCTGCTCGGCTTCGGTGTTCTCAATGTCATCAATACCCTCTTCGCTCTCGTCAGCGCCTTGTCCGTCATGATCGAGATCTCCCCGCGACTCACCCTCGCCGCACTCGCTCCCTTCCCCCTGCTCATCCTCGTCACCAGACTGTACGGACGCGTCGTCTTCTCTCGTACCACCGCCAACCAACAAGCCCTCGGCCAACTCGCCAACCGCGTGCAGGAAAGCCTCGTCGGCGTCCGCATCGTTCGCGCTTTCTCCCTCGAAAAAGCCGAACTCCGCGACTTCGATACCGCTAGCCAACACTACCTCGACAAAGCTCTAGCCCTCGCACGCGCTCGCGGAATGCTCGTCCCCATGATGGGAGTCATCGGCGCCGTCGGCATGATCGTCGTCTTCTGGTACGGCGGATGGCTCGTTCTCCAACACACCATCACAGAAGGTGATTTCATCGCTTTCTGGTCCGCCCTCGCACGCCTCACGTGGCCAATCATGGCCTTCGGTTTCGTCATCTCCATCGTCCAACGCGGACGAGCCGGCTACGCTCGTATCAAAGAAATCCTCGATACCATTCCGGACATTACCGACGGTCCGCTGAACGCTCCAACCTCGATTCACGGTGACCTGCGTGTCGAAAACCTTCATTTCTCTTTCGGTGATTCCAACGTCCTCACTGGTGTGTCTTTTCACGTACCCGCGGCACACTCCCTCGCGATCGTAGGAAAAGTCGGCTCCGGTAAGTCCACCCTCGCCGCGCTTCTCGCTCGCCTGCTGCCAACCCCAAAAGGAACCGTCTTTCTCGATGAACATGACGTTTGCGACCTGCCCCTGTCCACCGTTCGACGCGCCATCGGCTATGCCCAACAAGACGCCTTCCTGTATAGCACCACCGTGGGAAGAAATATCGCCTTCACCCTCGATGATCCCGAATCCCCCGACGGCCAGGAGCGAATTCGATTCGCTGCCTCGGAGGCGCAAATTCTTGAGGAAATACAATTACTTCCAGACGGAATGGACAGCGTCGTGGGCGAGCGGGGCCTCCAACTCTCCGGCGGACAAAAACAACGCGTCGCCCTCGCCCGCGCCCTTCTGTATGAACCCACCATCCTCCTTCTCGATGACCCCCTCTCCGCCGTCGATACCCAAACCGAACAGGCCATCCTAAAAGCCATCGATCGACAAGCCCAACGAAGAACCGTCCTTCTCATCACCAGTCGCGTCACCGCCGCCGCCCGCTGCAATCATATCGTCGTCCTCGACCAAGGCCGCATCGCAGAACAAGGAACCCACGAACAACTCATCCGTAAGCCGGGCATCTACGCCCGCTTCGCCGAAGAACAACGACTGCAAGGGGAAATCGATTCCATCGATGCCCACGGCTTGGGAGATACACCGTGAGTGCGAATTCTTCGTCCCGCACCGAACGGGTGCTCCGTGACTTCCATGAAGAATCAGAAGTCGTCGGCGCTTTCGACAGAAGACTCGCAGCCCGCCTGTGGCCCTTCATTCGCCCTCAATCCAAAGGCCTCGCCCTCACCATGGGGATGCTCGCCCTCATCTCCGCTCTCGCCCTGCTTCGACCCCTCATCATGCGAAGCGCCTTCGAAGGCGCAACGACACAAACCCTCACACGCGCGGGATTCCTACTCCTCGTCGTCATCGTCGGAGAACAAATCCTCACCTTCGCGCAAATGTACTCCATGCAAGTCGTTGGCGCTCGCGCCATGCATGATCTGCGACGCGGTGTCTTCGAATTCCTTCATACACAACGCCTCCAGTTTTTCGATCGACGCCCCATCGGACGGCTTGTCACACGCGTGACCAATGATACCGATTCCGTCGGCGAACTTTTCGCTTCGGGTGCCCTCAATGCCTTCGGCGATGTGCTTCGCCTCTTCGGTATCGTCATCCTCATGCTCGCCCTCGATTGGCGCATGTCCCTCATAGCCTTCGCTCTCGTGCCCCTCATCGGCATTTTCGTCGAAATCATACGAAGAAAAGCACGCACCGCTTATCGAAGCATCCGAACCAAACTCGCTCGCCTCAACGCCTTTCTCAACGAACAAGTCCAAGGCATCGCCGTCGTGCAAAGCTTCTGCCGCGAAAAAGAAAATGCCATTGAATTCGATGACATCAACCTCGCCTACAGAAATGCCCACTTTCGCGCCATCTCCCTGGAAGCTTCGCTGGATGCCACCATCGAAATGGTCTCCAGCATCTGCATCGCTTCGATCCTCTGGTACGCGGGAGTCAAAACCTTCCACGCCGATGTTTCCTTCGGTACCCTCGTTGCCTTCGTCGCCTACATCGAACAATTCTTTGTCCCCATCCGCGACTTGAGTTCTCGCTACACCATCTTTCAATCCGCCATGGCGGGTGCCGAACGTGTCTTCGAACTGCTCGATCACCCCGAACCCGATGCCGTCGTCTCAACCCATGGCTCGCACGCAACCCCCACCTTTGCCTTCGAATTCGACCACGTCAGCTTCGGATACCACCCCAACACACCTGTTTTGCACGACATCTGCCTGCAAGCACGCCATGGCGAAAAAATCGCCATCGTCGGACCCACCGGCTCCGGAAAATCCACCATCGCTTCCCTTCTGTTGCGCCTTTATGACCCACAACAAGGCGTCATCCGAATCGAAGGCCGCGACGTTCACTGTATCGATCGCCAGGAGTTGCGGCAGCACTTCTCCGTGGTGCCACAAGAACTTTACCTTTTCTCCGGCACCCTCGCTTCCAATGTCGCCGTGGGCCAGCACATCCCCGACCGTAAACGCGTGGAAGAAGGATTGCGACGCGTCGGCGCCGGTGACCTCATCGATGATCGCCCCGGAGGCATCGATACACGCATCGACGAGCGCGGCACCAATCTTTCCGTAGGACAACGACAGCTCGTGGCTTTCGCGCGGGCACTATACCGCGATGCCCCCATCGTGCTTCTCGATGAAGCCACCGCAAGCGTGGACAGCACCACCGAAGCCAAATTGCAAGGGGCGCTCGCGGAACTCATGAAAGGAAGGACGGCACTCATCATCGCCCATCGATTGTCCACCATTCGCTCGGCAGACCGAATCATCGTGCTGCACCATGGCAGAATCGTCGAGCAAGGCTCCCACGACGAACTCATGCATCGTCGCGGTCTGTACGCCAAACTTCACGCGCTTCAGCTATCGAGAGAAAGCGCTCCGACAGCGCTTACGGCTTCGCATCCTTCAGAATCGTATTCTTGATCGTGGCCCAAGTTCCCCCCGTTCCGTAGTTCAACACTTTCAGAGAAGGATCCGCGACGACCCACGAGGGATAACCCAATTTATCATTATAGATAGGCAAAAACATCGTTATCCCCCAGCCTCGATCCGCAACGATGGGCGTGGGAATCGAATACTTGTCCCCCCAATACGTAAGCTGAGCCTTCGTCGTATCTCCAAACGGATCGTTCAAACTCGGAGCCATCAAGGTGATCGTCCGTGCTTCAATCCCCTCTGCCTTCAAGTCCGCCAAAAACGAGGACTCCCCCGATGCCAGGGTGCGACAAGCCGGACAGTCCATCGCAGACATGAACACGACAAGATACGCACCCTTCGCATCATGAAGCCGATAAGGCTCATCACACGCATCCCGAAACACACCGTCCGGAAGCGTGGACCCAACCTTCAAGGAATAGGGGCCACTGTACTCGGCCGGGTCCGCCTTGTCCCATCCACAGGCATACTGAGCCGGCGCCACCCAACCATGCATCGGATCCCCATCCTCCTGTGAGGTCGTGAACGCCCCCTCCACCAAAAAATCCATCTTGCCAGCACCGACGATATCCGCCTCTAAGTCTTTGACTTCATTGGTATATGTCAGACTTTGGCCGGTGATTTCGACGTCCCCTTGCCCGCTCGCGCCAATCCCATAACTTCGATACCACGTGCCATTGCCATACCCTACCCACTCCTCATCCATCGGGTCGACATCGGATACCTGCTTGTAACAATCATTGAGACCCACAGGCATCGTCACCGTCGTGCGAAATATCACATCGCATTGCTCGCAAACCCACGGGCGCGATTGATCCTGAACGCCCTCGTAATGGCGCGTGTACTGGCAATCCGTAGCCCCCTTCGCCTTCGCTTGCGCATCAAACGTCACCGTCCACGTGGCATCCCCCGATATCGTCATCCGTGTGAGAGCCGCGCCTCCACCGGAACCGCCCGATGTAGAATCCCCGGCTCATCTCCACCTTGACCGGCGTTGCCCCCAGTTCCACCCATTCCACCCACGCTCGTGGCCCCGCTTCCTCCCTCCCCGCCCACTCCCGCAGCACCGGTTCCCCCCTGTCCAGCACTTCCGCCCGAACTTGCGGAAGGTCCCGGTTGCGTGTCGTCACTGCCACAACCAACCACAGCAGCCAGAACCATTGCCCCACCAACCATCGCGCGAGTGAATATGCTCATGGATGGGAAAGCATAATCTCTCATCCCGTCGCCGTCGAAACAGAAATGACCATGCAGTCTATCTCGCTCCACAGCGGAATCGTAAGAATCAGCCGTCGATGAACAGGAAACACGAAAGAGGAAAATGGGTGACCAGAACGGTCACCCCAAAGGGGTCAATTGGACTCTTCGAACTCAGCATCAATGACATCCTGACGCTTCTTGGAGCCGTTGCTGTCGTCCGAAGAACCGTCAGACGCCGCACCCGCCGGGGCACCAGGGCCTTCCGCCCCCGCTTGTGGACCCGCCTGCTGGTACATCACCGAAGCAATGCGATGGGCCTCCTTCTCGAGTTTCTCGAGCGCTTCCTGCACCAACGCATCGTCCTGCTTCTCCACCGCTTGCTTCCCTTCCATGATGATGCCTTGAAGCGTCGCTACATCGCTGGACGGAAGCTTGTCCTTGTTTTCGTTCAGTGTTTTTTCGAGCTGGTAGCACATATTGTCGAGACGATTTCGGCGCTCGATTTCATCGCGACGACGTTTGTCGTCCGCTTCGTTGGCCGCGGCTTCGCTGACCATGTTTTGGATCTGGTCATCGCTGAGACCCGAGTTGGCCGTGATGGTGATGCGCTGGTCTTTGCCTGTCGCCAGGTCTTTCGCGGCGACGGACAGAATCCCGTTGGCGTCGATATCGAAGGTCACTTCGATCTTGGGAACACCACGAGGCGCGGGCATGATCCCCTCTAGATGGAAGCGCCCAAGCGTTCTATTGTAACGTGCTTCGGTCCGCTCACCCTGCAATACATGGATCTCCACGGAGGGCTGGTTGTCCGCGGCCGTCGAGAAAATCTCCTTCTTTTGCGTGGGGATCGTGGTGTTGCGCGGAATCATCACCGTCATCACCGCCCCAAGGGTCTCCACACCAAGCGAAAGAGGCGTCACATCGAGCAACACCATGTCCTTGACGTCGCCCGATAGAACGCCAGCCTGGACAGCCGCGCCAATCGATACCACTTCGTCGGCGTTGACACCCTTATGCGGCTCTTTGCCGAAAAACTGCTTGACGGAGTCGTATACGAGAGGAACGCGCGTCGAACCACCCACGAGCACCACCTCGTCGATATCTTCTGCGCGTTTTTTGGCGTCCTCGAGCGCTTTGCGCACGGGCGTGAGCGTACGGTCCACCAAAGGACGAATCATTTGCTCGAATTTGGAGCGGGACAGCGTCGTCTGAAGATGCTTCGGACCCGACGCATCCGCGGTCAAAAACGGCAGATTGATGGAAGTTTCCATCTTGGAAGACAGCTCGATCTTGGCCGTCTCCGCGGCGTCCTTCAGCCGTTGAATCACCATCTTGTCTTTCGATACATCAATACCCGTTTCTTTTTTGAACTCATTGATGAGCCAATCCATCACCAGATTGTCGAGATCGTCACCACCAAGATGCGTGTCACCGTTGGTCGAAATGACCTGCACCACGTTATCACCCACCTCGAGGATCGAAATATCGAACGTGCCGCCACCAAAGTCGTACACCGCAATGATTTCGTCGGCTTTTCGATCGAGGCCATACGCCAAGGCAGCCGCCGTAGGCTCGTTGATGATGCGTTTGACCTCAAGCCCAGCTATCTTTCCCGCATCCTTGGTCGCTTGTCGCTGCGAGTCGTTGAAGTAAGCAGGCACCGTGATCACGGCTTCCGTCACGGGCTGCCCAAGGTAATCCTCAGCGGCTTTCTTCAGTTTTTGCAACACCTTGGCCGATACCTCGGGCGGCGCGAGCTTCTTGCCCCGCACCTCGAACCACGCATCCCCATTGGGACCTTGCGTGACTTTGAAGGGAACTCGCGAACGCTCCTGCTCAACCTCCACATAGCGACGACCCACGAACCGCTTCGATGAATACACCGTGTTTTCCGGGTTGGTCACCGATTGACGTTTCGCAATCTGACCGACGAGAATCTCGCCCTTGTCGTCCCAGGCAACGACCGAAGGGGTCAGCCGTGAGCCTTCTTCGTTAACGATGACTTTCGCGTCTTTGCCTTCCATGACAGCAACGACGCTATTGGTGGTTCCCAGATCGATTCCGATGATCTTGCCCATGAATACTACCTCCCACGGATAATGAAGTTCGGACGGGACGGCCCCAAACGAAGTGGGAGTCGTTCGTTCCGTTGAGGAATGTGTATGTTTTTTCTTTGATTGCGCGGTGCCCTCGGGACTCGTGGCAGCCGCTGGACGAAAGTAACCACGGGCAAGCGAGCGTCAACCGCACAATGGTCCGAAGTGTGCAGGAGGCGAGAAAGCCTCTAGCCAAAGACTTGCACCTTGGTTTGGGAAAGCCTTGACAATTGAATCGCTATGGCTAAGGTCAGCGCCGCTTCGTTTCGCCACGAACATACCCCCTCGGGGCTGTAGCTCAGTTGGGAGAGCGCTAGAATCGCACTCTAGAGGTCGAGGGTTCAACTCCCTTCAGCTCCACTGTTCATCGCCACCCGCCCGTGGCGATGTTCGTTTTGTGGTAACGCATCCCAGAAATAACCCTGCCCCCTTGACCCTGATCGAGCGTCAGACCACTTTTCCACACGCTCATGGTCAAACCCACGAAACCCATCCGAGAAAGCCGTCGTATCATTTCGACCGCCACCTTTCCCATGCGGTTTGGAACCTCAGCCGCACTGTGGCTCGGATGCCTGCTGCTGCCCCTTGCCGCCATCGGGGAAGAAACCAGTAGCAGCAGCACCATCGAGGCCGTCGACTTGCCCGCATCCACCGAGGTTCGAGGCGGATTCACCCTCGGAGTCACCGCCGGACCCGCTCTCGGTGCAGCCTCCGGAAACCCAAGCGGCAAGTCAGAGCGCGATGACCCTTCCCTCGAACGAACGACCGATCTCGGATTCGGCTATCGAGTGACCCCGTTTCTCGCAGGAACACTGACCGATTGGTTCAGCGTCGGACTCGGTGTCTCTTTTGGAAACCTGTCCGACGGAGAATACCAAAGCCCGCTGACGACATTCGTGTTTCGCCTCGAAGCATTTCCACTGTTCGGGTGGGGCGGCATCTACCGCAACTTCGGGATGTCCGCGGAATTCGGTGCCGGCCGTTCGACCCTGCAAGACAAAAATGAAAACCGACAAGTCGCTGATTCAGGAGCGCTTTCCGCCTTGGGACTCGGTGTTTTTTGGGAGGTTTTTCACACTCCTCCGATGGCTGTCGCGCCTTATGTCGGTGTGCAGCACAACGTGAGCCGATGGTACGATCGAAATGATGTCGTGGGAGGACTGCGAATCGTGCTTTATGGCAGTCAGCTCTGAAAACCCATTCAGACGAATTTCATTTCTGACTCATCGAGATAGCGGGAAAGACGACCGACACTCTCGGCCAAGTGCTCGTTGAGCACACGAACCCCCGTGGGAATCTGAGGCCGAATCGGCGCGAAGTTCCAAATCACACGGATGCCCGCTGCCGCCATCCGGTCGATGACCGCCTGCGCCGCATCCGCGGGAACCGTCACCACACCGAGCTTGGCACCACATTGCTGGATGCGGTCCTCGAGCGCATGCATCGGATCCACCGAATGTCTGCCAATCGTTCCACCCACTTTCTGTTGATCCGTATCGAATACCGCTTCGAGATGGACACCATGGCGCTCGAGAGTGCCCGAACGCACGAGAGCCGAACCCATGTTGCCCACGCCGACAAGGACAGCGGCGCGCTGAGTCTGCTCGTGAACGTGTCGCTCGAGAGCGGCAAGGACTTCGGCAACAGGGTAGCCGACATGAGGTTTTCCAATGATACCAAGGCTGGCCATATCCTTTCGGACCAGGGTGCCATCGACGTGGAGTTCACGTCCGCACGAATCTGATGAAACGTAGGATTTCCCGTTTTTCTGAGCGTTATCGAGAATTTCCCGATAACGGGCTAGCCGTCCGGCCAACGCACGAGATAGTTTTCGTGCTGGTCGAGTCGGCGATTCAGGGGTTGTGGGGTGCTGTGTGTCATGGAGCGTCTCAGTCATCAAGGCCTCCGGTTCCGCGGTTCATTATCCCCTCGTCACGAATCCGCTTTCCAAGGAACCTTAGTGCCGTTTCGAGACGGATCAAGCAATTGCGACATGCCCCCCGCGTTCGTCACGAAATACTCCCGCACCATAGGCAAGTTATTGAATTTACACGATATTTCGTGTAGCAAAAACCATCACGAACCCGCTTCACGATTTCGTGAACCTGACCCCACCGCGCATCAATTGGATGGATTCGCACTTCGACAACAACGGATCAATGCAGGCAAAGCGCTCGATACAAGCTTCGATACAAGGGTTTTGTCACGAAAAAAAGTGGCGTGAACGTCGCGAATTGCAGTTCCTCATTCGCACCCGCGAACACTGAATCCCGCTTCACTTACACACGTTCGACACACAATCCTTCCCACCAGGACAGTCTTGCTTCTTCGTACATTCAGGCGCTGCCTCCGCCTGGCTCATGCATATCTTATCCTTACAAACCGGAATCCGAGCATCAATGAGCTTACACGACATATCATCCGTACACGGATAGCGGCAATATCCCTCCACGCAAGCTTGATTCTCACCGCAAACCGAAGGGTCCTTCGCACATGGCCTGACAGGTTGCGGGTCCGCAATGCAGGTGCCCGTAGGCGCATGGCAAACCTCGCCCGATGCGCATTCCGCAGTAGTTTCGCAGGTTCCTCGACATACCCCCTCCACACATACGAGCCCCCCGGGGCACGGACTTGCACCACCACATCCTGCCGTACTCGAGTCGATCTCGCATACACCAATGGCGTTACAACTATACCCATCCGGACATGGCACTAACGTGTCGCACCCAACCACGCATCTTCCGTTGACACAGATGCGCGACGCTCCACATTCGGAGCTGAACTCACACGGCACCAAACACACACCGTCGAGACAAGTATATCCTTCGTCGCAATCGCTCTGCCCACCACAGGGACAAAGGGCCGTCGAAGGATCGCAGAAGGGGGGGGACTGGACATCCGGCTCAGGACTCCCCGAATCCACCGCTCCCCCCGCCGTCCCTCCGGAACCCGTCACCGACGGTGACGCGGGACGACAGCCATAAGCATCGCAAATGCGACACCCTGCCTCATCACAAATCATCTCCTCGTGATTGCTTCCACAGCCTCCCAGGCCTCCACCAAGGAAAGCACTCACAACCATTACCGAACCAATCACTATCCACCGAGGCATTCGAACCTCCTTGGGGCACGCCCGTCCACCACTCTCCAAAGGACATGCCAAATAGGCGGTTTCCATTTCCTGACAGATTCTATCGTGCAGCGCCACTCCCCCCACCCCCACCTGTGAACATCCCTGCTCATAGATTGTAATCTCTCATTCACACCGAGCGCCAACCTCCAAAACAGACCTTGCCGTCGCTTGACCGGTAGCCCCACGAAGGCTAGGGGTCCGAGCATGATCTGCAAACGCCTACGCCTCACCCTCAGCCTCGCCGCTTTCTCCATCTTGCTGCTGACAGCTCCCTTGGCCGCCGCACAAATGAAGATCGCCGTCGTCGACATGCAACGCGCCGTCATGGAAACCGAAGACGGCCTGCGCGCCCAAGCAACCCTCAAAAAGCTCTTCGACCGACGACAACAAGAACTCGATGCTCGACAAGATGAACTGAAACGGTCCCGCGACGATATCGAAAAACAAGCCAAAGTCCTGTCGAAAGAAGCCCTCGAACGTCGCATGGCCGAGTGGCAGCAGAGCATGGCGGAACTGCAAAACGTATTCATGGAGTTCAACAAGGAGCTTCAAAAAGAGCAGAATAAGATGACGCAACCCATCCTCAACCGGGTGGTCAGCGTGTTGCGCCAGCTCGCCGCTCAAGATGGCTACGATGCCATCCTCGAACGCAATGCCGTCCCTTACGTTCGAACGGATCTCGATATCACCGACCGAGTCATCCAACGATACAATACCGGGGGAGCCGCCCCTGCCACCTCCACACCGTCAACCCCCACGCCAGCCCCAGCTCCCACTGGCTCTCACTGACCGCCAGGTCATGACACCCCCACGCGATCCGCATGGGATCGGAGTCAGCTTTCCCTGCGCGCGGTCCCTGGCTCAATTGGCATGCGATTTTGGAGGCGACACCACACAACCGCATGTCCTCGTGGATAATGTCGCCGCACCGAAATACGCCAACCATCGCTCGCTCGTTCCCATCTTCCGCGCAAGCGCCCTAAAAAATCTGCGCGATGCCGCCGCGGTACTCGTGTCCCCTGAACTTGTCGACAAAGCCCACGGCTACGCTCCTTGGAGACACCCGTTTGCCCAATTCGCCCTGGCCCACCTGCTCACGACACTGGCCCCGCAGCGCCATCCGCCCACGCGTAGCCCCCATGCCATCATCGAAAATGGCGTCGCTTTGGGAAAGGACGTCACCATCGGCCACGGGGCCGTCATCCTCGCTGGCGCCGTGCTCGGCGACGCCTGCATCATCGAACCCAGAGCCGTAATTTATGGCTCCGTTCGTCTCGGACAACGCGTGCTCATCGGCGCTGGTGCCGTCATCGGAAGACCTGGATTCGGCTGGGCCTCAGGCCCAGATAGGCAACGAATCCGTATGCCACAACTCGGGGGCGTCGAAATCGAAGACGATGTCGAGGTCGGACCTCTGGCTACCGTCGATGCGGGCACCCTCAAACCCACACGCCTCCGCAAAGGATGCAAGCTCGACGCCCACGTTCACGTCGGCCATAATGTGGAGGTTGGACAATACACCTTGGTGGCAGCACAAAGCGGTTTCGCGGGCTCCGCGACCATTGGAAACCATGTGCTCATCGGCGGGCAAGTGGGTGTCGCCGATCATGTCACGGTTGGTGATTGCACAAAAATTGCCGGGAAATCGGGTGTCATTGGTCCCATCCCCGCCCAAAGCGTCGTGGCTGGATACCCGGCTGTCAGTCGTTTACGCTGGCTCCGCGCTGTCGCAACATTGATGCGAGGTCGTTCATGAAAACCAAAGCCCCGTCGGCGCAACTCGACATCCATCAAATCCTTCAGCTATTGCCGCACCGCTTCCCGTTCGTCATGGTCGACCGCGTCGATGAGGTCATTGCCGGCAAAAGCATCCGCGGCCACAAATGCATTGCCTATAATGAACCCTGGTTTCAAGGACACTTTCCTCAGCGTCCCATCATGCCGGGCGTGCTCATTCTCGAATGCCTCGCCCAAATCGGTGCCATCCTCGCTTACGCTTCCGCACCCTTCGACCCAACCACCAACTTGATGTTCTTCCTCGGGATCGACAAAGTAAAATTCCGCCATACCGTCGTCCCAGGCGACCGCCTCGACCTGTCTTGCCACGTGCTGCACCAACGCTCCAATGCCTGGAAGCTCAACGGCGAAGCCAGCGTCGATGGCACCCTTTGCGCCCAAGGAGAACTACTCGCAACCATCGTCGACCGCGCGCCCTGATGCCCGATATCCACCCCACCGCTGTCATTCACCCCTCCGCAAGACTCCACCCAGGCGTCTCCATCGGACCCCTATGCGTCGTCGGTCCCCACGTCGAAATCGGCCCCGACTCGAAACTCATCGCACATGTCGTCATCCAAGGACCCACACGCATGGGCGCCCGCAATACCATCCACCCCTTCGCCGCCCTGGGGGGAGACCCGCAACATCGCGATTTTGCAGGTGAATTTACGTTTTTAGAGATCGGTGACGATAACACCATCCGAGAACACGTCACCATGCATCGAGGCACCAAAGTCGGAGGAGGAACCACGCGCGTGGGGTCTCGATGCCTGTTCATGGCTGGAGTTCATATCGCTCATGATGCCCAGGTGGGCGATCATGTCACGCTCACCAATGCAACACTTCTTGGAGGCCATGTGCGTATCGACCCTTGGGCCGTTTCGGCAGGTCATGTCGCCGTAGCACCCTTCACTCGCATCGGACAATCCGCATTTCTCGCGGGCAACGCGATGGTAGAAAAAGATGTTCCCCCCTTTGTCATCGCCGCGGGAGATCGAGCAACACTCCGCGCGATCAATCGTGTGGGACTTCGACGCCGTGAGCTACCGGAGGCATCGATTCGTGCCATCGATCACGCTTTTCGCAAGTTTTTCCCACGGGAAGGCAAAAGAATGGACCCAAACGATCCACAAGCCTTATCGATGGGCCACGATCCCCTCGTTCAACTCTTCATCGAGTTTTTACGCACACCAAGCCGTCAGGGCATCGCAACTCGCCATCGTAACAAAACGCGATCGCAACAAGCACGCATCGATACCCAAAAACCGATCACTCACGATTAGGAACTTGCACTCTTTCCAAGGGACCTTTGCCAGGCAACCGCGACAAGACAATCGTACTTTCCGCAATCTTCGTCCCCAGATTCAGTCTATCGCCAAGCTCAGGACCCGCTCCGGTCGCCGTGAAGACCATCGCAAGGCAACGTTTGGCTTCCACGCCAAAGACAAGCACATACCCTTCTGCCGTCCCACGACTACGGTCAGCTTCCTTGATGCCAACCACGACACGAGAGACAAACCCCGGAGCAAACCATTCCGAAGACTCGAAAGTATCGATGACCGATCCTTGCACGACAGCGGGCAAATCGGGAGCATAGGAGCGAGCTTCTTGTTCACATCGATCCAGACTCATCGCTTTCGCCGCCACCCACGTCCGGGCACGAACACGACATTGGGTGGGTGTATGCACGGCATCGAGCCACTGTGACGAATGATCGTCGATTCGCCAAAGCTTGCCTTGAGGCAAAGGAATCGAAAGGCTTTGTCGCTCGGAACGGAATCGACCCCAATCCGTATCCGAAAGGCTTGGAGGCTGTGGCGACGGGGCCGGAGTGACAGCAGGCGGCGTCTGCGAAGAACAAGCGATGGAGGCAAAAACGAAAACAAAGGATCGAAGCGGGGTGAGCTTCATCTCATACCTCGATGGGATTCCGCGCCGTTGGCGAGAAGGACACATAAGGCGTTCTCCCCACCCCATTCGGGAGGTGCAGAAAGAAAGGCGGCCACGTGTTTGGCGGCATCACCTTCACTCAACCATGCGGCAATCTCACCACGCAACACGGAGTGACCGCTACGACCGAAGTGAATGATCACCACGGTATCTCCTCGAATACGACGTTCACGAACGAAGTTCTCGAGGCTCGATCGAGCTTGTTGCGCCGCTACGTCCCCCAAGTCCAACGAGGCATCCACCGGAAGACTACCTTCCCGCATGCGACGGATCATGCCACCGTCAGTTCCTCGTCGTCGGCCCTCGACCCGTCGCCCGTCATCGATGACTTCGAAACGGCTGCCATCCTGCACGAGGGCATGGAGTTGTCGAAGCGCTTGTTGATCGGCAAGCTCGCGTTCTTTGGCGAAAGATTGAGCGCGTTTCGCAAAACTCGATTCGACGTCCGTCTGGGTTTTGGAGACGCGCGAGGCTTTTGTCGCATCGAGAGGTTGCACGCCAGCCATGAATCGCTCGAAGGTCATGACATCTTCCGGTTCCGGAGATGGCATGACCCGTTGCGATTTTTTTGCGGCTTGTACGGGTGCGGTCGGCTCGATTTCGCTTCGCGGGCCGCCAGACGAAAGGCCGGAAAATGGACGGAAGAACGGTGGCTCGACCTTTGCGGATGGCTTGGCCTCGGATTTTTTCTTGCGCTTGTTTTTTGCGCCCATCGTTCCTCTTGCAATCGCGACAAGACAGGGAAATCAACGAAGGTATGGGCTCATTCTTTGGGTTGGGAAACGGGTAGGATAGGGGCCCAAATCAAGCGATCGAGCAGTCCATCATCGACGATCATGCCTCGGTCGGAAAATAGGAGGACGTTGCGCTCTTCGTTGTCATGAAGTTCACCGACGAAGATGATCCCTTGACCTTCGCGGTTATATCCAAGCTGAACAATGGCGTTTTTGATCCACCTTCCGCCATCACCGGTATCGATGTCCTGAGGGAGCGTATAGAAACCTTCGGCACGAAGCGGGATCAAGGTTTGCGCCCACACCGTGGATCGAAGCGGGATGGTAGGTTCTCCCCAATACCAGCGATTGCGACGGTTGGAGCCGGGTCGAACGACGAAGGTGACGCCCGTGTCGGGATTTTTGCCGACATAGACCAGAGCGCCTTCTGGGATCTCCTGTTCGTAGCCTGGATAGGGTTTGGTGGTGCGATACAGGCCAGGGTCGGGAAGGTTGATCATGCGTGGTTCATTCCTTATTGGAAAGTTCGTTGTGGGTTGCGGGAAACACCGGGGCCGAGGGTCGACCCATGGTTAGCGGAAGTTAACCTTCCGGCACGAGCGCGCAAGCGCCCAGCGTTCGATCACAAAAAAGGCTAACATATTTCAAAGGTTTCGGGTTCCTCTCAGGGCGCGGCCCCTGCCCGTTCGATCTCGTCGAGTTCTTGAAGATTGGCACGGGGCCTGGGATCGGTCGGGTCAAGAGCCACCGCACGTTCAAACGCCTGACGCGCTTGTTGCCGCTTTCCCGTTCGCGCCAGAGCCGTGCCGAGATTGATCCATGCACTTCCTAGCTTCGCATCGAGTTCAAGGGCCTTTCGACACTGTTCGATCGCACCGGTCGTATCGCCCAACGACAGCAGACCATAGCCAAGATTGGAGCGGAAAGTTGCGCGATTCGGGTCGATTTCGACCGCGCGACGAAGATGACGCATGGCTTTTTGCAGGTCGTTGAGCGCAAGATAAGCGGTTCCCAGATCCGTGTGAATCCTTCCGTCATCCGGGGCTAGCAAAACAGCTCTTTCGTACACCTCGACAGCCCGCGACGTTTCCCCTTGAAGAAGCCATGCGGTCGCCAAGTTGGTCAGGCGAGGGATGGAGCCAGGATCGAGTTCGACGGCTTTTTGCAAGGCATTGACCGCTTCCTGGCTGCGGCCGTTGGCGAGCAACGCGACGCCGAGAGCCGAAAGGGCATCCGGGTTCGAGGGAAGCTGCTGAACGGCAGCTTGCAAAACGGATAGCGCTTCCTCGGATTCATCGAGCACGAGCAGGGCCTGACCAAGTTCGACGAGGGCAGGGCCATACGATGGGTCGAGTCGTCGTGCTTGTCTGAGTTTCGCCACGCTTTGGCGCACCAAGGGTTGTTGTGGATCCGCGGCATGGGCGGTAGGCGCATCGGCTTTGGCGAGGGCGACGCGAACTTGACCTACAAGGGGAGCCGGATCGGTCGGGGCAAGACGCTGCGCCTGAAGATATGCCTCGCTTGCGGCATCCCATTGTTCGTTTCGATAAGCATCATCGCCTCGCGCCAGAGCTTGATCCGCGGGTGTTCCCGTACCACGAGCCAAGCCCACGACCGCGAGCGGCGGAAGCGGGTCAGGCGAGCGAGCCGAAGCGACATCATTGCCAGGCGGCGAGTCGCCCTGATCGTTGCTCTCGACAGGTTGTAACCCTGGCATGGCCACGGTTCGAACGGGCTCCTTCGTCGATGGAGGCGACGCACAAGACGAAAAGACAAAAGCGCCGACAACCAACAACCCACGCATGACGTCATCACTCGGAAAGGGAGACATTCTCGGAACTATGCTCCTTGCCATCGAAATGGAGTTCGACGGGACGTTCATCCACAATGGTGGAGATGGTTACCGGTCGCTTCCACACGCGATGCAGAGCCCGAAGCGTCTCCCTGGCGTAATCCGCTCGAAGATCGACACCTTCATGTCGATGCAGCAACAGCAGTTCACTTCGATTTTTGTAATTGGCGTCTTTCACGAAAATGTACGGGTTGCCGAAGTTGGTCAATTGAAACAGGAGCCTGTTTTTCACTTTGGCGAATTCGCGGGAATCGATTTCGAACCGTCCATTTCGTTCGGACCAAGAGAAAGAGAACAATTTATGTTCGATGGCGAATTCGGGGGTGAGAAACTCATCGATGAACGTGACGTCGTTGTAGATCTGGCGAACCTCGAAAATTTTTTTCTGTCCCAATCCCAGACGCATGTTCCAATGTCGTTTGACATCGAGGTCGTCGCACTCTTCCCAGTCTTTTCCGAACTGGCCTTTGTCCCACCGCTCGGCGATGTTGCGAAACAGCTCGACCCCGAGTTTGTAAGGATTGAGTTGTTTTCCCGAGGTCGCGGTGACACCGGAAGCATTGTCGGCGTAATCGATGATCTCAGAGGCTTCGAGGACTTTTTCGGTCATCATGCGCGAGTGCCAGTAGGTTGCCCATCCTTCATTCATGATCTTGGTCTGCATCTGGGGAATGAAGTAATAGGCTTCATCATGAATGACCTCGAGCACATCGCGCTCCCAGGTTTCGAGCGGAGCGTGTTGCACGAGGAATCCAAGCACGTCACGACTTGGTGATTCGGGAAAGATGCGTTTCTTGACTTGTGCTTGCTCGAGCTTTTTTTTCTGTTCTTCGAGGTATTCGGAGGGATTGATGAACGGCTCCATATAGTCTTTGGCACGCAAACGCGGCACTTCAATCGCCCGATCTTCGTCGTCTCGTGGTGCCGGTTTGCCGGAAAAAGGTCGCCAGGGATCGACCAAATTATCGAGGGACAAACAGGTATCGATGAACTGCTCGACCGTCGTGACGCCATGTCGTTCCATGTGCTTTCGAATGCGCGCCCCATGGTTTGCCATCTTGTCGATCCAACGACGATTGGGCGCGAAGGGTTCGGGTCGGGCTATCGGATCGGTGAGGTTTCCGGATGAATCGAGGTCTGTCGCTCGAAAAGCGAAGTTGTTCTTGAAAAAGTCGACGTGGGCATACACATGCGCCATGACCAATTTTTGATCGGTGATGGAGTTGCCTTCGAGCAGGTACGCATACGCGGGCGTGTTGTTGATCACCATCTCATAGATTTTCGACAGCCCATATTCACTGCTTTTGGACAGTTGCTCGTAGTCCATGCCGAAGCGCCAATGCGGATAACGCGTGGGAAAACCGCCATAAGCAGCGATTTCATTCATCTGATCGTAAGCGAGGATCTCGAAGATGGTGTCAAACGGATCCAAGCCGTAGTCTCGTGCGATCTTTTCGATACGCTCCCGCTCCTGAACCAAATACGTCGGTAGCTGCGTACGGAGAGCAAACTGACTCATGGCTACTTTCCCTTCCCCAAAAAGTCTTTGATGCTCGCCATGATGCCATCGCGATCCGGAATCTCGCTGGTCACGAGTCGGTCGTCAGACGAAAACGCGTTTTTGAGATCTTTGATGAATTGTCCCGAACCGTACGGACTTTCCACCTGACCATAGGCGAACATATTCACCCTCGGCAGCAAAGAATTCCTCAACAATTCGAGGCATACGTTGGTGTCATCCATCGACCAATTGTCGCCATCGGAAAAGTGGAAAGGATAAATGTTCCACTCATCGATGGGATAACTGGTGTCGATGATCTCGGAACAGAGTTTGTACGCGCTAGAGATCATGGTCCCACCGGACTCGCGGGTGCGAAAGAACGTGTTTTCATCGACTTCCCGCGCCGCGGCATCGTGAATGATGTATCGCGTCTCGAGCCCTTTGTATTGGCTCTTGAGCCAGGTATCGATCCAAAAACTCTCCGTGCGAACGATCTCCTTTTGCTCGTCGCCCATCGATCCGGATACATCCATCATGTAAATGATGACGGCGTTGGCCACGGGCTCATGGTGTGTTTTCCAGGAGCGGTAACGCTTGTCATCGGGAATGGGCACGACCACGGGTCGAGAGGGATTGAAAGTACCGCTTGCAACCATTCGTTTGAGAGCCTCGCGATACGTGCGCTTGAAGTGGCGCAAAGATTCGGGCCCTACTCGTCGGATACCGGTATATCGGTCTTTGGCGCTGATGATCTTGCTTTTGCCACGGTTCTCGATGGCGGGAAGTTCCAACTCTTCCCCCAAAATCGCTGCCAGTTCGTCGAGAGAAATCTCCACTTCGAGCGAGTGATCACCAGGGTCCTTTCCGGCCTTGCCCGTGCCCTCGCCCTCTTGTTGCTCCGCGCCCACCGGATCGCCAGGCTCACCATCACCTTGACCCGTTCCCCCTGTTTGCTTTTCCCCAAAACGAAAGCGCGGTATGTCGATCTGGGGGATGGGAATGGTCACCAGGTCTTTGCCCTTGCGGCCAATCATCTCGCCGTGAGACACGTATTTCTTGAGATTTTCGCGAATTTTGCCACGTACGATGGCACGAAAACGCGAGTGGTCCTGGTCGATTCTCAGGGACATGGGCTCCTCGCCGCAAGTGTAGGGTCATCCCCCCAAAAAAGCACGCCGCAGCACGCAACGATGGTTGGTTCTCATGCCGAAACACCCCTGCCTATCCTCATTCATCACACTCACCGCCGTAACCATGGCTATCGCAGCTTGCACGGAACCATCCAAAACCCTGCCAGAAGCCGCGATGTCAGACACCGCCCCCAGCGCTTCTTCGGCACCTTCGCCCCCAACCGCCCAACCCGTTCCACCGACGTCGAGCGCTGCTGCGGAACCTTCCACGCCATGCCCAAAGGATATGGTCCTTGTCCCCGCCCAAAAGCCCTATTGCATCGATCGATGGGAAGCCGTGGTCGTGGACAAAAAATCGGGACGGCGTTTTTCGCCGTATTACTCTCCGTTACCCAAAAGCGCTCGTTCGATACGCGATATCTGGCAGAAGAAACGCCTTGAAGTCGGGGATGCGACGGCCCGGGCCATGCCGTTACCACCTTTGCCAGAATGGCAACTCAGCGACGATACCATTCCGATGGCCGTGTCGCTCCCCGGCCAAACTCCGCAGGGTTACCTTTCCGGAAAAGTCGCGCGCATGGTCTGCGAAAACGCCGGCAAGCGCCTTTGCTCCCCTTCGGAATGGGTGCATGCCTGCCGCGGAGTTGCCAACCGACCCTTCCCCTACGGCGACACCTATCAACAAGGCGCATGCAATATTTTTCGTTTCACTCACCCCGCCGGCGCGCTGCACGATGATGTCACCACAGGCCATCTCGACCCCCGACTCAACCAAGTCAAAGACAAACAGGGCCTGTTGCTACGCCCCACCGGAGAAACGAAAACTTGCGCAAGCCAGTGGGGAAATGACGCCGTCTACGACATGGTCGGCAATCTCGATGAATGGGTCGAAGATGAAAAAGGCATGTTTTTAGGCGGATTTTTCTCAAGATCAAAAAAAGACGGCTGCGCGTCCGTCGTCAAAAACCACCCCAATGAGTATTGGGATTACTCCTTGGGAGTGCGATGCTGCCGCGCAATGCAAGAACAATAGACAGCCATGACGATGGCCCATGATACAATGCTGCACCTTTCCAAAGAGCTGACCCATGTCACACGACTCCGTTCCTCCTCCCGTCGATCGACGAACGTCCATTCGACAAGCCGCGAATACTCCGGTCGCCTTGCTATGTGAATCGTGGGCCATGCTGGCGCTGATCGAAGACGTCAGTGAGTCTGGCCTGTTGCTGCTTACCCAAGAACCCATCGAAGTCGGTACGACGGTTCAGGTTCATTTGCTACTCGGTTCTCATGTGCATCCCCCGTTGAAAGCAACAGCTTCGATCGTCCGATCGGAGCGCCGGGAAATCAGCACATCGTATTGGACCCACCAAGTCGCGCTGCAGACGGACCATCGCGAAGGTCCGTGGAAACAAGCGCTAGATGAGATCGTGCAACGTCAGGCAAGTTTGCGAAATACCGATATATGATGGTGTGTCCACAAGGTCGATCCATCACCAGGATCTACAGCCCTCGTGACCATTCCGGCCTGAGCACACTATCGTCTCCTTTGTCGATGACCGCACGCAGCGCGGACAACACGGACTGCCGATCCCTCGGAAGCATGCATCGAACGGGAAGATAGTTGGATGCATGATTGGACGAAAACCGGCACTTCGAAAACCGTGCGTTTTCAATAAGATAGAGCAATTCTCGAAGCATGTCGAATTTGCTCGGCAACACGAAAGAGCCTGCGTGCTCGGCTTGGGCAAGGGGTGTGCCCGGCACCACGGTCGTGGTCAACACCCCCACGAAAGGTGGATCGATTTCAGACAACAACGAAGCGGTGGCTTTGATGTGCTGCTCGGATCGTTGCACACCTCCAAGACCGAGCATGATGATGACAGAATGTGCCATTGCCGCTTCTCGCAAACACTTCGCCGTCTGCACGACCTCGCTTCTCGTGCCGCCTTTTTCCACCGCGCGCAGGACTTCATCGTCACCGGACTCCACACCGTGATACACCATCGTCAGACCTAGTTGACGTAATTGGCTCAGTTCGGAAACGGACTTTCGAAGCACGCTCCGAGTGTCCCCATACAAGCTGATTCGCTCAACCCAGGGAAGATGTTGACGAAGGGCCGTCAAGATCTCGACCAATCGGCCCATGGGAAGAATGAGCGCATCGCCGTCGCAAAGAAACACTTTCCGAAAGCGCGGTCCGATGGACGCAGCCTCGAGAATGTCCTTTTCGATAACGTTCCATGGCTTGGGGCGAAACCGTTTTTCACGGTACATCGCGCAATAGCTGCACTTGTTGTGACTGCAACCGACAGTCACTTGCAAAAGCATACTGTCGGCCTCACTGGGAGGACGAAAAATGGCGCCCACGTAGTCCATGCGCCTAAAGCTTATACCCGATAGTCCGCAAAAAACCTTTCCGCTTGGCGATCTGCTCGTCGTCTTCCACGCCAACCGTCGGCGAACCATCGATGACTCCCATCACACCACGCCCTTGTTCCGTTTGGGCAACGATGACTTCGACGGGATTCGCGGTGGCGCAATAGATTCTGCAGATTTCGGGGACACTGCGAATGGCACGCATCACATGGATAGGGAAAACGCCAGAAAGCATGATGAGAAATGAGTGACCCGCGTTGACTTTTTCGAGGTTGTCGATGGCGAGCTTTCTCATGGCGTCATCGTTTCCACTGTGGCGGAGCAGCCGCGGTCCGGAAGCTTCACAGAAAGCGATGCCGAACTTGATTCCAGGCGCGGCGGTCGCCAAAGCCTCATGCAAGTCTTCCACGGTTTTTATGAAGTGAGACATGCCGAAGACGAGATTGACTTCTTCCGGTTTGTCGAGCTTGACGACATGAAGTTCCATGGAATCCTCCTGAAATATTGCGATCGTACGAGGGTAGACGCGGGGTTCAAGCCTTGGAGACCAGACAACCAGTTTGCCCGGTAATCAATGACTATTTTCTCATCGATACGGCGCTTTTTACGAGTCCACCATAACGGACCTCGAACTGGACCGGCAATTCGAGTTACAACAAGGTCTTCGGCATACCACGTGGAGGTCATTCTCAATGATGGCAAAGGACGATCGGTTTCGAATCACGTTCCTGGGCGCCACACGAACCGTCACCGGATCCATGCACAGGCTCGATGTCCGACAGCACGGTTTTCTCATCGATTGCGGTATGTTCCAAGGACGTCGGCATGAGTCCATGCATCGCAATCGGAATCTTCCGCTCAAAGCCGTGCAAGCCGATGCGCTTTTGCTCACGCACGCTCATATCGACCACTGCGGCAACATTCCTACCCTCGTCAAACGAGGATTCGTCGGCAATGTCCATTGCACAAGCGCTACCGCGGACCTGTGCGGCGCCATGCTCAAAGACTCGGCGCGATTGCAACTAGCCGATGCGCGTTGGCTCAACGAGAAATACGCCGACGATCCAAACTGGGAACCCATCGAGCCCCTGTACGACGAAGACGACGTGAAGCGGGCCATGGAACGCTTCATCCCTCATGATTATGAAGAGGTCTTCGAACTATCGCCCGTCGCCCACGCCCACTTCATCGATGCGGGCCATGTACTCGGATCTGCATCCGCCATCATTGATGTCAAACTCAACGGCCATCGACGTCGCGTTGCGTTCTCCGGCGATATTGGTCGAAGAAATATGCCGATTTTACGCGATCCGATTCCGCCGCAGAATCCGGACTACGTCGTCATGGAAACAACCTACGGCAATCGGATGCATGCCCCATCCGAACTCATGCAAGACCAGTTGTATGACGTTATCAAAACGGCCTTGTCACGAGGAGGCAAGATCATCATTCCGAGCTTCGCCCTCGAACGAACCCAAGAGATCGTCTTTGCTCTCAACCAATTGCGAAAAGCCAAACGTTTGGCCGCCATACCGGTCTACGTCGACTCACCTCTCGCCCATAACCTCACCCAAGTTTTTCGAAGGCATGGCGAGTGTTTCGATTCTGAAACCATCGCCTTCGACGACGAACACGGAGACCCTTTTGGTTTCGACATGCTCACGTTCGTGAATTCGGTCGATGAATCCAAACAACTCAACGAAAAACCCGGCCCCATGATCATCATCAGCGCCTCCGGGATGTGCGAAGGCGGTCGAATCGTCCACCATCTTCGCAATAGCATCGAAGATGATAAAAATACGATCGTCATCGTAGGCTACCAGGCACAGCATACGTTGGGGCGACGCATCGTGGAACGCCATCCGCGCGTGAGAATCTTTGGAGTCGACCGCGACCTTTTCGCGCAGGTGCGCGTACTCAATGCTTTCTCGGCTCACGCGGACCGCGACGAACTCCTATGGTGGACAGATGCTTGTGGAAGCCAAGTTCGGCAGCACTTCTTGGTGCATGGGGATGAGGATCAGAGCCAAGCCTTCCAAGGTCATCTCGAACAGCGCCATAAAAGAGCCGTCGTTCCTCGGGAAAACGAAGTCATCGACCTGGTGTATTGACAACCCAAACGCGGCTACCCAACCGCTTCGTCCTCCACGACCATCGGAATCCCCATCGACTTGCCTACGGCCAACTCCCATTCGCCCCAAACCCCAAGCTCGACTTCAGCGTTTCCGTCCCCCGCTCAAGAAGCATTGGGCTTGCGCTTGCTTTTCGACGAACGACGCGCCTCGTCATCCCACCAGGTTCGATACGCTTGAATGGCACGCTCTTGCGCGGACTCCGAGGCCATCGGATCGAATCCTAAATTTTCACCAACAATATCAATGAGTTCCAGATTAGCTTCCTCCCGTTGACGCTCGTCGCTCGCGCAAAGGGCATCGACGAGCCAATCGTATCGGGCTCGCTGACTATTGTCTTTCCACCACGTCTTCCAAGCTTCTGGGTGGTCATCGAACGATTGCCGGGTGATGGAGCGCAACCCATCGACCGCAGCTTCTCGGATCGCGGCAACGTCAGAGTCCAAGGCTCCCAATAGGATCGGTACCGATGAGCCTTCTCGAATCTCGCCGAGCGCTTGAATGGCGAGCAGCCGACGGTCGGAAGCGGTGTCTTCCGTCGCGATTTTTCGCACCCTGGAGCGAACACCGTTGGCCCACGCACGCAAACCGACCACGGACCGCAGCACTCGCCGAGCCGCACTCCGCACGCGTTCGTGAGAATCGAAAAGGGCTAAATTCATCGCTTCCCGTGCTTCTTTCCCTCCGATCTCCGCAAGCGTCAAAACCAACCATACACGAGTCTCCGGACCTGATTCAGCCATGCGATCCAATAGCCGTTGCGCCACCATGCTGCCTTGTTCCACCACGAAACGCAGCAAGCCCCCTCGCTCCGAAACCATCAACGATTCATCGGTGAACAACTCGGGAATTTTGACGGCACGCCCGGGAAATCGACTCAACACCGGCTCAATCCACCCTTGCCCATAGGACCGCAGCTCCGCCCGGATAGATTCGGCTTGCGATTCAGGAATATCCGTAGATTCTAACTTGTCTACTAATTCTTCAACCTCGTCTTCCAAATTCAAAATGACCTGCGGTAGCCCTAAATCGGCGGGAGACTGGCTTTTCGGAACTTCCAAAGGCCCCCGAACCACCGCTTGGGTGGATTCCTCCACCGCCTCTGGGGTCGGTGAACGCTGAAGCTCCGCAAGAACGACATTCATCAAGTCGCCCCCGTCATACTCATCCATTTCGGAATACGATATGCTTGGGGCATCGTCCTCGTTTACCGTTTTTTCCGCGGCAGCATCCTCTCGAATCCCTTCTTCCACCGTGGGGGGTTCTGCAAGCGGCTCGTCCGGCTCCGCCCCTTCTTGCTCCAACGTATCGACTTCTAACGCTTTTTCGGGTTCTTGGACTGCGGCGGGGGAGGGCTCCGACGCGGCGACGGGTTCATCTTCGTCCGGCGCCGCCCCTTCTTGCTCCAACGTATCGGCTTCTAACGCTTTTTCGGGTTCTTGGACTGCGGCGGGGGAGGGTTCGCTTTCTAAGTCCGACAGTTCTCGAACGACGGCATCCGACGAATCCCCTCCCAGGCCGAGCAGCGTACTTGGACTGCGCAAGCCTACCTCTGGCTCCGCGACAGCGGGGTGGTCAGCCATGGGGTCCGGAGGCAAAACATCTTCGATATTGGGTACCGGGGGGGCCTTTGGAGGCTCGACCACCGGAACAAAAGGCGATGTCGTAGAGCTTTTGGGCCCTGGAGAAGCGGAAGGAACGACGACCGGGGGAATGGTCTGGGGGCGGGTATCTTGAACAGGCAGTCCCCTCAAGGTCGTGCGTTTACGTTTTTCAACCGGTTTTTCTGGAGTCTTTGCTCCTTGGGATGGCTTGGACCGCTGCTGAAGTTTCTTTTGGAGGATCAGTGTTTCGAGGGCCGAACTTACCAGAGGCACCAAAGCGAGCACATCGCCGACAAGATTCAAATCGACATCCGAACGACCATCATCGCCATACAACAAGGCGATGACACGGGAGCGAACGGCCAGAGGGGCAACGAGCACGCGAGCGCGCATCGGGCGTTGTAGGTCTTGTCGAAAAACGGCATCGATCCCATCGTTCGCGGGGATATCGAGCACATGGGCTTTTTCATCGCGAGCACGGGAAAGGATACCTGGCAGTTCGAGGGGAACGCCGATGCTCCGAATGCGGTCTCGGCTCACGCCTGGTCCCGCGGCGGCCAATCCTTCCGCCAGGTCGTCGCGCACCATGAACAATGCGACATATTCGAAGAATTGTTTCGCAAAGTCGAAGAAGATGGCGACGATCTCGGTGTTGGTGCCGGCGGATTCAAGGGCTTCCCGGGCGGCAATCAGTTCAAAGGGGCCACGCCGTGCTTTGGTAGACGCATTTGCCGCAAGCGCACGGGACAAGGCGGCCGATGATTGAACCGTGACAGGAGGTCGAACCCACGGCTCATGCGATGGCTCTTCGGAACTGGCGGCAGGTCCGTGGGAAAGCCGAGACGGAACGAGGGAGCTTAGCACGGGCGACGGGGGAGCCACGCTTGGATAGGGATCATCGGTGCCATCGAGACGAGCCACCACACGGGCATGTCGTCGGTGCAGCGGGACGCGATAGGCAGCGGCCAGGCCTTGAAGAACGCGAGAGAGACAAGAGAGGGATTGCTCGAACTGGATTCCAAGAGAAAAAGAGAGTTCTTGCTCCATGCTCCGCGGGATCGGTTCAGCGACGACCACGGACAGACAATCACCGTGCAACCGCTGAGGGAGCATGGGAATTTTCGAGGCGACGGTGATCGGTACGACGGATAAGGCGTCGGGTTCCGGTCGTGGGAGCGGGCCTGTGGGTGCCGCGGGCAATCCTTCAAAATCAGCAATGGTTTCAATAAGTTTGGCTTCGTCGACCCGAGCCACTTCCAACAGGTTGGTGACGAGATCACCACCCTGTACCGACTGTCTAGCGAGGGCAGTCTCCACCTCGGCGAGGGTGGCAACACCTCGCTGCAGGAGCAGGGAACTCAAAGGCAACATCGACGAACGACCTTCTCTCGCTTCGTGACTTATCAGCTTGTCGCGTATTCACATACATTGTCAAATTCTGGGTGAAGCGGCGCGATAGTTTGGGTTTTGGAGTATATTTCGTCCGTTCTCTGGGCAGATTCATTCAATTGCGTCTACCCTATCTCGCAAGGAATGCCGTGAAACGCGGTGACATCGTAGCAGGCAAGTACCGTCTCAAACGGGTCTTGGGCAAAGGCGCCCAGGGACACGTGTGGGAAGGGGTCCACGAGCAGATGGGCACGCCCCTTGCCATCAAAATGCTCGACCCGAACTTGGCGGGCCGAGCGGATTATGTGAGCCGTTTCAAAAGGGAAGCGCGGGCGGCAGCGGCCCTACGATCTCCGCACGTGGTACAAATCTTCGATTTCGGTATCTGGCAGGAGGTTCCTTATATCGCCATGGAGCTTCTCGACGGCGAAGATCTCGGGGAACGCCTGGATCGAGTACGCCGTTTGGCACCCGCTACCGTCTCGTCCATCGTGGCGCAGGTAGCACGAGCTTTGTTACGCGCCCATCGCCACGGGATCGTTCATCGAGACATGAAGCCCGACAATATCTTTTTGTGCAGGGACGACGAGGGCGAGGGCGAGTTGGTCAAGATATTGGACTTCGGTGTTGCCAAGGCGGTCGGAGGCACCAGCCTTGCACGCACCGGAACGGGCATTGTCCTAGGGACGCCGTACTATATGAGTCCCGAGCAAGCCCAGGGAGACCGTCAGATCGATCACCGTACGGACTTATGGGCTCTGGGTGTCATCACGTACGAGGCCATGGTGGGCCGCAGACCCTTCGAAGCCACGAATCTCGGTGACTTATTGGTGAAGATCTGCGCCACGGACCCGCCTCGTCCGTCCAGCGTTTACGCCGGCGTTCCCGATGGGTTCGACGCTTGGTTTTCACGCGCTTGCGCGCATCATCCCCAGGACCGTTTCGGCACCGCCAAAGAGATGGCCGTCACGTTGTCGATTCTCTGCGGAACAGTTCCCCAAGGCCTTTCCGATTCGTCCTATGTGAATGTATTTCCATCGAATTCCGTGAAGGTGGACGTCGCACGACCGGATGAACCATCAGGCATGATTGCCGAAAACGATCCTACCCAGGTCATGACGGAATTCCCAGACAGCGTCCGGCGCGTGATGGATCAACATGCTCAGGAAAACGCCAAAGACTCCATCGTCATCAAGGAAACGAATGGCGAATCCAAAAAAGAAGCCGGTTTGAGTTCTTGGTCCCCCATCGCTTCGGCGAGCCCAGTGCATGTGGCCGCTGGCATCCTCCCTCAAGTCGATGACGAAGACGATCCCGTATTGCTATTCAATTCGGCAGACATCGCCGCGGACATGGAAAGGCTCAAACGTGTCCAACAACAGCAATCCGCCCGAACGCGCCGACAACAATTGTGGAACCAATACCACTGGCACGTCGTATCAGGTTTGGTGCTGCTGGTCGGCATCCTCGTCGCACTGATCGTCGTGTTTCACAAATAGGGTGAAAGGCAGACTTAGCGGCTTGGGGAAGCTTGCCTTAGGGGTGGCTGTCCGCTCGCCACCAAGGGCGATGCGTCGACTGGGGCCGAGAGGTATTTGTGACCACCGCGTGTTGCAATTTTAATCAATAATTTTGACAGGTTACAACTAAACCCTTCGATGATCAGGGCAGTGGTTTGGGCGGGGGGCCCCACGTTTGGGGTTGCGTCAGTTCACGCGCGAGGTGCGTTTCGACCAGGTCGATCGCGGGGCCACCGGCGAGGTTTCGAAGCTCCTCATCGCCCGTGGATTCGCCAGCAACGCGTTTTCGCATGGCGATATAAAACTCGGCTTCCGCGCGTTCCACGAGGTTTTTCGCTTTTTTCCGAAGCGCGTCATCGCCGATTTCCTCTAGTCCGTAGCGTGCGAGGTGATACACCCACCCATGGCTCGCGTCGATGGCGCTCAAGGCCCGTTTCACGGCATCGTCGTGATTGTCTCCCACGGCTCGCTCCGCAAGCAGAACCCACAGGGAGGCGTAAACGACATCTTGGGGGTCTGCGGCGGCGATGGTTTCATCCAGCACGCGGTGAACGGTGCGCAGATCATGATTGAGGAGGCCCATGGAAGTAGCTTCGATGAGCGTCATGGACAAGACACGAGCATCGAGGTTGACGCGTTCGAGCATGCGATCGACGGCGCGTTGCCAAGCTTTGAGATCGCCATAATGGTAGGCGAGGCGAGCGAGAATACGGTCAGCGGAGGCGTGGCCGAGATCCCCACGCGCCTGGGCGCGAGCGTCGAGGGCATCTTGAAGCGCATGGGCGAGATCTTGTTGTGCTTCGTGCCGTGCCCCTTGGGCGCGATGAGCTTGAAAAGCAAGCAGATGAGCTTCCGCCCGGGCTGTCGGCAACTCCCGAGCATTCGGGGCGCGGAGCCCTTGGTGGACGGCTTCGAGGGCGCCTGCGGTATCTCCAGTTTGGAGCAGAACAGCCGCAAGGGACGAGTAACCCACGAGCGAAGGTTCTTCGCGCAGCGATTGCTCGAACATGGGTCGAGCCGCGGCCAAAGCGCCATTTCTCACGTGTAAGGAAGCCATCATGCTACGAAGGCGGGCGGGGGATGGATCGAGTTGGGTCGAGGAATGAACCGCGTCGGCCAAGGCAAGCAATTCGTGGGAAGCGGCGAAAACACGTTGTACCGATGGATAATCCCGGGATTCATCCTCTTGCATCATCACGCCTGCGACGACCCGCAGCACGGTATTGAGGATCTCGGGTTTTGGGTTATCTCGCGCGACGGGCGCAAGCACGAGGGGGACGGCTTCTGGCATACCGTAGGCGGCGAGGAGCATGGACAAGGGTCCTGCGGTTTCGAGCTGGGTGGGTGCGAAGCGGTAGGCGGCCAGCGCTGCTCCCCAGGTGGCACCTTCCGCGATTTCGGGGGGTACGGTGAGTTCTTCTTCATCTGCTTCGGAAGCTGCTTTGGAATAAAGTGCGGCCAGGTCTCGCCAGGCGCCGGGATCATTCAACGACGCGGCGGTTTGAAGGCGTTCGAATAATTCGGGGGAGGTGATTTTTCGGGCTTCGGTGCGCTCGAGAGCCGCGGTCGCACTCTTCGCATCGCCGTGACGCAGATACAATCCTGCCATGATGATGGCGCCGGCGCGAAAGGCGCGAGAGGCTTCCACCATCTGGTCACGATTGAGTCGTCCCATTCCGGGTCGGAAGGAAGCGTTGAAATCCAGGCTTGCGGAGATCCACCGATCGGTCATGGCGCGCGCTTGTTCGAGCGCTTCCAAGGAAGGTTCGAGAACGGCCAGTTCACCGAAGGCCCGTGCATCCGCGGAGGCATTTTCCACGGCGCTTTTCTGCCGAGTATCCTTCATCCACGCTTCAAGGGCTTCGATATGCGCACGGATACGCGCCTGCTGCGGGTCCGTCGCGGGAAGGGATTGAGCGCGAAGACGCAAAAAAGCGAGAGTCGCGCCTTCGATCCCCCGTTGGGCCACCGCATCGTGGGCACCTGCCAAAGCCTTGGCCGCGCTCGGATCGAGCATCTCTAAACGCAGTTCTCCGACGCGCACGAGATAAAGGGCTCCTTTGACGGCCGCAAGCGCTCGATCCGGTTGCCCAGCCGCAAAGCGCTCTTCAGCTCGTGCAAATTGACGTCGCACCACCCCAGCCAACAAGGCATGCCGCTCCGCGGAAGTGCTTCCGTCAGACAACACCTGGACGAGGGCAGCTCCAAAGTGATCGTTGCTTACCGGCGTTGCCACGATTGACGGTGTGGAGGCGGCGGTCGGCTGTGGACGGGGTGTCGAGCCACATGCGGCCCCTGCCAACAAAGCGGCACCAACGGTTATGGGCAACAAGATTCTGGTCACGATGCGCATTGCCATCTCGTTCGAGTCTATACGGCAATCAGCCCGAGAGAGCACGTCTCGAGCGCGAAGGATCGATTTTGGCACCGAATCGCTACCAGGACGGGAGTGCCGCTTGATGAAAGGGACACCATGATGGCAAGATGGGCCGCCACCCCGCAGAGGCCCAGATCCTCTGCTCAGTCGGAGGAAATATGCCCCTCGAGTTTCGTTGTGCTACGACCGATTTTTCCAAAGAATCGGTGGATTTGCTTGCGGTTGGTGTGTTTGCGGGAGAAGCGGTCACCACGACCTACCCTGTGGATACCTTGGACAAAGCCATGGGCGGCGTGCTGGCCGAATTCATTGCGCAGCAGGAATTCACAGGGAAAAAAGATCAAACCTTGGAGGTCGATACCCTAGGCCGGCTTGCCGCGCGACGGCTTTTGTTGGTGGGTCTCGGGGAGCCCAAGGAGATATCGAGTGCGGTTTATCGCACGTTTGCCGCACGCGCCGGACGCAATGCCAATGGCGCCAAAGCCAAGTCCCTCGCTCTGGTGCTGCCATCGAAAATCCAAGCTGACGATGCCCGCGCGCTCGCCGAGGGCGTCGTGCTCGGAGCCTATCGATTCACCAAGTACCTCACGGGGGACCGTTTACCCAAAGCCGAGTTGGCCCACGCTACCGTATTCACATCCGGCAAGACCGACAAACTCAAGTCCGCCATGAACTTGGGAGCGCGCATCGCCAAGAGCATCTGCATCACGCGCGATCTCGTCAACGAGCCTCCCAATGAATTGACACCGATCGTCCTGGCTTCTCATGCCCAACAGATCGCCAAACAGCACGGACTCGATTGCAAAGTCTTCGATCGAAAAGCCCTTGAACGAAAGGGAATGAAACTACTATTGGCCGTCGGTCAGGGCAGCGTGAACGAGCCTCGACTGGTTCATCTCACCTACAAACCGGCCAAGCCCAGCAAGAAAAAACTCGTGTGGGTGGGCAAAGGCATCACCTTCGATTCCGGCGGCATCTGCATCAAACCCGCCGCAGGAATGGGCGACATGAAAAGCGATATGGCCGGCGCCGCCAACGTCATCGGGCTCATGGCCTGCGTGGCTGAAATCGCGCCCGACGTCGAGGTCCATGGCATCATCGCAACCGCTGAAAATATGCTGGATGGCAACGCTTATCGCCCCGGAGACATCTTTGGTTCTCTCGATGGAAAGACGGTGGAGATCATCAACACCGATGCCGAGGGGCGTTTGGTTCTTGCAGATGCCTTGGCCTATGCACGCGCGTTGAATCCCTCGGTGCTGGTTTGCAACGCGACGTTGACGGGCGCGTGTGTGGTGGCGTTGGGCCAGCATTGTTCGGGATTTTTCACGGCCCAGGAAGAACTTGCGGCGAAGTTCAACAAGGCTGCTGCGGATTCCGGAGAACAATTTTGGCGCCTTCCCCTTCTCGAAGATATGCGCGAGCAGCTCAAAAGCGATGTGGCCGATCTTAAACACACCGGCGATCGCTGGGGCGGCTCCATCTCCGCCGCACTCTTTCTCACGGAGTTCGTGGGAGATACCCCCTTCATTCACTGCGATATCGCAGGCCCCGCGCTGGCCGAAAAACCCTATAGCTTCTATTCAAAAGGGGGAACGGGCCACGGCGTGCTGGCTTTCCTTCGCTTCGTCGAAACGTTCTAACCCCTACCGAATCGCAATAATAATCATCAATAAATACGAATAGTTACGAACCGAGGAGCCATCCCAGGATCGCGTGTTTCGTCGTGTCTCGAGCCACGTGTCCCAGGGAATCCACCAGAGGGATCGACTTCGGGCATACTTCGACGCAGTTTTGTGCTTTGCCGCATTCGGCCACGCCCCCTCGTTGCATCATGCTTTCGAGACGCGCCGTACGCTGATGGCGCCCCGTAGGATGCATGTTGAAGTAACGCACCTGATTGACCACCGCCGGTCCCATGAACGAACTCGAGTCATTGACGTTGGGACAAGCTTCCAGGCAGCAGCCGCATGTCATGCAGCGTGACAGAGAGTATCGCAGTTGTTGTTGTTCCTGGCTTTCGCGAGGCCCCGCGCCAAGGTCATGGGTACCATCGATTTCGATCCACGCCCGAACGCGCTCGAGGTCTTCGAACATTTTCGTTCGGTCGACGATCAAGTCCCGGACGAGAGGAAACTTGGACATGGGTTCGAGCACGATGGTTTCACCATGAGGAGCGAGTTGCTGGACCAACGCGCTGCATGCTTGTCGCACTTTTCCGTTGATCACCATCGTACAAGCGCCGCAAATTTCCTCGAGGCAGGAGCAATCCCAGGCAACGGGAGCCACGCGTTTTCCGTCTTTGGTGACCGGGTTTCGTTGGATTTGTTGCAGTGCGCTGATGATGTTCATGTGAGGCAACAGGGGAACTTCGAATTCTTCCCACCGTCTGGTATTCGGTTGGTCGATGCCATCCTGTCGCCGGATTTTCAGATGTACTTTGGGATTGCTCATGAACGCCCCTACAACGCCTCTGCAGGCGCATCTCCGGTTGCCTGTTCGCTAGCGGCGCCAGCCTTCTCGTAGTTTCGCTGTCGTGGCGGCACCAAGCTCACATCCACCTCATCGGTGACATGAATGCTTTGGCCCACGCAGTCGTAGTCAAAGGAGCGGATGAACTGCACCTGTTCCTGCGACGAATATTTGGCCAATGTCGTACGAAGCCACTTTGCATCATCGCGTTTTTCGAAAGCCGGTTTGTAGTGTGCGCCTCGTGACTCCGAACGCTCACGCGCACCTTTGGCAATCACATGGGCGAGCAGCACCATATTTTCGAAATGACGCGCGAATTGTGCGCTTTGGTTGGCACGCTCCCCGGTGTCTTCGATACGCATTTTCGGAAGCTGTTCTCGTACGGTTTCGATGGTGTCGAGAGCATTGTCCAGACGGTCATCATGACGCTCGATGGTGCAATCCCGCAGCATGACATCTGACAATTGGGCGTGCAGTTTCCAGGGATTGATTCCTTCCGCGTTATCACCGTAGCGCGCTAGGGTCCGTTCCACGTTTTTTCGCTCATTTTCCTCTGCTTTTTCGAAGAAGTCGGCAGGTAGATCGTAGGCGCTGGACGGCAAGGCATCCACATAGCTGGCCACCGCGGGTCCGGTGATGAGTCCACCGTACAGGCATGAGAGAAGCGAGTTCGCGCCGAGCCGGTTGGCGCCGTGGTAGGCGTAGTCGACCTCACCGACGGCATAGAGGCCGGGAATGCTGGTGGCATGGTTGCGCGGAGAGCCAACGGTGAGCGATCCACTCGCATTGCGTTCGTAATCGACCCACAGACCACCCATGGAATAATGGACGGCGGGAAAGACTTTCATGGGTTGGGAACAAGGGTCCGCACCAACGAATTTCGTATAAATTTCAAGAACTCCCCCTAGTTTTTCACGGAGGCGGGCTGGGGGAATATGAGTGAGGTCCAGATATACCTCGTGTTCATTCTTACCTGTATTTTCGTTTCGAATACCGCGGCCTTCGTGAAAGCAAACCTGGAAGATGGCTCGGGAAGCGATATCGCGCGGAACGAGATTGCCATAGCCAGGGTACCTTCGTTCGAGGAAGTAATCCCGCTCGCGGTGGGGGATTTGGGAAGGTGGACGAGCGTCTTTCGCGTCTTTGGGCACCCACACGCGGCCGCCTTCGCCGCGCACGCTTTCCGAGATGAGCCGGAGTTTGTCAGCGCCGGGAATGGCGGTGGGATGAACCTGCACAAACTCGCCGTTCGCATACACGGCGCCTTGTCGAAAGGCGATAGCCGCGGCACTTCCCGTGCAAATCATGCTGTTGGTCGACCGGCCGAACACCATACCGAGCCCGCCGGTGGCCAAACAAACCGCTTGTGCGCGAAATACGCGAACAACCATGTCTTGGAGATGCTGCGCCACGATGCCCACACATCGCCCATGATCGTCGAGCACCAGCGAAAGAAAGTCCCACCCTTCGAATCTGCGAACGAGCCGCTCGCCCGGCAACGTCATACCCGTAGGATCCATCACCGCCTCAGTGGCGAAGCGCCGTACTTGTTCATCGAGCGCATAGAGCAGTTGTTGACCCGTCGTCGCGCCCGCGTAGGCGGTGCGGTGATACAGCGAACCGCCAAACCGACGAAAGTCCAACAACCCTTCCGGCGTTCGATGAAACGGCACGCCCATGCGATCGAGCAAGAAAACGATGCCGGGGGCAGCATCTGTCATGCCTTTGATGGGAGGCTGATTGGCCAAAAAATCGCCGCCATAAGCCGTCTCCTGCAGATGGATCGATGGGCTATCCCCTTCGCCCATGGTGTTGACCGCGGCGTTGATTCCGCCTTGGGCGCAGACGGAATGGCTTCGTTTGGCGGGTACGAGAGAGAATAGATCGACGGCGATACGCGCTTCACACAGTTTGATGGTGGTCATCAAACCCGCGAGTCCACCGCCCACGACGATGACGCGACGAGCGGGACCCGAGGCGTTTTGCTGGTGCTTGTTGGTGCTCATGGTCGTTTCCCTCAGGGCGTGGAATCGGCAGGTGGCGGTGTCGCGGATGGCGATGCTGGGGATGGTAATTCTGGGGATGGTAATTCTGGGGATGGTGATTCTGGGGATGACGGCTCGGATGAGAGGGCCGAAGGCGGGCAATGGTCTGCAGCGCCAAGGGAATGGGACGAAGAAGGAACGAAGAGCTTCGAGCCCGTGGCAAAGTACAAAGTGATATTGGCACCGAGAGCAAACAAGACGATTCCGAAAATGCCCAACAATGCGGCGGATAGCCGCTGGGAACGTCGCGACACGGTGATACCCCAGGAGCAGAAAAAGCCCCACAACCCGTTGGCGAGGTGGAAAGCAACGGCAGCGATCCCCACAACGTAGATGAGAGCGACGGCAGGTACGCCCCAAATGGTGCTGGAAAGGTCGGCCGACAGCGCGTCATAAAAGCCGTAAACACCTAATTTTCCAAGCATTTTTTGTATTCGGAGTTCATACAAGTGGTAGCCGATGAATCCGATGGCGAGCACACCGGCCACCCGTTGCAAAGTGAACATCCAGTTCCGATTGAACCCGTAAGCTTTCACGTTGTAGCGGGCATCGATGACGATCAAGATGCCAAAGGCGGCGTGAACCATCAGGGGAACGAGGATGAAAACGATCTCGAGGAGGCCGACAAAGGGCAAGCCGTTGATTTGTTCGGCCATGGCGGTGAAAGCTTCCCGGCCTTGCAGAGCGGAAGTGTTTTTTGCCAGGTGAAAGATGGTAAACCCCGCCAGGGGCACGACACCCGTGAGGGAAAAGAGTTTTCTCAGGAGAAACGCGCGGGTTTTGGGGTTACGCCACGGGCTTTGGGGTTCGCGTGCTTTCGCCGATTCCGTCACCGTCCACCTCGGTTCTTCGATTCGTAGCGTCGACGCTTGCATTGTAACCTCGCGGAGTGCAAGCGTTTCGAGCCACGAAGGACCGTGAACCCCATCGGTGGGGCAAATCGTCATTTCGGCCGCTCACGCGCAAGCATCTTGCTTGCACGAGGGAGCCGCGGCGGATGGGCTTGCCTTACGCTACGTTTGCGCGCCAGACTCGTTGGCATCGTCCGCGCCATGAGCCGAACCTTGGTTTTCAACGCTGTCCTGTGGGTAGCCATGGGTTTTGTATCCTGCTCCCGCACGTCTGCAGAACAGCCGGAACCAAGCCTTGGACGTTCGGTCCATGCGCAAACTAGCTTCCATGTCATTCGGGAACGGTGGCTGCTGTCGACCTGGGACGAACGTCTCGCGTTGGAATCCTCGCTCGAAGCATTTCGGCAGAGGCACCGGACGGACCCGCTCACTCGTGTTGCGGAAGCGTACTTGGCACTGCTGGCACTTCACCGGGGTGACTCGCGCAAAGCCTTGGCCCTTGCCCATGAGGTCCAACAGGGGCCGGCGGGAAACACGCGCGATCTGAGCCTTTTGGTACAAGGCGCCATCCTTGCGCGACGAGGCGAACCGGAAGCAGCGTTGCAAATCCTCGACCCGCTCGTCGGCAAGCTCATGGACTCCTTCGCGCAGGACCTGCTGCATGAAACAGTAGTTAATACGGCCGTTTATGCCCACCGCTGGTTTCAAGCGATCGTCTATATGAACGAATGGGTTCACGCTGCCAATGAGGCGGACGCGCCTACGGTTCGAAAGCGAATCGAGGCGTTGCTCCATGGATTTCCGCCAGCGGCTTTGGACACGGCGCTGCGAGCCATGAGTACGCGGCAAAAGGATATTTGGGAACTGGCGTTGCGCGAAGCATTAGCCACCCATCTTGCGAGAATTGCCGTAACACGCTCTGATCCGAACCTGGCGAAAAGCCTGCTCGAGACGGCCCGAACGACCGTATCCGAAGATGAATTGGTGCCGCTTGCGCGACTGGCGACATCGGCGGGCGGTGCGCCGCGTATCATCGATGCGCGTGTGGGATGGCTCGTGGAGACGGTATCGCCTGCGGTGAGCGATCGGTCGGCTCATGCGTTGGCGGGTGGGCTCGAGGTATTCAAGCCGCAAGCGGATGCGCAGAACACGGCGCAAACCATGTCACAAGCAGCGACAGGTCCTCCCAATTTGGTTTTTCACGATGTGAGTTCGGGCGATTCCCGGCAAGACGCGATGGATAGTCTGGTTCGCGATGGGGTTTCGATCGTGGTGGGGGGTTATGATCCTGCAGGGGCATCGGAACTCGCCGCGTATGCCGAATCCCATTCGATAGCGGTGGTTCTTTTGGTGGCTCCCGTCCCGCCTCCCCAGCAGCCGCGGTTTTCGTTCATTTTAGGAGAAGCCGATTTTTCTTGGAGCGATTTGCGCGCGTCGCAGGCCGTATCCCAGGTCGAAGTCGGCAAGTCGGCAAGGCTTGGTCCCGGAAATCCGCCGGAACTCCCTTATTCCTACGATTGTGAAGGAATCCCGGCGCGCGTGGGAGACACATCGTTTCCCGTTGCGTCGTGGAAATCACAAAAAATCGAAGCTGTCGCCATCGACGGATCCGCGCAATGCGCTCGTCGAGTTCTCACTGACTTGCAGGCAATCCGTTATTCTCCACGAGTTTATCTGGGGCTCGAAGCCCGGGAAGCCGCCTCGGCCTTTTCGAACGATTCCATTTTGGTAGCAAGTTGCGGGTACTTCGATAGCGACCTGGCCTCGATACGAGCCTGGCGGGACTTTTCCGGACATGATCCGACGTGGTTTCAAGCCCTTGGGCGCGATGCGGCCTGGCTCGCCCGAACCGCCGTGGAACCTTTGCCTCGCCACACCCTAACCGATGTACGTGACGTCATGAAAGCGCGCGAAGAGACCCAAAGTCGTTTGGCACATGCCCAAGGCGTGTTATGGACGACGAAGTCCAGCGGATTTGGAGGGAGTCGCACGATGCCACGAATCATTCATTGGGTTTCCATGTCGGACAAGCGTCGATGAAGCCCACGCCCACACGTGTGACGATGCTGGATTCTATCCTGATTGGGATAGCTACGATCTTGTCCGCGTTGGTGGTGTTGTTGCCGTGGAAGGTCATTCCCCGATTCATGCAGATGGCGAACGACTTTGGGGAAACGCTGCCCATGGGCACACGTTTTTTTCTCCACGGCGGATTCGGGCTGCTCTCCGTGCTCCTGACCACGACAGGGACGCTTCTCGGTTGCGGGCTTTTGGTGAAGGGACGACGAACGATGGGGCGGTGGCTATTGATAGGGGCGACCGGCGTGGCGATGTTATCCTATGTTTTCGTGGTGTTGGGGTTGTACCTCCCCTTGGTCCAGACGGCATCGGCCTTGTCGGCGGAATGACGGATTTTCGTACTTTTTGCGAGCAAGGATTGGCCGTCAGTGATGGAAGAGACAATCGACAGGGGAAGACATTGGATGAAGTAAGCGTATACAATCGCCGAAATGGGAACGTGTCTGGCCCTATGATGAAACGGCAAAACAAGTTCCCTGTCGATTTGCGGTTTGTGATATGCGACTCTTCGGAGTCTCGATCCTCCCATGCATCACCAGCTTGGGGCTAGAAAAGAGCGTAAGGAGAACCTCAATGCAGCAGCGTAGTCCTGTCACCATCGTGTTGCTCGGATTTGTCACGTGCGGCATTTATCATCTTATCTGGATGCATCAGGTAGGGGAGGAAATGCGTGCGCGAGGGGCGGAGGTGCCGCCGACGTGGCACATCATCATCCCCATTTTGAATTTCTTGTGGATGTGGAAGTGGGCCCAAGCGGCTGAAAAGGTGACCAATGGTGCCTTGAGTGCTGGCCTCGTTTTCGTGCTGTTGTGGTTCCTGGGGCCGATGGCGGCGTTCCTCGTCCAGCCGAAATTCAACGAAGTCCACTAACTGCCAACCCCTTCTGTCCTCGAAACACCCCAAGCCGGTCGTTCTTGGCCGGTGGTGCCATCTTCTTCCCCGCAAGCATCATCGACCCACTTTCCAAGACCGTCGCTCATGCTATATCGGCCTATCTCATGAAAAGCGCCAGCAAACTCCGTCTTTACAACACCCTCGAACAACGACTCGAAGACTTTTCACCCATACAACCAGGAAAAGTCGGCCTGTACGTCTGCGGCCCCACGGTCTACGACGTTCCTCACGCGGGTCATGCGCGATCGGCCATCGCTTTCGACGTGCTCGTGCGTCATCTTCGCGCGCGCGGTCTCGAGGTCACGTTCGTTCGTAACATCACGGATATCGATGATAAAATCCTGGCCCGGGCGCGGCAAAACGGGGAAGAGCCACTGCAATTATCCGCACGGATGACGCAGGTTTATAGTGACGACATGGGGGCATTGCACTGCTTGTTGCCTACCCATCAACCCAAGGTCAGCGACCATTTGCAAGAGATCATCGAGACGGTAAGCACGTTGATCGAACAGGGTGCGGCGTATGAGGTGGAGTTGCCGCACGGTGGGCGCGACGTTTATTTCTCGGTTCGAGCGTTCGAGGGTTACGGAAAGCTATCGCGACGCAAGCTCGAGGATTTGGAAGCGGGAGCGCGTGTGGAAAAAAACGATCTCAAACGAGATCCCATGGATTTTGCCCTATGGAAAGCCGCGACGGAAGACGGCTATGGTTGGCCGAGTCCATGGGGAAAAGGCCGGCCCGGATGGCATATCGAATGCTCGGCGATGAGCACCAAGTATCTCGGCTTCGGATTCGATATTCATGGGGGAGGTATGGACCTCATTTTTCCCCATCACGAAAACGAGATCGCGCAAAGCGAAGCTGCCCACCCGCATCAGGGACCCTTCGCCCGCGTCTGGCTCCACAATGGTTTCGTCAATGTGGACAAGGAAAAAATGTCCAAGTCATTGGGCAATTTCGTGACGGTACGCGACGTATTCGATCGGAACGATCCGGAGGGGTTTCGCTACTTTCTGCTCACCGTGCAGTATCGCGGCCCGCTTACCTTCGATTCGGAAAAGCTGGACGACGGCCGCGTGATTTTCCCCGGCGTCGATGAAGCAGAACGTCGGATGGATTATTTGTATTCCACCTGTCATCGACTGCGGACCCTTGCCGAGGGAGCAGAGCCTAGCGCTGCCAAAGAACCAGCAGACTTGGCCGCCATTCGCAAGGTGATGACGTCGGCCAGAGACAAGGTGAGCGCGGCGCTCGACGACGATCTCAACACGCCGGTAGCGCTTGCGGTTCTTGCAGAAATCGCCAAATATTCCAATGACTTATGCGATTTGGCCATCAAACGGCGCAAAGATGCGTCCTGGGTGGTTTGCGCCAGGCAACTAGCAAGACAAGCACTCGAGGTTCTGGACGCATGCACGCAAGTGCTTGGGTTGTTGCGTACGCCTCATGAGCAATACGTGGAGCGAACGCGAGAGCGTCGTTTGAGACTTCGCAACTTGTCGCAGGCTCAGGTCGAGGCCAAGATAAGCGAGCGCGCGCAAGCCAGAAAAAATAAGGATTTCGAGCGAGCCGACGCCCTTCGTGCTCAACTCGAAGATTGGGGCATCGAGATGGCGGATGGCGTGGAGGGCACCACATGGAAGGTTTTGGTGTAATCGATGGCTCGAAAGGCGGTTGGGGTCGCCATCGCGTTGGCGTTGACCGCGTTCGGTCCTGCGGCGACAGCGCAAGGCAGGATCGAGACCGTCACCACGGCTCCTGATTCGCAACAGCGTGCGCTTGGCGTGGGACTCATGGCAACGCCGAGCGGTTATCGGATTTTTGCTCGCATCTGCGCCACATCGAACTGTCCCGTGGACGAAAAATCAGCGCTTTCGGTGCAACCTCCCGCGGGAATTGGCCCCACGGCGCCCCGTCTGCAATCGCTTCGTATTGGGGGGGGACGATGGGTGGTTCATGTCGATGTGAGCACCGCAACGGGTCGATGGCAGGCCATTGTGGCGGCGCCCTTATCCGGAGTGGACCCGCTCGTGATATGGAGTGGTGCCACGCCAGAGACCCCCATCGACGATCGCCCTCGCGCGTCGTTGCAGGTGGTGACGGACGCAACGGGAAACAGTCAGGTTCTCGTGGGAGAAGTCCGTGAGGAGCTTCAATTATGTGGCAGGCCCACGCTGTTGTCTCCACGGGTGGTTCACACGGATTTGAGCCTTCGGCCGGTCAAACTCCAGCGTCTTTCCCTAGCGGAGCGTGAGGCGGCGGAATCGGTGGTGGCTGTCGGTGTCGAGCAGGTGATGGAGCCTTTAGGGCGGCTGCTGGTGGCGACGGGCGCGTCGAGTGGGCATGGTTCCCCGAGTGCGTTATCGGATGGGAATCTTGAAACGCCATGGAGCGAAGGCCGCGGCAAAGAAGGGCGAGGGGAGTTCGTTGTGTTTCGTGCTCCTTCCGATGTAGCCATCGCGAGTCTTTCGCTTACCATTCGTCCGCGGACGGCGATGGTGGAGCAGGGGGCGGCGCCGCGAACGGTCTATCTTGCTGCTGACGGACGATTGATTCGCGTGACGTTGCCGGAGGATGGGTGGAAGCATCCGGGAAAAAGCTATTCGGTCACGTTTGCGCAACCGCTGGAAACTTCGTGTTTGGCTGTCGTTCTCGACGATGCATTTGTGCCTTTGGCGGCGACGGATCCTCGTGTCACGTTATCGGAGGTCACGGCGTATTCGGTTTTCGATGGCAAGGAGACGCATGCAAGTCTCGCACGAGCGCTTGGTGGGAATGACAAGCGGGCGGCAGCGGCGGCGTCGATATTGCTAAGGGGGGGAGATCCCGCGGTACAGGCGGTGGTGGAACATATCCATCAACTCGATGCTTCGGGTCGGCATCATGCGATGCAGGTACTCGATGCCGCCCCTTGCTCGGTTTCGAGCCCTGTATTCGCATCTTTGCTTTCGAGTGAAGTCGAAACGGAGCGTGGGCATGCTCGAGACCGCATCCAACGCTGTGGGCGAAGTGCTGCCAGCGCTTTGGAGCAAGTGCTCCGGCATGGGGCCGGATGCGCGCCCTCGTATCGGAATGAGGCGCAATGTGAAAAGACGATGGCGGCCGAGAAGCGTCATGCGTTGGATGCGGGGCGGCTGGCCGCGGCCGATGAGTTGGCCACGGTAGCTCCGGAGCGGGTCGTACCGTGGATTGCCTTTCAACTTGGGAAGATGAATCGCCCGACACGACGCGCGTTACGGGGTTATTTGGCGCGAGCGACTTCCAAGCCTCGCGGTCGAAACGCGTTGGCTCTGCAACTCATGAATGAGTCGTTGTCGGTCCCGGCGAGGATCGATTTGCTGCGCGTGGCCAAGGAGAATCTCGAAGGAATTCGAGGACCTGCAAGTGTAGCGTTCTCACGATTGGCCACTCCAAACGCAACGCTCCGAACGCGAACCCTGTTGCAAGACACAGCGGCTCAGCTTGCCCGACAAAACGATGAATACGCGCTATGGTATTTGCGAACGAGCGTGACCAAAGATCCGGAACCCATGGTCCGCACGCAAGCCGTCACGGCGTCAAGGGGGATTGTCGAGATGCAACCGTGGCTCATGGCAGCCTTGGAAGACGAACAGGTGCGGGTGCGCGAAGCGGCGGCGCAAAGCCTGGCCGGCACGCCAGAGGCCGTGCCCTATCTCGTTCGTCGTCTCATGCTGGATCCCTGGCCGATGGTTCGAGCGGCTGCCGCGCGTTCGTTAGCCAACTCCGGTCCATCGTCCTTGGCAGACCAGGAACTCGGTCGTCGGTTGCAAGACGACGCGCCTTTGGTTCGTCAGTGGGCGGCCACGGCCTTGGGGATTCGTGGTGCCGTTTCTCAAACGGAAAGATTGCGAGCCATGGCTGACGACAGCCGAGAGAAGGTGACGGTTCGTATCGTGGCGGTTCATGCCCTTGGCGAGCTGTGTGATAGTAAATCAGTGGATTTATTGACGATTTTTGCAGCTCGCTCGACTGACCCTTATTCTCCTGAAGCCGCGAGTGGTCTTGGAGCCGCCTGTGTTGCCGCGCTTGGTCGGTTGCATCCACCTGACTTGGCTCGACGTCTCGACCCCCTTATCTCCCGCCCTGGAGTTCCCGCGCATATTCGATCGGCGGCAGCGGAGGCGTTGTCGGCTTCCAATCATTGTTCGAGCCCGCGTTGACCCCCGCCTTCCACCACAACGACAACTATTGAATATTACACGATATTTTTGCCATCCGAAAGACGAAGGGAAGGGAAAGAGGGGCAAGGGCGTGTGGACATCTCGTTGAATCGCCCGTGATTCGGGGGTGTGCTCAAGGACCTGGTTGACCTGAAGCACGGCGTCCTCTTAGATCGGGCCATACGATTTCGTTTCAACCCCAAAGGCCACCTGATCGTGACCCAAAGTTCCGAATCCCCAGCCATTCGTCTTGTTGCCCTTGGAGGACTAGGCGAAATCGGGATGAATTGTCTTGCCATCGAAGCTGCTGGCAAGCTGCTCGTCATCGATTGTGGCGTTTCCTTTCCCCACACCGATCTCGGGGTGGATGTGTATCACCCTGACTTTTCGTATTTGGAGCGACGGCGGGATCGGGTCGTGGGGATCGTCCTCACGCACGGCCATGAGGATCATATCGGCGGTTTGCCGTACTTGTTACGGGTGCTTGACGTACCGGTCCATGGTTCTTGTCATGCGCTTGGATTGGCGAGCGAGCGGTTGCTGGAGCGAGGTTTTTCGCCGCGACAAATTCGTTTGATGCCATTTTCGGTGGGGCAAAGATTCGAGGCGGGCCCTTTTTCGATCGAGCCTGTTCGGGTCAGCCATTCCATTCCGGAAGCTTGCGCTCTGGTCATCCGTCATCAACGCTTCACGATCGTTCACACCGGCGATTTCAAGTTCGATCCCGATCCTCCGGATGGTCATGCCACGGATGAGGAGCGTTTGCGTCAGATTGGGGACGAAGGGGTATCGTTGTTATTGTCGGACAGCACGAATATCGATGCCGAGGGGATGAGCGGCAGTGAGCGGTCGGTGGGCCGGGCCTTGTCGGACGTGATTTCGGCCTGTGAAACGCGTGTGGTGGTGGGATTGTTTTCGTCGAACGTGCATCGTTTGCGCATGGTGGGGGAGATAGCGCAAGCTTGCGGTCGAAAAATCACGTTGCTTGGAAGAAGCGCGCAAACGCAGGTGCGGGTAGCCACGCGTTGTGGATTGTTGAATTGGCCCAGTGATTTGCTGATTCCTCCGGACCTGTTGGGCAGTGTGGGGCAGCGTCAATCGCTCATCATTGCCAGCGGCACCCAAGGCGAGCCGATGGCTGCTCTTTCGCGACTATCCTTTCAGACCCATCCCGCGCTCACGCTCGCACCCAAGGATGTGTTGGTGCTGTCGAGCCGTGTCATTCCGGGCAACGATCCCGCTGTCTCTCGAATGATCAGCAACTTCATACGTCAGGGAGTCAGTGTCGTCCACCGCGTCACGAACCCTTCGATCCATGTATCGGGACATGCCCATCGAGACGAGCAGCGGCGCATGATCGAATTGCTTCGTCCTAGCGTATTTGTGCCGGTGCATGGGACACTCCACCACTTGCATCGTCACGCGGAGTTCGCTCGTTCGCTCGGGGTACCCACGGTGATGGCTGCGGAAAATGGTGAAGTCCTCGAGCTATCTTCGGGTGGGATTCGCGTAGGTGATGTGGTGGAGGTTGGGAAGATTGCCACCTACAATGGTGACGAGCTTCTTCCCAGCGTATTGAAGCAGCGGGAGTATTTGGGCCGTCATGGTGTGGCGGTTCTGACGCTTGCGATCGACGCGAGGGGCCGCATGATCTTTCCTCCTTGGCTGAGCACCCGAGGGGTTCTCGACGACATGGAGGAGAGAGACGTGCTGAATGGAGCGGTAGAAAACGTGGTCAAGGCCTTGTCCTCCTGGTCATTTTCAGAGCAAAACCCTTCGGATCAGGAGGTGATGGAAGTGGCAGAGCGTGCGGTGCAGCGTAGTTTGGACGGTCTTTCGAGTCGGCGGCCCATGACCATCGTTCATGTGGTGAGGGCTTGACCTTGGCTCGCTCCAAGAGTGCCGAAACAAGGACAGAAGCATCCGATTCAGTCGATTCGCAGGCTGCGGGTGTATCGTCGGGACCAACATTCGTTGTGGAAGCGTCGCTGGCGGCGGTGGTCACACCGAAATTGCAGACATGGCTCGAGGATCTATCAGGAGCAATTCCTCGCGTCATGGAAAAGCAGGACGGGGAAGCGGTCCATGATTTGAGGGTGGCGATACGACGCATTCGCAGTTTGTTGCGCGTGGTTCGTCCCGTATTTGGGCGATTTCATGTCACACGGATTCGGCAGCAGATGCAGCGGGTGGCATCGGCGACGGGGCAATTGCGGGATGAGGAAGTGCTTGCGGAAACGCTGGATGCGTTGGCGCTGGAGCCTGCGCTTCGGGCGGGCATGGGGACATGGCTTCAGATTCGACAGCAGCGAGAGAGGGAGCTTCGCGAAGGGGTCATTCGCATTCTATCGGCCCGCGTGCTGGATATGCCCCGTCAACAATTGCAAGCGTTGTTGATCTTGCCGCCCGCGCCTGGTCGAGACAAGGAAGCGTATCGATTTGCGAAACGTGTGGTGATCGAGGCGCAGCGTCGTATCGAGGCTTTGCGAACTGCGGATGTGGCCGACGTGCAAGGGATGCATGATTTACGCATTGCGTACAAGCGGTTGCGATATGCGGTGGAGGCTTTGTCGCCGGTATTGCCGCCAGAACTTCGGGCCTGGGGGCAGGTAGCAACGACATTTCAGAAGATTTTGGGGAACTTACACGATCACGACGTGGCGATGGATACGCTTCGAGCGGCGGCGGAGCTATCGGAATCGACGCGCGTTGGGGTCATGCAGGCACTTCAGGATCGTCGCGTGTATTATGCTCAGCGTTATCTTGCGGAGGTGGGGTTCGAGGTGGCGTCGGGAGCCGTTACGCCGGAGACAACGGAATCGCGGGCAGGGGAGGAGACGGAAAAAGCTTCGAAATCGGGGTCTTGAGCACGGGCGGGGACCGTAGGATTCCACGTATCCTTCCGTGGATTGTGATTTGCGGTAGCGTGGAAGTTGCGTCTGCGGCTTTACCGCCGTAGCCTCCATGAGAGCGTATGGTAGGCGCGGTCGAATATGTCTTACGAGGATGATCAGGATCGACAAAGTGACCCTGGGCTCATTCCAGGAACGATAATTGCGGGCCGATTTCGGGTGGAGTCGAAGCTTGGGGAAGGTGGGATGGGAGCCGTCTATCGTGCCACCAATATTGCCACGGGGCGTTGGGTGGCGCTCAAGGCGATGCATCCGGAATATGCGGTAAAAAAAGAAGTGGTTCGCCGGTTCATGCGGGAAGCCAAGGCGGCCACCGCGATTCGTCATCCCAATGTGATCGAGATCTTGGATGTGGTGGAAGCCGAGGGTGGCGAGCCAGTGATGGTGATGGAGCTATTGGATGGAACGCCCCTCGACCAACTGATGGAGCGTTCGGGACCGTTGGCTCTCGGTGATGTGGCGCGAATCATGACACCCGTGGTTTCAGCGGTGGGGGCTGCGCATGCCTTGGGGATCATCCACCGCGATCTCAAGCCGGAAAATATTTATCTCGCGCGCGCAACCGATGGCAGCCCTCTTCCCAAAGTGTTGGATTTCGGGATTGCGAAGGTCTTGGATCCCAATCAAATCAACGAACTCGCAACCAAAAGCGGCGCCACACGTACGGGGTCGATGCTTGGAACACCGCACTATATGTCCATCGAACAAGCTTGCGGTGAAAAGGATATCGATCATCGGACGGACATCTGGAGTCTTGGGATCATTTTGTACAGCATGCTCAGTGGGCATCGACCGTACGACGGGGAGAACTATGGGCAGATTCTTCGAGCGCTGATGACCACAAGTCCACCGCCCATCGAAAAGCTGGTTCCCAAGTTACCGACGGAGGTCGTGGATATCGTCAATCGATGCATGGCGCGTTCGCGTGATGAGCGTCCGGAGGATCTTCGGGAGGTTTTCCAAGTCCTGTCGCGGTACACGCAAGACACCACCACACCAGCGCCATCGTTGGTTCCCATACCGATGTCGCGAGAGGAGATGATGTCCGGGGCGACGTTGCAAGCGGCAAGTGTCTATGTTCCCAAGTCGGGTGGGGGGTCGGTGCATCAGCTAGCGAATCGGCGAATGATGCTGGTGGTTGGTGTGGGAGCGGCGTTTCTGTTGCTGGGGGGAAGTCTTGGGGCAGCGTTATTTTTCCGGGCCGAGGGCAATGGCCCAAGCGAGCCAGCCGCCGCTTCGGCAGAGCAGGTGCAGCTCATGGCTCCGGCTACCCAATCCACGGAAGTCAATCCTGTGGTCGCGCTGGTCGGTTCTCAGGAAGAACCGATGGCAAGTGCCTCTGCTGCCATTTCCTCTTCCCCTCCGCCGCAGCGGACGGGCAAGCGTACGGACCCCCAGCCGACTCATTCCGCGGTGACACCTGCCACGGCTGCCCCCACGCCCAAGGGCGGTGGCATCATCGAAACCAATCCTTATTGAGGGCATGAAACGGGTTTCAGGCTGCATCGAACGTGCTGCTCATTCGAATGCGAAGGGCGTCGGGATCGATTCCTAGCTATCCATATACGTACTATTCACTCCAGCAAGATATCCAGCGAATTCACCGGGATCAACACAGTTATCTTATTGATTATATTGCATTTTTCAGATTTGTTTCAAGCAAGATTGTGGATCATGGAGGGGAAGCGTGGGGGGTAGAGCCCCGTTCAACTTATACATATAAGGATAGCCCTCCGGTCGATATCAAAGCTCGAGCTGTTGGATGGCTCGTTCGAGCAGGGTGTCGCGCCCTTTGGCAAGATCAGCGGGATCGTATTCGATTTCCACGGTGGGGCTGGCAGGGTTGGCTTCCAAAAAGCCGTTTGATGCATGATCGAAACAGGCGGCGGGATCGAAGTTGGCCTCGAGGGCAGGCGGTCCGGCGAGAGGGATGGGACCATGACCGCCCCCGAACGCGCCGGCGGAAGGGGAACCGACCACCACCGCATCCGACGCTTGAAGGGCTGCGAAGGGGAAGTAGTCCCCTGCACTGTAGGCGAGGCCATCGACAACGATGGCGACTTTTCCCGAGTAGGAGAAAGGTCCCCCCGGCGTGACTTCATAGATGGCGTATCGGTAGTCATCGAACGAAGGGGGAGAGGAACCGACAACCCGGCTGCGGCAGTAGGAAACGGAGGTGGGACGGGCACTGGGGAATCCGCCGATGATGGCGAGAGCGACGGGAGTAATTCCACCGGCATTGCCACGCGCATCCCAAACGATGGCTTTGGCGGACTTTGCTGGCTCGAAGATTTTCACCATCTCGTTTTGGTAGGCTTCGATGAACGCATCGAAGTCCTTGGGGTCCGTGGGGAACTCCTTGTCGAAGGGAAAGAAACTGGGCAAACGAATGACCGCCACCCCATCGGACCTTATGGTGGTTTCCGCATACACCCATCGATTTCGCGCGAATGGATCGGTGCAATCGGTCGTAGCCGTATCCTCGACGTCGGAGACGATGACGTCATGCACCTTCCCCTCGGGCGTGCGCACGCGCAGGGTGGTGGCCGTTTCCACCGTACCGAAAAAGGAAGCCGCCGCCGCGTGACGCCGACCTGCCGCGGAAGGAAATACGGAGCCGCATACCGGTTGGAGGTACGCCGTCGCAAGCATGGCGTCGCCACCAACCCCATCCGCATGGGTGATCACATCGCCCGCGTGAAGCCCCAAGGGATTTCCATCCTTCGCGAACGTGATGATGAGTCCCTCTTGCACGGGGCGAGCGCATACACCAAAGCGAGACGTGGCTTGCCAGCGCAAGAGCGTCCCACACACGCCGGGTTCGAGGGAATACAGGCTTTGATGTCCTTGGGGATAGGCGTTCATGGCACGCCAGGCCGATGCAAAATAGGTTTGATCCGAGCCATCTCCTTTCAGAATGGCGCGTCTTTCCCGCTCTTTGACAGCCGACGCATCGACCGGTTCATGCCAGCCGGAGTATCGAGAAAGCGTATCGATGAGTTGCTGCACCGATGCGGCTTGCTGCACCTGTCGCGTCGTGGGCTCCTGACATGCGTCATCGCGACATCCTTGATCGAGCGGACATTCCACGGGTTCGCTCCAACCGGTGGGCTCGCAGGTCTCGACCCACACGCCGACACATCGTGTCGACCCAAGTTCGCCACAGGTCGACGCACCATCAAACGGGGCATCGGCTTGGGCATCGGCCTGGACATCGTCGTTCGTCGCGGAATCGGTCGAGTCCATCCCCGCATCGAAAACGCCAGGATCGTCGGAGGGGGACTCCTGGCTGTCAGAACAGGCGGTGAGGAGCAAACCGATGAGGCAAAGTCGAAAAGGGGTCATGGCAGTAGCCCGACAGCAATCGGCATACCAACTGTAAGGCGTTGATATTATGTGCATTTAATCTATGTCGCCCCAACCTGGCACGCCCAGGGCGTCACGACAATGACACAAAAAGCGGATGGGATATCGGTGGTCGCCGCGTGATGGGCGACGGAGGAAGCGACCTGTTTTCGTGGGTGCCGTGACTGCCTGTCGAGGGTTTCACCGTTCGCGTCATGGCTATGAAGCACCGTTCAATTCCTTTTCCAAGGAGCGAAACATCGTCGTATTCTGGGGCCTATGGACCGGAATACAGCGTGGATCATGGGTTTCGTCATGCTCGTAGGGTGTGGAGGCGGCAAGCCGGAACCATCCACACCCGCATCGACGTCGGACTACGATGAGATGGCGACGGAATCGGAATCGGAGCCGGAAGAGACCTCGGCATCGAGTCATTCCTCGGCTCCCGTGAGCGAGATGGGAGAACGTCCTCCCCCCATTCCAGAAGCGTGGGAGCTTCATCAGCGGGATTGTGATGCTCTCGGCGCCAAGTACGAGCAACTATTGCTGGCGGTGGAGCTGGAAAAGCTCGAAGCGCGCAAGCTCAACGAAAAGCAGCGGGGAGCAGCGGAACAGAATGTGCGCGGCACGGCCAAGCAGGGAGCGGAAAACTGGATGCGAGCATGTGAAGGCATTGTGGGAACGGTTCAGGTCAAGAGCCGATGGGATTGTGCGTATCGGGCCAACACCCTCGATCGGTTCAAAGGCTGCATGGATGGCAAGTACGATCGGGAGGGTGATGATTGAGGTGGCGGGAGGAGGGTATCGCTTTCTATTTTCCCAACGATTTCAATTGTAAGGCAACGGCTGTTCTATCGGGGCCGGGAGTTCGCCGAGGCGAAAGGACCCAAGCGTGAGAACGGAGCGGAGGATGAGCCGAAGCTGCTGTCGTCCCGCGAGTTGGGTCGATGACGGGATGGTTAGCCCCAAGGGCATCACGATGAGGGCGGTCCAAGCAACCTCATCCATGACGAGCGGGGAACTAGCATATCGTTGAGGAATCCGTCGATGACGACCCCTACCTCCCAACTTATTGATATTAAACGTTTTTTTGGAGAGTCCGTGGACGGAAAACCCAAGAAGAGCAGCCGGTCAAAGGGTCCAGACAATCACGTCAAGCACCGATACGGCTGGAAAGTAGGGGGCTCCCGAACCACCGATCGCGTCGAATCAAAGCAAGACGTCTTCGCCCCGCCCAACGCTCACGATTCCGAATGAAGCACGCGCATGGCGAGAGGGTGCAGACGCACCGTTGCTCCTGGTTTCAACTCCCCCTCCACCGCTCCCAGGTTGGAATCGCAAACGATCCGCCAGCCTTGCCCCACCTGCGCAAGCAGCGAATCGGCGGATAAGGAATGCGACTCGGTGCAAGACGGGTTGATGAGCGCAAGACAGCGTCCGGAGCCATGATCTCGGGACCGTAGCAACCCCACGATGGGCGACTGAGAGGCGGTGACGAGTCGTTGCGGACCTTCTTCTCCGAGCACGGGAAGATCTCGTTTGAGATGGTTGGCCGCAGCGAGAAAGGGCGCGAGATCGAATCGGGGGCTTTCGAGATCTTCCGGAACGGTTCGAACGACATCGAGGCGTTTGCCTTGGCCGGTTTCGAATCCCATGGGCATCATCACACCCGCCGAGAAAAAGGCCGCGAACAGGTAACGCAAACGGTAATGGGCTTCGATTCGCCAGGGGTCGGTGATCGATTGTTCGGCAAGATCGGCGATGAGCCGAGGCGTATCGTGGCTCTCGGGAAACGCAATGGAGGGGGCGAGATGACGAAAGCATTCATATTGTTCGAGCAACCAGGGTTGTCGGAAATCCCACCACTTCGAGCTGTTGAAGAACGCATCGAAGCCCGCGCTTGCGAGTTGCTTCATCGGCTCGAGACGGCCACCGAGGGTTTCGGCCACGAAGAGTACGTGACTGTTTTTTCGCCCGTAGTCGATGAGTTCGGCCCATACGTCCGCGGGCACTTGATACGCCGCATCGCATCGAAAGCCCGAAAAACCAAGGTCGATACTGTTTCGTAGCAGGTCTTTCCAAATCCCCAAAAGCGCGCTTCGCTCGGTGCGAGGACGATAATCGAGTTCTGCCAGGTCACCCCATACGGTGACCTTGCGAGCATCGGCGGGGTCGATCGCCGAAGGAGACACAAGCTCGCCGCTGTCGTCTCGCAGGTAAAACTCGGGATGCTGATGGGCGAGCAGCGCATCTTTCGACGTGTGGTTGATCACCAGGTCCATCATCACGCGCAGGCCGTATTCGCGAGCTTGCTGAAGGAAGTGTTTGAGTGCGATTTTCGGATCTTGCGTATCGTCGGCAAGACGAGGATGCACGCGGTCGTAGTCTTTGACGGCGTACAGGCTTCCGGAAAATCCGGGGTAATGCCATGGGTTGAGGTAAACCCAATCGAAGCCCATGGCCGTGATGTTGGGCAATAGGGCAGCCCAATTTCGGATGGGCCCCGCTAGCAAGGGAAAGAGATTGTAGATGCGTGGAGCGACAGGCATAGCGTCGTGTGGCACGGCTTGGCTTGCCAGACAACCGTGACGTTGAGGTGCTCTGCAAACCGTGCGGTGGCGGGGAAGCCCTAGATTGCTGGAGTCTTCAGCAGCGCGTGGACTTTTGTCGAACGATGCGAAAGCATAAGGGACCGTTTGGTCTTGGCAGCGCGATATCGATCGAGAGAGGAAGCGGAAAAAACGGATCGATTTCGAAGGGACAAAAAAATGGGGGTTCCAGCGAAGGAACCCCCTTGAAGATAAGCAGTGGGTCAGCGGGGACTCGAACCCCGAACCTCCGGATTAAGAGTCCGCTGCTCTACCAATTGAGCTACTAACCCGGGAAAACGAAAGAATTATCAAAAAATCTATTTCCGTGGCGCGCCCGGCCCGATTCGAACGGGCGACCTGCGGATTCGAAGTCCGACGCTCTATCCAGCTGAGCTACGGGCGCCAAGCTTCGCGCCTTAGCGACGCGGAGCCGTCTTGTAGCGAGGTGAAATCTTGCTGTCAACCGCGTTTTCCAATCGCCTGGCTCTTTGTTGAATCCTATATAAGATACTGATTTTACAACGTTTTATTAGTTTTCCGCACCCGATCGTCCGCGCGTATTTCGACCTCGAGCCAGCGTTTTCAGCAACGCCGCGGCCGTCGATGCCGCGCGCAGGGGGTCGAGACCAATCGCGGTTTCGTCGGACAGAACGATGCCGGCGTATCCTCGTTGCAGCAGGTCGTGCAGGTGACAGACTTCGGAACGGGTTGGGTTTGCATGGTGCGTGAGATGTTCGAGCACCTGGCCCGCCATGAACGTGGGGACCGGCAGGCTTGCCGGTTGAAAGGCTCCAATCCACCGCGCCATGGTGGCCAATCCCACTTGCGCCCCAAGGTCCCCTCGACAGATCCACACCGCATCCACCGATGCGCTTATCGAGTCGATGGCGTCCATCGCTTCCGCGCGTTCGACTTTTCCAATGATCGCGGCGTGAGGCGCGCGTTGTCGCACCCATGCGGCCTCGCGACCATCTCGCATGAACGAACAAGCAAAGGTGATATCGTCGAACGGACGGACTGCTTCGATCTGCTGCACGTCCGAATGGCTCAGATCATCGAGATGCACGGGGTGTTCAACAACGTTGACGCCTTTTCGCGGGTGCAAGACGCCATCGGACAAGCAGGTGACGTTGATATGATCTGAGGTCACCTCATCGATACGAAAACGAATCCGATCGTCGTCGCAGCGCAAGGTATCTCCCACGTGAGCGTCGCGATACAATTCAGGATGTACGACGGGGATAGCATCGTGGGCATCGTGGGCATCGTGGGAAAACGTCAACGATTGTCCGGCATGAATCGTGCGTGGAACAAAGGTTCCGAAGCGCATTTTGGCGCCTTGCAGATCGACGATGACACCCATGGGGGAAGTGTTTCGGATGCGTCGAACGGCATGTTCGAGGGTGCGGGCATCCATGTGGGAGCCATTGAGGCGAACGGCGTGAATTCCGACTCGAATCAATTCATCGAGAGAATCGAAAGAAGCGGGGCCGAGAGTAATGATGAGTTGGGGCAGAGGCACGGTGTGGGACGCTGACATAGTAGGAACGTGCCCAGGGAGTTGGTTCCGGCGCGTGGATTCGAACCACGATTAGGGGATCCAAAGTCCCCTGTCCTGCCTTTAGACGACGCCGGAGCGGAACAGGGCGCACAGCATGGTCGTCCTTGGCCCTGTTCGCAAGCACAATTGGAGCCTTCTGCGTTTTCCTCGTCCTGTCGGGGGGACCTATCGGAGGGACGACCTACGGTTGGGAGAAGGTTGGTTTTGTGAGTCGGCCGAAGGCAGCAGCAAGCGCTCCTAGGGAAACCTCATGGCATGGCGCGACCGGGCATCGGCGCTTGGGCATTTCTCCGACGTTGCGAAGGGAAAAAAGATCGCCTAGATACGTCGCATGTCAGCCGAAATACGTGAGAAACTCGCGGACCTCCAACGGCGCTTTCAAGTGCTAAGGAGGCATCTTTGACGCCCCGAAGCTATCCGAGGAGCTGAACAAGCTCAATATGCAAGCCGGTTCGGCCGGGTTCTGGGATGACCAGGACAAAGCCCAAAAAGTCCTGCGTCGTCGCGCCGCAGTCGAGCAACAGCTCGAGTTGATGGAAAGTTTGACGCGTCAATTGCGAGACGCGGAGGATTATTTCGAGCTTGCGGAAGAAGAAAACGATGCGGAGGCATTGAAAGACGCCGAACAACAAGTCAACGACGTTGAAGTAGCCGTACGTCGGGCGGAATTGCGTCGCATGCTTTCCGGGCCGGTGGATCATGCCGACGCTATCGTATCGATCCATCCGGGCACGGGAGGAACGGACGCCAAGGATTGGGCGGAGATGCTGCTTCGCATGTACTTGCGATGGGCCGAACGTCGTGGATTCAAGACCGAACTCATCGATCGGCAGGAAGGGGATGAGGCAGGAATCGATTCGGCCGCGTTCACCCTGCAAGGTGAGAATGCGTTTGGGTACATGCGTTCGGAAATCGGTGTGCATCGCCTGGTGCGCATCAGTCCCTTTGATGCCAACGCGCGACGACAAACCTCCTTTGCGGCGGTGGAAGTGACGCCGGATATCGAAGACGAGATTCAGATCGATGTGCGGGACGAGGATCTGGAGATCACGACCATGCGTGCGGGAGGCAAGGGTGGTCAAAACGTCAACAAGGTCGAAACGGCGGTGCGACTGAAGCATCTCCCCACGAATATCGTCATCGTCTGCCGAGCCGAACGGAGCCAACACCAGAACCGTCGCATGGCGCTCAAAATGCTCAAGGCCAAGCTTTTCAACATGGAGATGACGAAGCGGGAAGAGCAAGCGGCGGCCGCGGCGGCAGCGAAAAGTCAAATTGCCTGGGGCAATCAAATCCGTTCTTATGTGTTGCAGCCCTATCGTCTGGTGAAAGACTTACGAACGGAATTCGAAACCGGCAATGTCGACGCGGTATTGGATGGTGATTTGGACGATCTCATCGAGGCATTTTTGCTCAAGGCGGCGGGAGACACCTTCAAAAAAGGAAGCCAGAGCGTCCAGGAATGACGTAATTCGCCCGTTGGCTCGTCGAACGACGAGCACGCGGTTCATCATGGGACAGCGACTCTTCGCATGGATGGCGATCGTCATGGGTCTGACGGCCCATGCGGTGCTTGTGGGAACGTGGTGGGAAACCAAGGAAGCGCAAGCGGCCAAAGTTCGGAAAAGACCACGAATTCGTCCGGTGCAGCGGCGGGCTGCCACGGCTCGCCCCACGCCATTGCCTCCCATCGAACGCACGAAGCTTCATGAATCCTGTCCACCGGAGATGGTGAATGTGGCGAGGCGGTTTTGCATCGACCGTTGGGAAGCGGGGGTCGTGGATGCCCAATCGGGCAAGCCGGCTTCGCCCTATTATCCGCCGCACTCGCGGTTGGCCGAAAGGATGCAACAGCAGTGGGTGCAAGCATTTCGAGAAGAATTATCCGAGGCGCGCCAATGGATAGAGGAAGCGGGACTCACGCCTCCTTTGGCGTTGGGCGTATGGGGAGCGGACCCTTCCCAATGGCTCGATGCGGGCATCGCAACGGCTGACGCGCAAGCCGACGCCACACCGTGGCTCGTTCCTTCCCCCGAGGCGCCGCATGGTTGGGTGATGTTGGGCGATGGGGGTGATGCGGGTCGGCCTCGGCCCGTGATGCTGCTCCCACCGTTATACCCTTGGCAGCGAGAAGAAACGTTTCGACCGCAAGCAGTATCCAAATACGATAATATTCCCCAAGGCTATGTACCTGGATTCGTAGCGAATGAGGCTTGTCGTCGAGCAGGGAAAAGACTGTGTCGTGAAGAGGAATGGGTGTTTGCCTGCAAGGGAGAAAAGCAAAATAAATATCCCTATGGGGATAACTACAGACAAGGCCAATGCAACGTGTTTCGGGAAGATCATCCCGCGCGAATCCTTCATGGCAATTGGTCCGTGGGATTGAGCGACCCGCGCCTCAACCTGATCGAAACACCGGCGGGCCCGTTGTTGCGTCGCACGGGCACCACTTCCACGTGCAAAAGCGTGTGGGGCCAGGACGCCATTTTCGACATGGTGGGCAATCTCGATGAATGGGTCGACGATCCGGGGGGTGTGTTTGTGGGAGGCTTTTTTTCACGTAGCACCCGCAACGGCTGTGAGGCGAGGGTGGCATCCCATCCGCCGGCATACTTCGACTACTCCACGGGATTTCGCTGTTGTGCGGATCTGCTGGGGGCGGCTGCCGCGGGGGTTCAGGATGGAAGACCTTGACGGCGAGCGCGGTGCGAGGTAGTTCGAGCGACCGTTCTTTGAAAATATCGAGCCTGGGAAAGGCCGGCTCCGCGGGTTTCGGCCACACGATGTGGATGAACCCATGAGGGAGGAGTGGCCGAGTGGTCGAAGGCAGCGGTTTTGAAAACCGCCGTACCGCAAGGTACCGGGGGTTCGAATCCCTTCTCCTCCGCTGCCGTGAGGCCAGCGCATCGCGATACGGACAGTACCCAGGCCGGTTACGGGAGAGGTGACCGAGTGGCCGAAGGTATCCGCTTGCTAAGCGGACGTAGGTCAAAAGCCTACCGTGGGTTCGAATCCCACCCTCTCCGCTGTGGGGCGAAAGCAAAGGGCAACGCGCCGGATAGACACCGGATCAGCGTTCCGTTGGTTTTGTATTTTCTCTAATTAATTCATTGTGTTGCCGTTGTAGCGCCAAGGCGTGAGCCAATCGCTCCGACGATACCAATCCGTGCTGAACGAAGTACTGGCCCACAGGCGGCTGCAATCGAGTCTGCCGTTCGACAAGCCGTGACAACGTGCTTGCGTCCACCAACCCAAGACGTAACGCGCATCGTCCCCACCGTTCCTTGGAGCGTTGATGCTCGACGATGCGAAGGAGTTGTTGCCGTGTGAGCGCGCCGGATTGCACGGCCAATTCGCCAATGCGGATCCTATGTTTTGCTTGCCAGCGCAAGGCGTGCTGCACTGACTCCCACGAAATCCAGCCCAGATGATACAAAAACTGGGCCAGCGCCAAGGGCCGAGCCGGAAGTGCCCGCACGTTGCCGTCTTGGATAGACGCCCTCCTCGACTGAAGAATCGATGACCCGCAGGCTCCAAGCAGCACCTCGTAGGCCTTCGTCACGCGCAAAAACTGGGGTGTGGCACCCGCTCCCGCCACATCAGGATGAATCTCGAGCACGCGACGTCGGTACGCGCGACGCACAGCAGTTTCATTCAAGACCGCTGGATGAATCGATGGTCCGAACAAGGTCTTCCAGGCGTGCTGCAGTTCCACGTCGTGCATGTGTCCCTGGCTGTATCGAAATCCTCGAAAGGTGGGCAAGTTTACGCAAATCCAAGGACCATCGGGCGGAGCGGAAATGCGTCTAGGCGACGATGAAATCCTGAGACAGGATAAGCGGCATCCACGGTTCGGCAGACGGTGTGGATATGCGAATCACCATGAAGCGCAACAGGCCAACGGTCGCGATTGTCGGTGCTGGACCCGCGGGGTCCGCGGCGGCTTTTGTTACCGCATCGCATGGATTGCGTACGATCCTCATCGACCGGGCGCGGCATCCTCGCGAGAAAGTCTGCGGGGAAGGATGCACGCCCCGAGCTGTTCGGAACCTTGAACGCATGGGTTTGGACCTGACGCTCCAAGGTGTTTCCGTCACGCACACGCATCTCATTTCTCCTGGGGGAATCGAATTGTTCACCCAACTTCCCCCTGGCATTCATGGCGGCCAGGCGCTCGTCATCCCTCGAACCATCCTTGATGAACGCCTCACGCAACGTGCCGTTCGCGCGGGAGCCGACCTTCGACAGGACCTTCGCGTCGACCAAGTCACCGTGTCTTCTTCCTGCGCTCGTCTGCACCTGCACGACGGGTCTACGTTGGACGCCGATGTCGTGATTGGATGTGATGGGATGCCTTCGGTCGTTCGGCGCTCTTTGGGGGGCGAACCGTTTCGGCAAGCGCAAACGGCAAGCGCGGTGCGAGCGATTTACGAAGATGTGGTTTGGGATCGAGAGCGCGCGTTGGTCTTGGTGTGGGATAAGGCGGTGCTCCCCGCGTATGGTTGGATATTTCCTTTGCCGGAAGGCAGGGCCAACGTGGGCATTGGAATGCGAATGGATCAACTTCAGGCGAAGGAAGCCAACCTACGCCGGATACTCGAAACCTTCTTACAATTGCCACGGATACGAAGTCTGTTGGCAAAAGCCCGCCCGGTGGGGCGGGTCAAAGGTCATCCTCTGCCTATGACTTGTTCGCCCACGGATTTCGTTTTCGATCGTGGGTTGCTGGCAGGCGACGCCGCAGGATTCGTCAATCCATTGACGGGCGAAGGAATCGAATACGCCTTGGAGTCCGGAGAACTTGCCGGACGTGTGGTGGTTCAAGCCGCCCAGCTCGGAAATTTCGATCGTCGTTCGTTGATGCTTTACTCGTGGGCGTGCGCGGACCAATTCCTACCCATCCTGCGGCTCAACGGCTGGTTGAGGCATGTGTTCGCGGTGCCATGGTTATTGGACAGGCTTTTTCGAGCGTCCTTGCGTTCGGAACGACTGCGGGAGGATATCGCTCGGATTGCTCTTGGCGGCGAGGGCGCTCGATTTTCCGGTCGAATGCTGCGGGGGGCGTTATTCGGATAAGCGATCGCCAGGTTCGCACCTCAAAAATACGTTACGCTCCCTTCTCTTGGGCATTGAACCATCGGTACAAAATTCCAAGCGGAAAATGCCGCTTGCAGACCATCGATGCGCTTCATCATCGGTGGTATAGCAGGATGGCTCGGGGGCTCGTTTTCCCTCAGCCGCGCTGGATCGACCATGTCCTACAGCTTCGTCGTTTCCTCTGGTCCACGGGCCGGCTTGCGTCTGCCTCTGCCCAACCAACAAGCCGTCATTCTCGGTCGCGCCGCGGATGTCGACTTACTACTACCCCAAGAAGATCGGTTCGTGTCACGGCATCATGCACGGGTAGAAGTGCAGGCAGATGGTGTTTACTTGCACGATCTAGCAGGGAGAAAAACAACATCGGTCAATGGAATGCCCGTACGCTGGGCGCGTCTTGCTCCAGGCAATGTGGTACGTCTCGGCAATACCTTGCTTCGACTCGTTTACGATGGCGCGCAGGAGCAAGGGAGCGAAACCGTCATCCAGCCCGAAATATCGAGGCAACCGGTTCTTTCGCCAGCTTCATCGTTGACCCCACCGCGGGGTATTTCGACGACAACGTGGGAATCGAAGGCGGACGTATTGTCATGCGATCGCTGTGGAGCGGCTGGCTCGGCTCCTCCGTCGCCGGACTTATGGGATGCCGCGTACTTATGCCCGGATTGTCGACAGCAGAGGCGAAAGCTGCCTTCGGATTTGCCCAATCGCATCGGTCGTTTTCAGGTGCTTGGCAAAATCTATCAGGGAGGCACCGGTATTCTTCTCGAAGCCGTTTCCGAGGATGGCATCCACGTTGTCATCAAAATGCTTCGAGGAACCAACGTGGCGAAAAAAGCGATGGACCGCTTCGTGCGCGAACAGCGTATCGCTACCGTATTACGTCATCCCAATATCGTCCGTTGCTACGAGGTGGGAGCGCACGAAAACCATCCTTATCTGGTTTCGGAGTATGTCAGTGGGGGAAGCGCCTTGGACATCGCGGGGCGTGAGCAACCCGTGCAAGACGTGCTCTGGCTCGGAGCCGATTTGTTCCGCGCTCTTGGGTACGCCCACGATCTTGGTATCGTGCATCGCGACGTATCTCCTTCCAACGTATTGCTGACGGGCCCCGATATGGGCGCGGGAGTGCGTGCGAAGCTCGCGGACTTCGGCCTTGCCAAGAGTCGTATCGACTTGAATCCAATGGATATTACGGTTGCGGGAGAAGCGGGGGGTTCGACCTTGACGATGGGACCCGAGCAAGTGCGTAACTTCATCCAAATGACGCCCTCCGCCGATATTTACTCAGCGGCGGCCACGGTGTTCTGGATGCTCACCCGCGACACCCCGCTGGTTCTTCCGTGTCCGTTGCAAGATGCACCGATGCATGTTCGCAAAGAAGCAATCCTTCATCCGGATCGTCGTTCCCTCGCACGCCTTCGCCCAGATGTACCCAAACCGGTAGTCGAACTCATCGACAGCCTCGTTGCCCATTCCTCGACGGCGCGAGAACAATTGTCCGCCAAACAAATCGCCGAGTCTCTCGGGCAGCTCGCCGAAACCGTAGCTCGGGCACAAATCGTCATGACACCGGATGTTCCCGACAGCACACGACGCGCCATCCATCGCGCCGATATTCCGCCCGACCGCTTCTCCCTGGCGCTTTCGACTCTCGAGTATTTCGTCCATCTACTGGATCGTCATGTGGAAATGGCGGCGGCCGACGTTCGCGCGGCCATCGATTCCCAAGACCCCGATCGCATCAACCGCGCCCTCGAGCGTCATCAACGTCTTCAACAAGACGTGGATGACGGCTTGGCGCGATGGGAAGAGTTGGTGAACCTGTCCTAGGTCGACACGGTTTTTCCCACATCTGCATGCAGGCGCGTTCATGGGATGGGAAACAACCCTTCTCCACAACCAACAATCAGTGCTCGAAACCATGCCAACAACCCAGACAGGATTTGTACCGGGGCTCTGTACGAACGCTTCAAAACTGACGACAATCAAGGAATGATTCGCCTCTCTGCCTACCCGTGGCATTCGCTCGATCGAGTGCCTCGCGATGGGTTGCGGCTGGTTCGCGATGGGCGAATTGCCCTTGGTACAACCGGGTTGATGCAAGCGTTGGAGAAAGCAGCAGAAGACTACCTTGCTCCAGACCCGGTTCGAATCACCGTGCAAGGAACGCGGCACGGACCCATCGCCCCATCTGTGATCACGGAAAACGTGATCTGCCTTTTCGCCAATCCACCGCAAACCCTAATCGCATTGGTGGTCGTCGAGCCGGAGCTTGCCCATCGCATCGTATCCACCGTGTTGATGCGTCCCATCTTGTGGATCAATCGCTCACAACCCATTCCATCGATGCTCCATGCGGCATTTGGTGCTTTCGTTCTTTCGTGTCTTCGGACGGCAGCGGCTGACGTTGGGTTTCAGCTCTTATCTGTCGGTCCTTCGGCACAAGCGAGTTTCGCCGCGCTCCATCAACCTTTTGGAATCCTTGATACGACGGTAACCTTGGCTCGGGCAGCTTATGGCGCTTCGGTGTGGTGGCATACGAAAGCGCGTCCCACGGCCGGCACGCTGCCGTTCGGTCGAAAGCAGCTTCTATCCATGGGTAACATTCCCTTGTCGCTCGAAATCGTTGCGGCGATGTCCACGATTTCGCGAGGACAATTGGCAAGTTTGGGTCGAGGGGATGCTTGGCTACCCGCCGATGGATGGACCGTGCGGTATCGCGAAGCACGGCTCGAAGGAGAAGTATTGTTGATGTCGCCCCATGCGACAATCGGTTGGAGTGGACAATTACGACACGATGGCACAATCGAGCTTGGGGCAAGGAAGGTGCAAGAAATGAACGAACAGCAAGCAACCACCCCTTCTCCGAACTCACTGGATACGATGGAAGCGCTTGCAGACGTTCCGGTGGTGGTTCGTGTGGAGGTTGGCACGCTCACCTTGACAGCACGAGAATGGGCGAGCGTTCAGCCGGGGGACGTAATCACCACGGGACGAAGCCTTGGACAGCCAATCTGTCTTCGGGTCGGAGGAATCGAGGTTGCCCGGGGCGAATTGGTGGACGTAGAAGGAGAGCTTGGGGTACGGATTCACGAACTTATGACTCCCAAGGATGGCGCGGCATGACGGAATTGCGACGGATATCGAGCTTTGCCTTGTTGGCAATCGTTTTGGCCGTGGGATGCGACAGACCCACGCCGTCGCCACAACCAGCGTCTTCGCAAGAACCAGTGGTGGGCGCCAGCACCTCCGCCATCGCCTCCGCGAGCGCTTCGGTATCGGCGTCTGCCACCGCATCGGTGCCCGCTGTCGTTGTCGATCCCGCCTCTGCCAAGAAGTGGTCCGGAACCTATGAGGCCAAACGCGTGGAGCTGGCCACACCACCCAAAGTTACTGATTTTACATGGAAAAATGACGACGGTTCGAAAGCGGTCGGCAATGGACGGCTATCGATGATCGTAGCGGACGGCGTGGTGGGAGGTGAGGCAAGCGGTGCGCTGGGTTCTCAAGTGCTATCTGGTTTGCTCGATGGCACCCTGTTGCGATTGGAATTGATTCCGACCGATCCCACGGTGTCGTCGGCCATGTCGGGAGGTGGTACAGGAGAACTCAAAGACGGTGTGATTTCGGGCACCATGCGAGTTGCCGGTCCCAAAGGGGTGGAGGTACGCGAGGTAACGTTCAAGCTGGAACCATCGGGCCAAAGCACAGCTCCGTAATTTTGCCTTGTGAATAGGGCGCAACCAGGCGGTGGTTTGGGCCGAAAAGGGGTATGCGATGGACAGCTCTTGCGTTCACTCATCTTGCTGAAATCCTATCCCCTTCGCGTTGTGCAGCTTGTGATTCGTTGCTCGATCGACGCGCGTTGTTGTGCGCCATTTGTGCATCCACGGTCCTACGATGGTCCGGTGACGGGAACCCTTTGGCGTTCGGTCATTATGGCGGCGCCCTTTCCTCAGCTTTGCTGCGCTTGAAGTATGGGAATCGTCCTGACCTTGGAGCTGCCCTCGGCCAGCTTCTCGTTCCTGTCGTGCTAGCTCATCTGACTCCGCGCGATGTCGATTTGGTGATTCCCGTACCTGTTCCGTATGATCGTCTCGTACAACGAGGCTACAATCAATCGGCCCTGATCGGCCGCCCTTTGGCCTCAGCGCTCATGGCTCGTCTCGAAACGCGCGCGCTTGCTCGAAAGGATGGATCGGTTCGGCAAGCTGGGCTCAATCGCTCGGATCGTCTCAAAAACCTGCAAGGGGCCTTCGTGCTTCGAGCGCCGAAGCGTGTGCGGGGCAAACGGGTTGTGCTGGTCGATGATGTGCGAACCACCGGAGCCACACTGCAAGCGTGTGAGGATTTGTTGTTGAAAGGGGGAGCCGACGTGGTCGCCACCGCCGTGGTGGCACGAACGGAGTTATTCGAGTCATAGGCTCATTGAGCCGCATAGGCGATGGCAATGGCAGCACCTACGTCAGCGTTGTGTTTGACGAGCGCAACATTCGTAGCCAAGCTGCGACCTTCGGTGCGTTCCACGATTTTTTTCAATAAAAACGGAGTGATATCTTTGCCTTGCAGGGACAGGCTGTTGGCTTCCTCCAAGGATTGTTCGATCACCTCGTCGATCTCACGGGAGTCCATGGCATCCGCTTCGGGAACGGGTGTGGTCACCAAGATTCCACCGGCAAGACCGAGTTTCCACTTCGTGGCCATGACGCGCGCAACGTCGGCCGGGTCATCGAGCCGCACATCGACCGGAAGCCCGCTGGATCGCGTGTAAAACGCGGGAAATTGATCGGTTTGAAATCCAACGATGGGAACGCCGTGCGTTTCCAGCACTTCGAGCGTCCGTGGCAAATCGAGAATCGCTTTGGCTCCCGCGCATACCACCGCCACGGGTGTCGAGGCCAATTCCATCAAGTCCGCGGAGATATCGAGCGTCACCTCACCACGACGATGAACGCCGCCGATGCCTCCGGTCACAAATACGGAGATGCCCGCAAGATGGGCGCAAAACATCGTCGCAGCCACCGTCGTGGCTCCCATTTGCCCGGAGACCAGAGCAATGGGCAGGTCACGACGACTCACCTTGCGAACGTTTTTCGCACGGCCCAGCGTATCTAATTGTTCGGAAGACAAGCCGATATGAATGCGGCCTTGCAAAAGGGCAATGGTGGCTGGGATCGCTCCCTTTGCGCGAACGATTTCTTCGACTTCCCTCGCGGTCTGCACGTTGGTGGGATACGGCATTCCATGAGAGATGATGGTCGACTCGAGGGCAACGACGGGTGCGCCAACGCGCAAAGCCTCACGCACCTCTGGCAACAAGGAGAGGAGGTCATTCATGATCATCGTCCTGTCGGGAGAGCCAAGGCCCGAATGGGCATAAGTATGTGAAATATCAGTTATTTTGTTCGAGAATATGGAACTCGACCCGTCGGTTGCGCTGGCGTCCTTCGGCCGTATCGTTGGTGTCGATGGGTTTGTCGAAGCCATAGCCGGTGGCGGTCAACCGCGAGGCAACGACGCCCTTGTTCACGAGGTAGCGCATGACACTGTCGGCGCGGTCCTGACTGAGTTTCATATTGAGGTCACGCCCGCCACGGTTATCCGTATGACCTTGTACGGCTACTTTGGTGACATCCGGGTTGGCTTTCAACAGGGCGTATACTTCATCGAGAATGGGGAAGGATTGTGGCAACAAGACGGCGCTGTTGGTTGCGAACTCGACACGTTTTAGGATCTGAATTTCGGTCGAGCCTTCGATACGACGAATGAATTGGGGGCAGCCGTGGAGTTCGGGATTGGTGCTCGCAACCCCGGGTTCACGCGGGCACTTGTCTTCGACATCGGGGATTCCATCCGCGTCATAGTCGTCTTCCGGACAACCGTCGTGGTCCGCAAGGCCATCGAAGTCTTCAGGTTCGTCGGGGCACTCATCCACGTCATCGGGAATACCATCACCATCGCGGTCCGAAGGGGCCGGGCAACCATCGTTTGGATCCGGCTCTTTGCCGTCTTCGGGGTCGTCGGGGCAAAGGTCGAGATCGTCGGGAATGCCGTCCTTGTCTCTGTCGGAGTAGGTAGGCTCCACGTCACGGTCGGCGGTGTATCGTCGGTGGGGAGAGCCCGGTTCCGTATCACGCAACGAAAAAGCATAACCGAGGTTTGCAAGGACACGGACATCGGGTGCGCCATAGCCCGCGCTCAACCGTGTACCAGCCCCGAAGCCGAGCCACCCGGCTTTTTGACGATCGAGCGCGAAGCGAAGTTCGCCCATCCATTCCACAGGTGTATTGCGCTTGGTGAATACGGTGTCGCCGTCTTTGGCTACCGGAGTTTTTCCCGCATCGACAATGCCTGTAGAGCCGAAGATCTCACCACCAAGACGAACAGCGCCGTCGCGAAGAGGAATGAATCCACCGACCGCCCATGTCCACTCGCTGCCGACGCGCAGCATGTTGAGGCCGCGATTGGGTCGGAAGTGCAGACCGGTATTGCCTGAAAGGACGAACTTACCGAAGTCATACTCACCAAGGATTTGACCCGCGCCTGTCGTCTGATCATCGGTGGTAAAGGAGATATTGTCGCCGCTCGGCACCCACATGCTCAGCGCGGTTCCCAAGTGGAATTTTTGATTGGCTGATCGATAAGCGATGAAGCGCAAATCAAGGCGCGTATCGCTTGGAATGGTGCTGTTGACGTCGGTGGACTGACAATTGGCGCCAGCGGTGCGCGGACAGGGGCTCGAGCCGTGTTCGTAAACGACAACCGGCAACGACACGGCGAAGCTCGCTCTTTGCATGAGTTCGAGTCCGGCCGTAAGGTAGGTCGTGAATTGGTTTTGGACGGGGTTTGGCGTGTGATTGGCGAGACGTTCGCTATACGTTGCCGTGGCTCCTCGCAAAGGTCGATGCTGCCATCCGAGCGCCATTTGTCCAAAGAACACGGTTTCCTGTTTCATGCGTGGACGCCATAAGGCGAAGCCGTCTTCTGGAGAGCCTCCGATTTGCAGGCGATCGAGATAAAACGTTCGTTGTTGCGCATGAGCGTTCGAGCCGTGGGTGAGCACGAGCAGCAACGAGACCGCGATGAGCAGACTGCCAAACCAATGTCGTACGAACCAACAATACCGAGATGCCATCCGAAGACCTCCCCACACCGGGCTGTAATCGACAGGGGACGAACGAGAATACCGATGCAAGAAATTCGCTCGAGGGTGGTCGAGCGTCGAAGAGCCTAAAGGGGAGCGCGGCGCGCGTCGAGCCCCAAGGTGAAGGAACGATGGATTTGGTGCTTTCGAGCGATATCTATCGACGTGGAGGAACGGCTTCGATGGCTCGCCGGTAGCGTTCTCTTCGAACTTCGTCCCGCAACAGTTCGAAAGCTTCATCGAGCACTTCGACGATGAGCTGTGCATCTTCGGCAAGATCGATGGTTTGCGCAGTCAACAGCCGTGAAGGTTCGAACGCACGTCGCGCTTCGAGGTAAGCGCGACGAATCTCATACGCGGTGGCGGTGCGCGGTACACCAAGCACTTCGAAGTAATCGCCTTCTTGAATGAGGGCGAGACGTGCTGCGACGCGTTTGCGCACAGCCTCTGCATCGAGCGGGTCGAAAGCATCCGGTTCGGGGTGAACGGAACGAGCGATCGCCGGCATGATTTCAATGATTCCAAGTTCTTTTAAGACAGCGATAACTGCAGCAAATTCGGGGCGACGGGCGGTTTCGAGCACCTCTCGAACCGTTTTTCCCGGCGCATTTTCCATCAAATCTCGTTCTTTTTCGGAAAGAGCACATTCCGAAAGCAACGAATGATGGGGACCCGGACCAAGACGCGCTTCACGTCCCCCTATCCTCGCCAAGGCATCTTCCCAAGGAAGAACCCGTTGCGATACCTCCACAAGCACTTCCGCGCCTGTCGCGCCGCCAAATACCGCTGGCTCGGCTCGAAGCCGTCCTTGCGGCTCGGTTTCCAGCGCGCACGTTCCTCCCTGCGTGCTTGCCATTCGCCCAAGCAACCACTCGGCATGCGCACGCAATACCCCCCAAAGTTGATCTTGCCCTACGTATCCATTCGCAATGAGAGCCGCCGCCGCATGACGCCCAAACGGCGGAAACCTTCCCGCAAGCTGGGTTCCCGCGATTTTCGGCAAATCCCCTCGAAGCACCAAAAAAGCCAACAACGTCTCGTCGTCCGCGCTTGAACCACAGGTTACGAAATCCCCATCACGCATCACCGCTTGGCACAACGCCCCTTGGTACTCGAAACTCAATGTGGCCGAGATGCGCCCGGCGATGCACATCCCCAGCGCCCGCATCCCATCGAAGGCTGGCGAAAGCACGGAAGGCAGATCGACCGACCAGTTCACCCGAGGCGTAGGAACAGGCTCCGACGGTACTTTCGGTTTCAGCACGACTTCCCGAGCGGGCTGCGAAAACGAACGGTCCTGTCGGGCAGACGTTCCCATCTGCGTGGACATTGGTGGCAACGGCTCGCCGATTCTCGAAGGGATAGGTGTGACATCCATCGCTTGCAGCCGTTGCTCATGCCCTTCGTCTTCTGAAGCACTCTCGTCATAATACTCCGCTTCGTGGGGCCTCGGCCGCTCGTCCCAATCATCCTCTTCGCCATGGGCAGTCACAGGCTCGGCGGGCGAGGACAAGTCCCCCAGATCCATCCCCTCCCGCTGTTTGGACGCGGTTTCCGGCACTCGCGCAGCCCCACCCATCGTACCTTGACCCACCGGCGTATGGGACTCCACTTCCGATAGCTCACCGTCGGATACCTCCAGCGGCTCATCCAACGCCGCAAGAACCTCCGGAGGTAGGATCGCATTGACCTCCGCTTCTGGACTCGGCACTTCCGAAGTCGAACGCGCTTCGGATCTGACCCTCCTCTCCGCCTCCGCCAGCATCTTTTCCAACTCATCAGATACGGACGTGGGACCCGCAAACGCTTCGAAAGAAAGGCTCAATCCCAACGGTCCCGCGGGTATCGACGACCATTCGTTACCCGGCGGCGCTGAGCTAATCCCTGGCGGATTCGACGTATCCACATTGGGCAAGGGATAGCTCAACAAGGCAGCAGGGGGCTCCTTGGGACTCGCTATCTCTCCCATCCCATCGAGAACGCCAACGCTTTCGGGACGTCGCGACGATGGCGGCGGAGGGGCAACCCTCATTCCATGTCGATACTGTGCCAACGACGAAATCCGATCGGCAACCTGTTCCAAGTCGAATGGTCGCGAAACCATCTCCTCCGACAGCTCACGCAGACTCGCAGGGTCGAAGCTTTCGATTCCTGTTTGCTCTTGCGCATCCTCGGATAGATGCGTCGACTCGTTCTCATCGCTTTCAGAGCCAACGATAAGAAATAGACCAATCCCCATGGCCCGAAGAGAACCCATCAGCTCAGCCACCGCGGCTTGCTCAACCTTGTTGGGTAGATCGAAGATCACCAAACTAGGAGCTTGCTGTTCCAACCGCGTGAGCACATCGCGCGACTCCACCCATTGCACATGATTTCCTCCCCTGCGCAACGCTTCCGCAAGCGCGGGATCATCTTCCCCCACCACGAAAATCGTGCTGCCCATCGGAGGGCTCGTAGGAGGACGGCGAAGAGGTGGATCAATCACGACAACCAAGTTTACCAGAACGAAAAGACCGGGCGGTGGTGTATGCCCATTCAACCAAATTCATTCGTCAACCACGCGGCTTCGAAGATCGTTTCGGCCCAAGCAACACTCCAATCCAATCGCCCAAACGCTGCAACACCCCCCAAGAGGTGACTAGCACGAACAGGAAGACCACCAGAGCGATCTCATTCCAAGTCATGGCTAACACAAGGCATTGCTATCACAACTTATGCCCCGAAAGTCATCTTCCCTCGACCACGGCCGAGGCAAACCGGTCGTGGTTTCGACATGCACCAATATTTACCAATACATTCAACATGTTACACAAATCATATCATAGGTATTGCTCTGGAATCGCTCGCGGCTCCACCAACCATGACAACCACCCAAATCACTTTTTCCGAATACCTGCCCACGCTCGGCTTGCCTCTTGCCCGATGCTCCACTGCCATGGATACACGGTCACGCAAAACACACACCACAGCATTCGTCACCGAAAACTCATTTTTTCTTGGAGCGTGAGAGTGCGCCACGGCAAGCCCATCGTCGTGGGTTGTGGCAGCATTCACCATCTGCCACGTGGTCGATTGCTTCGAAACGCCCATGATGTGCGGAACCCACCTCGGCCTTCGAACCATACTGCTCGTCAGCGGTACACGCACCGCGCAAAAGCTTCACACGATTCCGCTTGAAGACATCCCCTCCACTTGGTGTGAACGGAACTTGGTTTGGTGGGCGACTGGCAGCTCGCCATGCATCGATCTTTTTGCTTTTTTCCAAGCGCTTTCCGATCCTCGTCCTTGATCAACGCCGTCTGCTCCACGGTCGCTGTCCCCAGCGCCACGGCAATCTCCGCCACACACTCGGCTTCCCGATCACATAATCGGTTGCAGTCCACCTTTTCCCCACATCCCAGCGCAACGATGACCCCCATCCCCCACGCAAGAGCACGAGCACCCATCGGTGACCTCCCACGCTTCGTCATATGTTCAATGGGAATAAGGGTAGCACGAAGAGCATAAAAACGATTCGGATCATGTCGTGAAGCTACCGATCGATGAAAAAGAACCCATCCGAAACAAAAACGGCGTTGTGGGATCGAACGTTCGGATTCGATAATGGCACGCCATGCGTCACGCCTGTTCGACTCGGACCACCATATTCCTCCTCGGTTTTGCAGGGATCATGGCCTGTAGCCCACATCCACCACCTGCATCCTCCTCAGCCCCCCCATCCCATCCTGCTCCAACCATCAGCCCCGAAAGGCAACCAAACCCGCCCGTATCTATCCCCGAAGAGCAGACTCCCTCACCCACACCATCCAAACCCGTCGCCAAAGTACTCGAAATACTCGCTGGCCGCGACGATCCCAACGATCGTCGCATTCGCATCGAAGTATCCAACCCCACCGACAAACCGTGTACGGTCAAAGGGTATACCGTGTCTTGGGGCTCTTCGAAAAAGTCCATGCCTCTCGCCGACACTGTCATTCCACCTGGGGAGAGTCGTCAGCGATTCCTCATCGTTCACCCGAGAGATGGACGAGTGGAAACGTTGACTGTCGATGGAGCCACGGTGGATATGCAGTACGAATGTGATCGTTGATCGGTTCGGAGAATGTTGTTTGGTTAGGGATCCAAGCAACCACTGGCGATTCGATCCGCCTCGACTTTGTCCATCTCTCCACGATTGAACAATCCGCTTGCCAACGCTCTGGCAATCGCATCCCGAGCGCGCTGCGCACGAGATCGGTCGGGATCCGCGGTGAAAGCCAAAGCAGCAATCTTGTCTTGCGTGCATCCTTCCCTGAGCATGCAAGCCATGATTTCATCGTTGATCGACTGGATTCTAGCTTCGGCTTGGGAGCAAGCTTGCATCTCCGACGCGATCTGCTGACGCAGGGGAATCACTCGATTGTCGAGGGTCCCGTGCCGGTCAACGATCCGTTGAAGCGTGGACAGTTCGTCTTTGTAGGCAAGAAACGACAAGGGCATCCATCGATCGAGGGTAAGCGCCGGCGGAGCCAGATACGCTCCAGCGCTCACTTGGCCGTCACGGGTCATGTCATGCAAAGGGTTCTGCAGCGCTCGACGTGCATAAAGGCCTTGTTCGTCGGCCCCGCGAACCCTGACGACACCTTGTGCTTTTCTCTTTCCCCATTCTTTGAAGGAAGGCGCAAGGTCCCGATCTGCATCCGTAAGAATTTTTTGGAACACCGCCTGGCGCATCAGCGCCTCGGATCGAGACTGCATTACCTTGACGAGCAGAGAAATGGCTTGTTCGGGGTGCGGCCCTTGGGCTTGCTCCACCGCTTGGGATACATCGCGGCGAAAAGCATCCATATCCGCCAAGGCGCGTGCGTCGCGCTCGCCTTTCACATCAAGAAAAGGAAACTGCCGTAAGAACGCGGCATCGTCGGAGTGAGGTACCGAAGCGGTGCGAACGTTTTGCTGGCCATCCACGCGCGTGACAATGACCTCACCAGGTCGGCAATCTCGACGTGCTTCAAGATATTCCTTCACATTTTTGGGGCGAACGCCGCAAACCCATGCGACAGCCCCCCGTTGATCGGACAACAGCAAAGGCAAGCTTCCTTCCGCAAGCTTTGTTTCCGCTACACGCATGGGTTCGACGCTACGTCCCGCTCCCACGCGCACATCCGCCAACTGGAAGGCAAGAAGCATCGGAACCGGCTGTCCATCCTTACGGCATCGATCCAGCCATGCATCGCTGACCTCCACAAACGGATCGCATGCCGCACCGTCACACCCCACTCCTTGCCCGACCGCTTTCGCAAGCTCATCGCAGGATCGAGTATCGAGCTTCACCTCATGCACGGGCTTGTTGGGATCGTCGGGGAAACGACGTTGAAGCGTTTTCGTCAGCATCAGCACGAACAGCGGCGTGGCATAAGCCGTTCCGCATTGTGCAATCCAACGCTGAGCTTGTGTTTCACACGCCTCTGGCGCTCCACATTCAGGAGTACGAAGCAATCCCGTTCCTTGCTGAACACAGGAATCCGCCGGCAATTCAGCCCGTTCGGCGTAGGTATCCACGAGTTTTCGCACGGTCGTCGCGCCCGCGGAGGATTCATCTTTGCATTTTCGTAGCCATTCTCGGCCCAAGTCCCGAGCATGAATGCAGATATCGCTCGTGCAGGACTGCTCACCCTGCAACCAACGGCTTACCCGGTCGCACTCGCTTTGCCCCTTACCGTCGGCTTCCGACGTCACGAAAAGCCATTCCGCGGTTGTTTCCATGTCATCGCCCGCGAGCAAATCCGGATCCGCTTCTGGTTTGTGCGGCTCAGGGGGAGGAAACGTAGCGCAACTCGCCAACAGCGAGACGATCCCAGCGATGGAAATCCAAGTTCGATTGAACATAGCAGCGTTCCTTAGACAAAACCGGGTCCGACCCTACTTCCATTTGCGATACGAGGGAACCAAGCCCACAACTGGCGCCCGTCTTAGCGCAACCTTCGTGGGAGCGATTCGAAAAAATCGTGTGAATTGCTTCAGCCATCGCATTTTTTCGATGGGGGCAAGCCAGGTACGGCAGCATGGAAAGAATCGGAAACAACGAATCTGCCCCCTCGACGTAGCTGGACATCAGGCGAGCCTTCACTACGCTGACCCCCCCCATGACAAGTTCAAGGAGCACGAACGTGGCACAGCGAAAGTTCATCGATGATTGGAAACGAACTCATTCTTGCGGCGACTTACGCGGTGCGGACGTGGGTAAGCAGGTGGTGCTATTTGGCTGGGTACAAGCACGGCGCAACTTGGGTGGATGCGTATTCGTCGATCTTCGCGATCGGGAAGGTCTGACACAAGTGGTCTTCGATCCCTCGACGGAACCGCGAGACCTCAGTGTGGATGGCTCCGAAACCATCGCCCAGGCAGTCGCAATCGCAGAGCAGATTCGACCGGAATGGGTCATCGGAATCCGCGGCGTCGTCGTTTCCCGAGGAGAAAATCTCAATCGAAATAGACCCACCGGCGAGATCGAAGTGCGCGTCCTCGAAGCCGAGATATTCAATCAAGCCGAAACCCCACCCTTCGAAATCGTCGATGACTTGGACACACGCGAAGAACTTCGCCTCCAATACCGATACCTCGATCTGCGACGTCGCCCCATGCAACAGATATTTCGGCTGCGTCACCAAATGAATCAAACGGCTCGCCGATATCTGTCCGATCAAGGATGTCTCGAACTGGAAACGCCGTTCATGGTCAAGTACACGCCCGGTGGTGCTCGCAACTTTCTGGTCCCATCGCGTCACGCGGCCGGTAAGTTCTACGCCCTGGCGGAAAGCCCGCAACTATTCAAACAACTTTTCATGGTGGCCGGATTCGATCGCTACTTCCAGATCGTCAAGTGTTTCCGCGATGAAGACTTTCGGCTCGATCGACAACCGGAATTCACACAAGTCGATATCGAATTGTCCTTCGTCAATCAGGACGACGTGTTTGCGCTCGTGGAAGGATTGATGTTCGAGATCGTGCAGCAGACGCGCGGAATCGATTTGCGCGAGAAGTATCCGGAAGGACGCTTTCCTCGGATGACGTTCGAGGAGTCGATGCAACGGTTCGGCAATGACAAGCCGGACCTGCGTTTCGGCATGGAGCATACGGATATCACGGACTTGATCATTGCCCATCAGGGAGGCGGTGTTCCGTTTTTTGCCGAGATCGCCAATCGTTTCGAAAACGGAACGCTTCGTCGCGATATTCCAGGGGAAATCGTCAAAGTCATGAGCGTCTCTGCCGAGGCAAAGCTGTCCCGAAAAGACCTCGACGAGATGGAAAAGATGGCGCAATCGATGGGAGCCAAAGGATTGGCGAGAGCCAAAGTCGGCGCGAATGGGGAGTGGACACAGACCGCTTTGAAAACCGCCACCGTGGAATTACGCCAAGCCATCCACGAACGAACGGGGGCCAAGGAAGGTGACCTGCTGCTATTCCAATTCGGAAAAGCGGCGCTTGCTCATACGGTGCTGGCCAATCTCCGGCTCCACCTTGGCAAAAAAATGGGACATATCCCCGCGTTCGGCCACGGCGGTAAGCTCGAATTCTTGTGGGTCGTCAATCCTCCCATGTTCGAAGCGGATGAACAAACCGGCGGCTGGGTCGCCGCACATCATGCCTTTACGCGCCCCCACGACGATCACATCGCCATCGTCGAGTCCGATCCCGCCAAAGTGCTGTGCTATCGTTATGACTTGGTGCTCAACGGCTTCGAGGTGGGCGGCGGCTCGATTCGTCTTCACGATCCCGTGGTGCAACGAGCCGTATTCCGAACTCTTGGGATTGATGAAGAGCAAGCCGAGGAAAAGTTCGGGTTTTTGCTCAAAGCCCTACGACACGGCGCTCCCCCTCACGGTGGCATGGCCATCGGTTGGGATCGCGTGGCCATGTTGCTGTCCGAGACAGAAAGTCTGCGCGATGTGATTCCTTTCCCCAAAACCCAACGCGGCGCGGACCCCATGACCGATGCACCTTCGGCGTTGGATGATGAACAACTCGCGGAATTGCGCCTTTGCGTCATGCCTCAAAAAAATTGATACTACTCGCGGAACCGCACTCATCGATACTTGTTGGAATGGGAACTCGATACGACGAGTCGTCATAACCGCTCGTCATACGGTGATCGGCACACCTGACGTGCCCAAGCTCTGCTCATGAATTGGCGTTCGAATGCCTGATAGCCATCCCTCTCCGTGCCCTCAGTCTCCCGACGATCTCAATCAGATTGTCCTTTCTCCCCAAGACCTGGCGTTCGAACGGCTCGTCACCAAAGCCATCCTGCAATCCTTGCAAATCGACAAAATCCTCTACGTCGTGCTGTCTGGAGTCACCTCAGGGGAGGGATTGGGTTTCAACCGAGGTCTTTTTCTTCTTGCCGACGACGGGCAGCGCAGCCTTCGAACCGGTATGGCCGTCGGTGCCATCCATCGTGAAGAAGCGTTTCGAATCTGGGAAGAGATGGTGGCCAAAGATCTCACGCTCGAAGCGCTGCTGTCCGTCTATGATTCCGTCAAAGACGATCCCGATGCCCACCAGCTTTCCCGACGACTCGGCTATCTGCATCTATCGCTCGAAAATCTGAGCGAACATGCGTCCATGGCCCCTGACCTTTCCACCATCGGACGGTGTCGAATCGAGACGATGCTTGCGCAAAGCTTGCTCGAACGACGACCACTGCATTCTCAAACACTCGAACTCGCCTGTGAGCAGATATCCGATTCGGAGCCTTTCTCTTTCGTCAACTGGTGGATCGTCCCTCTTCTCACATCCGAACGAATCGTCGGATGCCTCGTCGTCGACCATGCCTTCAGCGATGGTGAGGTGTCCGTAGGTAGACAACATCTTCTCGCCACCATCGCGGATTTATCTGCCATCGCCATCGAAAAAAGTAAGATTTTCGATGAGATGCGAGCCCTGGCGCAGGTCGATGGGCTGACGGGCCTTGCCAATCGCCACACCTACAATCAGGCCATTCATCGTCTGCTCACGCAGGGACGCCAAACCGGACGACCCTTATCGATTATCGTACTCGACATCGATCACTTCAAACGATTCAACGACAAGCATGGTCATCTGGCGGGAGATGATGCCCTGCGGTTCGTGGCGAGCGTGCTTCGCGCGAATGCGAGGAAAACCGATATCGTGGCTCGGTATGGGGGGGAAGAATTCGTGGTTGTGTTGCCGGACACAACGTATGAACAGGCGCTATCGGTGGCCGAAAAACTGATATCGACGGTACGTGTCGAAAGCACCACCACGGCATGGGGAACGATCACGATATGCGCTGGGGTTGCAAGTTCGCCGGAGGGGGGAATGGATGGCACCACGTTATTCGAAAATGCGGATAAAGCGCTCTATCGAGCCAAGCGCAATGGTCGAGATCGAGTCGAAGGCCATTTTCGCATCCCATAGCCGAAAATCGCTTCGGGCAATCTGGTCTTTCCTGATCCGTCGAACCTGTTAATCTATGGGGTTCATGCGCAGTGCACCGCTATCAGCCCGTGTTGCACTGGTGGGTCCCGAGTCCGAGAGTTCGGTGAACCTGGGTCTTCGTGTGCTTGCCGCCGCGCTTCGCGCCGAAGGACATCAAGCGGTCCTGTTTCCCTTTGGTTCCCCACACGAGTTCGAACGCGTGGCACAAGCGATCGTGATGGATCGGCCCGATGCGGTGGGCATCAGCATCAATCACGAATACTCAACCCTGCTGTCCGGCGCTCTGATGAAACGATTGCGAGAACTCGGCTTCGAAAAACTCATCGTGGCCGGAGGTTTGGTCGCGACCCTCAAAGCAAAAGAACTGCTCACCGTCTGCACCGAACTCGATGCCGTCGTTCGACATCGCGGAGAACAAGCCATCGTCATCGTGGCAGAAGCAGCCATCGGTCGTCGCGATCTGCGCGAAGCTCCCGGTATTCTGTTGCGGCAAGACGACTCGTTTGCGCAAGGAGCCCCTTGCGACGTGACCGGACGATCCCTATGGCCTTGGCGCGGCACCGAAGGATTGCCCAAACGTCTCGGGCTTCCCGTGGCAAGCATGATGGGAAGTCGAGGATGCGCGCGCTCATGCCCCTTCTGCTCTATCGTCACCCTGCGTCAAAATGCCGAAAACCTGATTCCGAAAACAGAAGCGCTCAGCGTCGATTCCGTGCCCTGTCATCGTCGCTCGGCAAAGGATATCGCCAGCGAAATGGCTGCTTTGGTCTTCGAATACGGTGCGCGCGTATTCGAATTTCAAGACGATTCATTTCTTCCCGACGACACGCAGCAAGCCGTGACCTTCCTGCAAGACCTACGCTCTCACATGCAAATGCACGCTTTGCCAAGCTGCGCCATTCGCATCAGCATGCATCAAGACCAAGTAACTCGTGAGGTTTGCAACGAACTCGCCAACCTCGGGGTCATTCGGGCCACCGTCGATATCAAAGCCGCTTCTCGTTCCCTTGCTCAACGTCTACATAGCGATTATTCACCATCGTTGGCTCGGGTGGTGCTCGGACGATTGCGACGACTTGGAATCGCCACGAGCTTTCAAAGCCTGATTATCGGACCCGAAACCACGCTCGAGGAAATCGAAGACGAGTTGGAAGCGTGCTCGACCATTCGCGGCGTTCCTTTCGAGTTGACTCGTCTCCATGTTTTCGGCGGAACCATTCTGGAACAACGCCTTCACGACCAGAAACGCCTGCGCGATTGCTTCTATTTTCGAAAAATCGATTTTGCCGACAGCCGTGTGGCGCAATTGGATGAGTGGATGTCGCTTTTGAAGTCCCGGTATGTGAGCGCGCGTTCACCGATTCGACGGATCATCGATCTTGGTTATGACATTGCGATTGCCAACCGCTTCTTTCCCCATGCTGGCCTATTTTCCCTCGAAAGCCTTGCCGCACGCTTGGTATCCAGAACCAACGCGGATCAAATTCATACCGCTCGCGCCCTCATCCATCTGATTCGTCGCGGCCACACCCACGAAAACGACATCGAACCCATCCTCAGAACTGCGATTCGACAGGATGAAGCACTTTCCCACACCATCCACGACGTAGCCGAAATACTCGAAGAAGAAATCCAAGCCTCGGGGGGACAAAGCCCATGGGCCGACGATTTCGAACCATCCGAGCTTTCTTTGCGCCTTGCCGAATTGGATGCGGATACCGCCATCATGGAACGCCCCACGATGAACGCCGCGAATGCCGAAAACCGTTGCGCGGAAATCGCATCCAGACCCTGCCTGGGACCGATTCGTCATTCCGAGGCAGAGGAGGAAGAACCGCTTTTTTCTCGCACACTTCCGCGTATCGCGCCCGCGTCCATGAGAGCCATCATCGAAGTATCCAACACCGGACGAGCACGTCTCGTGGAACTTGCCGATGCCCAGGGGATCGTTGACACAACCGATACCGCCCATCGATGTGTCGACGAACACCTCGAGCGTTTCGATATGACTTGCTTCGCTGGCGAGCGTCTGATCTTCGAAGATCCCTATCCAACGACGTGACGATATGGGCTTTTAGAACCCGGGATCACGGATTTTGGGAACGGTTCCCGGCGTGGGTGTGCCTGGCGTTGCCGTTGGAGTACTCGGAGTCACCGATGGCGTCGTGGTGACCGTCGTTGGTTGCGGCGTATCCGTAGGCGTTGGATGTGTCGCATCGACTTTGGGTTCCGATGTACCTTTCGGCCTTGGATGAGAAGGGGGAGCAAGGTCGGTGGCAGCCGGAAGGGAATCGACGGAAATATTCGAGTTGCTATCCGCCTCTGCCGGGGAAGAGCCAGTACCGCTCGGGGAGGGAGACAGTGGCGAAGCAACCGAAGAGGGATCGACAGAGGGCGTGGAAGGTATCGTTGGTTTGGCAAGGTATTCGGGTCGAACCCAAAACAGGATGGCTGCCACGGCGACAGCAAGAAAGACCAAACCGGCCACTCCCAATGCAACCAGGGTAACCGCGAGTGTGGACCGACTCTTGGCAGGAGGCACCGTACTGGTGGTGCCGGGAGAACGTCCTTCGTGACGGGTAACCGATTCCGAGGAAGACGAAGACGGCTCATACGGCGGCGGAACGGGCCCTCCCAACCCTTGCAAGGTCGAAGGGTTTTTCATGCGTTCATGCGATGGCGGCGACGTACTATCCGCGGCTCGAAGATCGGCGTCGGACAGCGAAGAGCGTAACGCCGCGGCACGCGCTTCAAGCCTTTCTGCAAGCAGCGTACGCGTAAACGCTGCCACCTCCGCATCACCTACCTTATGAACGTCAGGCACGGCTGCTTCCAAAGCACGCGCCAACGCCGAAGCAGTCTTGAATCGTCGCTCACGATCCTTGGCGATCGCCATCATCACCACTTGTTCGAGAGCCTCGGGATACCCGTCCACGAACGTCGATGGAGCCGGAGCTTCCTCCGTGGATACGATGCTATGCAACGTCGCCATGTCGTTTTTTCCCCGAAACGGATGGCGCGATGTCGTCAGTACATAAAGCATGACGCCAAGCGAAAAAATATCGGCGCGTCGATCGATTTCCGCCCCCTGAATCTGTTCAGGCGCCATATAGGCGGGCTTGCCCTTCAAGGTCCCTGTACCCGTGGCAGCCGACGACAAAGTGCTTGCTTTGGCCACGCCAAAGTCGACGACTTTGGGTACCCCATCACGCGTGACCAGAATATTTTGGGGAGAAATGTCGCGATGAACGAGTTCGACAGAATAACCAGCGTCGTCGCACGTTTCGTGGGCAGCGTGCAATCCTTCGCTGGCACCAATGAGGATACGCGCGGCAATGGGAAAGGGTAACCCGCTTCCCTCCGGTAGTTCGCGAAGGAATGCGCTCAACGGTTCGCCGTCGATCCATTCCATCACCTGGTAAAGAAGACCGCTTTCCTCACCTAAATCAAGCACTTGCACCACGTTCGGGTGACGGATTCGCGCGGCAAGCGCGGCTTCGTCCAAAAACATCTGTTCGAAACGAGCATCATCCGAAAGAGAAGGCAGAATGGTCTTGATGGCTACGACTCGTTGAAATCCCCGAGTACCCTTGAGCCTCGCAGCCCAGACAGAAGCCATACCCCCCTGAGCCACCGGCATCAGTAGCTCGTAACGGCCCAAAAACCGGCCAACATGAAGCTCATTTAAGGTTTGCATCCGCGTCGATTGGCTATGCGTATCCCTGCGGGTTCAGATACGTCGAATCGTCTTTATCCTTCCCCACGACCATACGCCAACATCTTGCTGAATGGACATGCGTTTTGACGTGAGCAAGGATGCATGCCAAATCCAGGCTTACGCGTATTCAGGTCATGAACAACGATCGCTCTTCCCCCTCCCCGCCCATGGCCCCAACCCTAGCACCAAGTCGCTCCGTTCCACTCAACTTGGTCGATATCGCAGCCCAAATCCAGAAAGCAGACCAAGTCCTAGGCTGCGTGACGACCCAAAAACTTCGCATCATCGTCGAGCAAATCCAAGCCCTGCAACAAAAGGCTCGGGAACTCCTCGAACAAGCACAACAGTCCAGTGACTTGCACCGCGTGGAATGCCGATTCCAAAAAAGACCCGGCCATGTCTACCACCTGTACCGTCGCTCCGAAGGCTCCCTGTACTTCTCCATGCTCTCCCCTCATGATTGGCGGGACCATCCCCCCGACACCTTCGTCGGCTCTTTTCGCCTCGAACAAGATATGTCCTTTACCCCGGTCCAGGACATCGCAAGGCGCGACGCACAAGACGATATGCTTCGCCAACTTCTCCCCCCCAGCGAAAATGGGCAACGGTAACTGCCCCCGACGGGATGGCCCCTTGCCTCCAGGAGGCGCAAAAACAGCGCTAAACAACGACGAAAAGCGAAGGACGGACCCTGGTGTCTACAACGATATGCGGTAGCCCACCCCAATGCCTAGGCTGAATATAGCCACATCATCCGACAAAGTCGCACAATCCACCGTCGTCCCACAGGCCCTATCGCTCGGCAAAAACCACCAGGCAGAACGAAAAGAAGACTCCAACGTCCAATTCGGCGCAAATGCCCACCCCAATCCAGCCGCTATTCCCGCCGACAATCCCTCCGTTCGAACCACGACCCCCGCAGGGCCAAGGATCACCGCATCCGATGCCTCCCCCGTCGTCTTGTACTGATCGCTGATGACCGCCCCCCCAAACGTCATCCCCAACCATCCCTCCACACTCGGAAGCCTCAACCCATAATACCGACCCGTGACGTCAATCATCATGTATTGCCGAATGTGCTCTCGCTCGATCTGCTCCGTCCGTTTCGTCGTTTCTCCGGAAAATGGACGCGCCAAACTCGTGCCCGCGCCAACCACGAATTCACTCGACGCTCGATACAGCATCCATATCCAACCATGAGGGGTTAGATCCCCCTTCGTGCAAGTATTTGGTTGGGCCAGACAAATATCTGTCGTGGGCAACGCCAAAATACCCACCCCAAACTCCGCCACCGTATACGGAGTAGCCGATGCGAGTTGCGTGGTTGTCGAAGGCGTCTCTTGACCCAGAGCAGTCAGGGACCAACCCAAGCACGTCAGAGCTGCCGCCGCCGAAAATCCCGTGGTCGCCATGCAAGTGCTCACAGCCAACGCCCCCCCGTCGACGACGGCGCGGGAACGGAGGAAGAACCCGCCGAATCCGCATGGCTTGGCTCCCACGCGCCGGAAGAAGACGCCGCCGGACTGCTGGGCAAAGGAATGGCCCGATGAGAAGAACCCACGGGAGGAACGCTTTTTTTCGTTTCGTTCCCTTGGCCCGATGGCTCCCGTTCGGGTGTTGTCACCCCCGCATCCATACTAAGCCCTTCGAGTTCGCGAACGAGATGTTGGGCCGTGGTGCTTTCCGGAGCAAAATCCCTCGCAAGCTTCGCATGCCGCAATGCACCTTCCAAATCCCCAGCGTACTTACGTCCAAGAGCTGACTTGATCAATTCGTCCGCGGCACGACGACGCACTTGTTGGAGGGCTTCATCTCCGGGGTGGAGAACAAGTCCTTCGTCCGTGATGTCCTTGACGTTCTGCCCTGGCGGCGCATCCCACTGCTGATGGCTCATCGCACGATTCGCTCGCTCCACATAAGACTCCTCGAGCTTTCCCCATCGACCCAAACGCGCGGCGCCCACCAACGTCAGAATCGCTCCCGCAAGAATACAAAAAACGATGAACACTCCGATACGCCGTCGGTCGAAAGACCGCGTTGGGATCGAATCTCCATCGTTTCTCATGGCTTCCATCGGTTCGTTCCACGATGAACCATCATCGTTGTCACGTGTCGGAGGGCCAGGCGAAGGAGCCGCAAGCGACGGTTCCTCGCTTGCGGTATCGTTCTGCTTGGAACGATCGCTTTCATGGTCTGTCGCGCTGTCCGCGGCTGCCGACGAATGGATGGCAGCGGCGGTTTCAGCGGATAGTTGCATCTGTTTGGTGCGTTGGATCGACGCAAAGGATGTGAGAACGCCTCGCTGACCAAGCAGGGTCGATCGAGGGATGAGGTCATCGGCAGACAAACCGCCCGCCCGTGCGGCCTCTACCAATTCGCGTCCGAAAATCCGTGCATCTTGGCAACGTTCTTCCGGTGACTTCGACAGGTTTCGCATGATCACCGTAGCGAGTTGCGGTGGTACATAGCTTGCCCGAGGAATATCCAGCAGCGCAGGAGGCGTTTCATACGCATGCTGCATCAAAAGCCCTACGGATGAATCCGCATCAAATGGCGTTCGCCCCGACAGGCATTGATAAAGAATAGTGGCAATCGCATACACGTCGGCTGAGGGCGACACAGGCTTTCCTTGCGACCCCTCTGGAGAAATGTAACGCGCCGTGCCAAAAATCAATCCAGCCTGTGTGGCAAACGATTCCTCTCCCCAATCCAGCCGCGCGATCCCAAAATCAAGTACTTTGACGTAATCCGGATCATCTCCGCGACGAACCAACATGACGTTTTCTGGTTTTATGTCTCGATGCACGATGCCTTGTGCGTGAGCTTCTCCCACCGCATCACAAATCTGCAGCGCCACATGCAACGCACGGGCAAGCGGCATCACACCACCGGCTGCCGCAAGGGCCGACATCAATGAAATACCATCGAGGTATTCCATGACGATATACAGTTCACCTCCCACGGCCGCTGCATTCGATGCGGTACCTAGCTGGCCCGTCATAAGGACCTGCACCACGTTGGGGTGAGTCAGACGGCTAGAGATTTTCGCTTCCCGGAGAAACCTCGTGACGAGAGTAAGGTTCGCGGACAGCTCCCGGTGCAGCACTTTCACTGCCACATCCCGCTCTACGCCCCGCTGAAACGCACGGTATACGCGCCCCATCGAACCTATCCCGATGAGTTGGCGCAACTCGACTTGCTCCCCAATCACCAGGCCCAAATAAGGATCTTCACCAGGCACCGTGCGAGAGTTGCCCAAAGGCGTACCATCCTTCGGACAAAATAGCGCGTCTTGCCCGTATTCCGAGCCACACGATGCGCAGATCCTCGAGGCTTTGGACATCCTGCGGGTAGTCTAGCAGCGATCTGGATTACGCTTCCATGTCTCGATCATACCTCGACCTATCGACATGCCTTCCTCGACTCATGGGCCGACAACTGCCTCGACCTTTCGATTCGAAAGGCCAAAACGAGCCCCACAAGGCTACGTCAAGCGTTGTGATTGAACCATGGACCATGCACAACCGGGCAGGCAAGGCCCCGCAACGGCTCAAAGACCCGCCGATTCCAGGATTCGTACGATCGCCGTCACCGCGATGGGATGATAGGAATGACGACACGTTTCGAATAACGGTCTGACGAATTCACGAGACCAGGCCGAGTCTACCAGCGCACGGTACAACGGTTTGAGGTACAGCATTCGCCCCACGCTCGAAAGCAACCGCTCCACATCCTTTCGGATCGGTGTGTAACCACTCACAATCGCAATCACATAATAATCCGTCTGAAGATTGCAATTACGGCTCTTGTCCAACCCAAAAAGCTCACCCAAGTACGCACAATGCTCCACGGGAATCGGCCGCGGCATCCCTTTCAAAAACACTTCGATCTGCGGAGCTTTCCACCCCGACACATCCTCCATCTTCGGTAATACCCCTTGCTCGTACGCCTTCAACCGCTGGTATACGTCGTCGAGCAAATGCGAGGAGGGCTCGAGGGCATCACGGGGAAATCCAGGCTCGAAGACCCACTGCTGAATGTTCACCTTCTCGTCAATGCCGGGGATTTCCTCCCGAAGGAACGAAAGGAAGTCCTGCGTGGTCAACGACTGAAAACGAAATGTCTCGATGTACTTGCGAATGAACACGTCGAAACGATCTCTTCCCACCACGTTCTCGATCACCGACAAAAACGAACACCCTTTTTCATAGGGAATCGTCGAAAATACCTCGTCCGGATCAATCCCTTTCTGCGAAAAATGCAGCTTGGTCGCATCCGATTCGAAACCGAATACACGCATGTCCTCCAACATACTTTTACGACGCACCGCCGCATGAAGCTGCGCGTAAGGCTCACCCTCGATCGCCTCGAGCAAACGCCGCTCCGCATACACCGTCCATCCTTCGTTCAACCAAAAATCTTCCCACGTGGCGTTGGTCACAAGGTTGCCCGTCCAGGAATGCGCCAACTCATGCGCCACCACATTCACCATCGAACGGTCCCCCACAATCAACGTGGGCGTCAGAAACGTAAGCCTCGGATTTTCCATTCCACCATACGGAAAAGATGGGGGAAGGATCAGCATGTTGTAGGTTTCCCAAAGATAAGGCCCAAATAGCTTCTCGGCTTCCTCGATGAACCGTTCGGTATCGGCAAATTCCCACGCTGCTTGCTCGAGGATCTCGGGTTCCGAAAACACACCACATCGCTTGCCGATTCTCTGGAAGGCAAGATTTCCCACGGCCAACGCGAAGAGGTACGACGGAATCGCTTGCGGCATCTCGAAATGACAGAGATTGAACGCCCCCTGGGACTCCACCTTCGTACGGTCCGCGGACATCGCCGCCGTCAGCGGCGCCATCACTTTGACCTTCGCCGTGTAGGTGAAACGAACCGACGGCGTATCCTGACAAGGAATCAGACTTCGGGCGTGGATCGCCTGGCATTGACTCAATAAAAACGGATACTTACCTCCCGCCGTCTGGCTGGGAGCGAGCCATCCCAACGCCGTGGCTTGCGGGGATGTCCTAAACACGATGATCAACGAAGACACGGCTCGAGAGTTCTTGATGTGAAGACGTTCTCCCCGAACACGATCTTGTTCGTCGATCTCCCACTCCAACTCGGTGTTCCCCGACGACACGCGCTCGATGAAAATACCCCGCGTATCGAAAAACAAGCTCCCCGCCGCAGGCGCTTCCAGAGTGTAATGTCCAATGCCGCGAAGCGTCTGCGTCTCGAAATCCACCTCGAAATCGAAGTCGATATGTCGGATGCGCCCTTGTCGCGTGTCGGAAAAAGAATGGGGATCGAGGATAGGCATGAGAAATCAAGCCGAACCGTAGTGCCAAGAAGAAGCGTTCGCAACCCTGACTCCTACCCTGCCCATTGCTTATCGAACTGCTGAAACATCGTGAGCCAGCGAATGCCGCCACCAAGCCGCTTTGCCAATCGCGCCTGCCAATGCCAATTTCGCCAATCCATGGCAACGACACCACCCCTCCCATCAGTTCCAAAGCTTCAGTTGACGACATGGGGGGTTGAGCCTTAGGAAGTCCTCGCCGAGCCTTGGGGGCTCGACTTCAATTCCGCAGCACATTGCACCCATAGGTATGTCATGCCCAACCGACACTTCACATCTGAGTCCGTGACCGAAGGTCATCCCGATAAAATCTGCGACCAAATCTCCGACGCCATCCTCGATGACATCCTCCGACAGGATCCCAAGGCCCGCGTCGCCTGCGAAACCCTCACCAAAACAGGTATGGTCGTCGTTGCCGGAGAAATCACCACGTCCGCTTGGGTCGATATGCCCAAGGTCGTTCGCGAAACCGTCAAGGAAATCGGCTACCGCAGCTCCGGCATGGGTTTCGATTGGGAAACCTGCGCCGTGCTCACCGCCATCGAACAACAATCTCCCGATATCGCCATGGGCGTCAACGCCACGGCCGAAAAAGACCAAGGTGCGGGAGATCAAGGCCTCATGTTCGGCTTTGCTTGCGATGAAACTCCGGAATTGATGCCGGCGCCGATCTCCTTCGCCCATAAACTCGCTCGACGCTTGTCAGAAGTGCGAAAATCCAATGTGTTGGACTTCCTTCGCCCCGACGGCAAAAGCCAGGTCACCCTCGAGTACGACGGCAATCGCGTCGCGCGTATCGAAGCGGTGGTCATCAGTTCCCAACACAGCCCCGACGTATCTCAGAGCCAAATCATCGAGGGAATCCGCACGGAAGTTATCGACAAGGTGCTTCCCGCCAACCTCATGGACAAACAAACCAAAATCCATATCAACCCGACCGGGCGATTCGTGATCGGCGGTCCCATGGGGGACTCCGGTTTGACAGGACGAAAGATCATCGTCGATACCTACGGGGGCATGGGACGCCACGGTGGTGGCGCATTCAGCGGGAAAGACCCCTCCAAAGTCGACCGCTCCGCATGTTATTTTGCACGTTTTCTTGCCAAAAACGTCGTGGCTTCCAAACTCGCCCGTCGGTGCGAAGTCCAATTGGCTTATGCCATCGGCGTTGCTCAACCCGTGGGAGTTTATGTCGACACTTTCGGCACGGGCTCAGTCGACGATGATAAGCTTGCGGCGTATCTTGCCGAGCACTTCGACATGCGCCCCAGGGCCATCATCGAGCGGCTCGACCTGCTGCGCCCCATCTACAAACCCACCGCCGCCTACGGCCACTTCGGACGTGACGGCTTCTCCTGGGAGGATACATCGCCCGCGGCAAAAATCGCCGATGACTTCGCTCGCCCCACCGCCAAGCCCGTGAAGTAGACCCGCAATCCCCCGTGGCCCTTCGGATACGGCCCGCGGCGCCATGACCCGGCACTTGACATCGCATCCGTTACGGCCTCTGCTCGCACACTCCCATGTGACAAGCTCTTCAAGAGACGCTATCTTCTAGTATTGTTCCAACGTATTGCGATTGGCTGCCTTCATTCTGACTTACGTCGGCGGTTCAGATCGGAGACCCCATGATGAAAGCTCGTTGGCTCGTTATTCCTTCAGCTCTTGCCTGTGGGATGATCCTGACGATTGCGGCATGTTCGGCCACCAGTGATGCGCCTTTCGGCAAGGGACAGAATGGTTCGGGCGGAACCGCGGGACAAAGCAATCAAGGAGGCTCGGGCGGTATGTTTCTTCCCGGCGGCGGCTCCGGGGGTGGCAACTCCGAAGTCAATCCACCATGCTCCGCTACCGACCCCAACGCCGACCTCGATGGCGACGGCTACACGATTGCCGACGGGGATTGCAATGACTGCTCCGCCAAAATGAATCCAGGGGCCTACGACTTTTTCGGCAACAACATCGATGAAGACTGTAATGGCATCGCCGACGACGAACCTTTCGGATGCGATGAGAATCTTCCCTTGGACAGCGATGATCCGTTGCAAGCCGCTCGCGCTCTCGGCTTGTGCCGTTTCACCTCCGCCACGGCAACCGGAGCACAAAAAACGTGGGGAGTGATCAGCGCCGCCTACGTATTCGCCGATGGCTCGGTGAGTTCCGGACACCCCGATGATCCCTTCGAATGTGTTGGAAACGGCGGCTCCGGCGCCCCTCCCAATGTCTTGTCCCACGGCTTGCTCCCCAAGTTCGGGCCTATCACGCCCCGTCAAGGCTCAACCATGCTGGCCTTGTCGTCAGGAATCGCTCGCGAAGGGGTCGTCGGACCTTCCCCCGCCGAAGCCATCATGTGTACCAAAAGCGCTACTCCCGCCGGCTTCCCCACACCTTCTTCCGCAGCGTGCCCAGGACAATACATCGACGATACCCCCATCGCGAATGACCCCATGGCGCTCGAATTGCGCATCCGGGTTCCCACCAACGCCAAGTCCCTGTCCTTCGATTTCGACTTTTATACCTACGAGTACCCTGGCTATATCTGTACGGAATATAACGACTTTTTTGTGGCTCTGCTCTACAGCCAGCACCCCAATACCCCACCCAACCACAATATATCTTTCGACAAACCAGGGAACCCGGTCTCCGTCAACAACGGCTTTCTCGAAGTCTGCAAACCAGGAACCCACGGCAAAAAAACCTTCCAATGCCCGCTCGGAACCGCCGAACTCATGGGCACCGGCTTCGAAGACCATGCCGCTACAGGCTGGCTCCAAACCAAAACAGCCGTCGTCCCAGGAGAAGAAATCACACTACGATTCGCTATCTGGGATATGGGCGACGAAATCCTTGACTCCACCGTCCTTATCGACAACGTCGCATGGGACGTCGAAGAAGGCGAAATCGGTACTGTCCGTCCGCCTCCCAAGTAGTCCCCCTTTCGCTCGGAACATCGCCTCGACAGGAGGTTTTCATGCATGCATCGTCTTGGCTCCGTTTGACCGGCTTGAGCGCTCTCGCCGTATTGGTCGCTTGTTCTGTCTCGAACAATGACAACAACCAATACAACAATCGCAGTGTGGGCAACCCCGGCGGTACGCAAGATGCCGCGCCCCCTCCCGCCAACTCGACGGATGCCGACCTACAAGAAGAAGCCCCCACCTGGGATACCTCGGCCAATACGGACCCCGATGCTTCAGGCACCTCCTCTTGCAATACGGACCCCGATGAAGACTTCGACAACGACGGTTATTCCGTCAACCAAGGGGATTGCAACGATTGTGATCCCAACGCCAACCCCGGTGCCTTCGATATCATCGGAGGAGTCGATGGCGGTGTGGGTGTCGATGAGGATTGTGACGGCATCGTCGACAATGAAGTCATCGATTGCGATCAGGGCTTCGACATCGATGACAAAGACGCCATGAACGCCGCCAAATCGCTGGGACTATGCCGAACCACCACCGCCAACGCGCAAGGCAAAGACAAAACTTGGGGAGTCATCTCCGCCAAGTACGTCAAGGCCGATGGCTCGAACGGAATGGATCCCCTGTCCCATGGGATCGTGCCTCGTTTCGGTGCCGCTGGCGTGCAGGAAGGCATGTCCATGGTGGTCCTTTCTTCTGGTACCGCTCGCGCACCCGGGCAAAAAGGTTTTGAATCACCAGAAGACGCGCAAATGGGAACGTCGAGCAATCCGCCCCCGGGCTATCCCAAAGACAGTACATCCTGTGATAACGTTTTCACCGGTGACGAAGATTGCAATGACCCTGCGGCTCTCGAACTCGAAATCCGCGTCCCCACCAACGCCCACTCCTTCTCGTTCAACTTCAACTTCTACACCTACGAGTACCCCTCGTTCATTTGCAGTCGATACAACGACTTTTTCGTGACCTTGCTCGATCCCAAGCCGAAAAACCTCCCCGACGGCAATATCTCTTTCGATCAGGATGGCAACCCCATCAGCGTCAACAACAGTCTGTTGCAGGTATGTAAACCGCAGACAGCAGGAGGAAAGGCTTTCCCATGCCCGCTGGGAACTACGTTGCTTGGCGGAACTGGTTTCGATGAACCCGCTCGCAATGGCCCCCATGCTGCCACGGGCTGGCTACAAACCAAGGCGCCTGTCGAGCCCGGTACCATCATTACCTTGCGCTTCGCCATCTGGGATACAGCCGACCACATCCTGGACTCGACCGTGCTCATCGACAACTTCCAATGGTCGGTCGAACCCGCCACGGCCGCTGAAACCAAACCCATAGATACCCCCAAGTAACGAGCGCGATTCCTCGGTTGCAGCCATCGCTCCTCCCGCACTACAACCGAGCCCATGCATCTCGAGTTCACGGAAACCCAATCACTCATCCAACAAACGGCACGAGATTATGCACAGCGACGCATTGTCCCGGTCGCCGCGCAGATCGATCGAGAATCCCGATTTCCCAAGGACATCCTGAAAGAACTAGCGGAACTCGGCCTCATGGGTGTCAATATCCCTGCCTCCCTCGGCGGTGCAGAAGCAGGCGCCGTCGCTTACGTCCTGGCGATGATCGAAATCTCTCGCGCTTGCGCTTCCACCGCTGTCGCCATGTCCGTCACCAATATGGTGGGAGAAGTCATCACCAACTTCGGAACCGAAGAACAACGAAATCGCTACGTTCCCATGCTCACCTCGGGAAGCGTTGTCGCCGGTTCCTTCGCCCTTTCCGAAGGCGGCGCGGGAAGTGACCCCGGTGCCATGCGCACCACCGCTCATCGAGATGGCAACCATTGGGTCCTCAACGGTGAAAAAATGTGGATCTCCACGGGCGACCACGCCGGCGTCTTCGTCGTCTGGGCTCGAACTGCCGACCGACAAACGGCCCCAGGCACCCGCGGCATCTCGTGTTTCCTCGTCGAACCCGGCACTCCAGGCTTTTCCGTGGGAAAACATGAGGAAAAAATGGGCCTGCGCGGCTCTACCACCGTCTCGCTCAGCTTCGAAGACTGCCGCATCCCCGCCTCGGCCCTGCTCGGTGAAGAAAATCGCGGATTTCGCATCGCCATGATGGCGCTCGACGGCGGACGTCTCGGCATCGCTTCCCAAGCCATCGGTATCGCTTCCGCCGCTCTCGAGGAAACCGTCGCCTACGTCAAACAACGCAAACAATTCGATCGCCCCATCGCGGACTTCCAGGCCATCCAATGGCAACTCGCCGACTCTCGCACGGAATTGGATGCCGCTCGCATGCTCACCTTTCGCGCGGCCTGGCTCAAAGAAAACAAAAAACCCTTCTCCCAGGAAGCCTCCATGGCCAAACTATTCGCCAGCGAAACCGCCGTCCGTGTCTGCAATCGCTGCGTGCAAATGCATGGAGGCTACGGATTCACCAAAGATTACGCCGTCGAACGACACCTGCGCGACTGCCGCGTCACCACCATCTACGAAGGAACAAGTGAGATCCAACGCACCGTCATCTCACGGTCTTTGCTGCGCTAGTACACGAAAAATCTCTTCGCCCCCTCCTTCGACCCTGCCTCGAGCCATCGAGCATCTATCCGTATCCGATCAATCCCCCACTGATAACAGGAGGATGAATCCCTGCCCGTTGGTACGAGGGAAAGCCATACACCATCCCTCCCCTCTCCCTCATGAACACCAAGCTCCGAAGCCTGTTCAAAAAGCTCATAAATTCAACAGGATACAAAAGAAACCCCAGCTTTCCGCCCTACCCATTTTTCTCCCCTCGCCCCCTGCGGTCACGGCCAAAGAAGCGAAAGGACGCGGATCCGATCGTCTATCCGATTAGGGTGTGCCACACGCGTCGGCCGCAGGACACGCTCCAGCTCCCCCATTCGAAACCCGTATCTTATAGTTGCTGCACGTACTGGTGGCCGTTGGGTTGCGGTACACACGCACACGGTACGGTGCGCTTTGATCGTCGTCCGCGGGCGACGATGAACTATCGGCACACCAATCATAACTGGTCAGCCCTGTTTTTGCCGCCGTGCATGGATCTCCGTCGGTTCCCCTTATCACGTCGAAAAGAAACTCATTGCCAGGATTTCCGTTGGGCGGCATGAACTCGATGTTGACACGATAGGTGTTGAAGTTCGGTACCTGGTTTTTGTCGACGGTACGGATGGCGTACCAGTCTTCATCCGTATCCGAATGAAGCGTGCCCTCGAGAACGACCGGTGTCGATCCCTCGTCCGGCAGCTCGCCTTTGTCCGTGGCCGCCGTGCATTGGTTATTCGAAGCGGAATCGATGTCAGCCGCATCGACCTTGCACGCACAACCCGCGGTCACCGGAAGAGTCGGCGGGTATTTCGCCCATCCGTCTTCGCAACCGGACAATTCGCATTTACCATTCACACAAGCGAATCCCGAGTGCGGCGGCGCGGCACCCCCAGCACATAAGTCATTGCCTGTCAGCCCAGGCTCATCCATATCCACAAATCCGTTGCAGTTGTTGTCTTTGCCGTCGCAAATCTCTTTTTCCGGCGTAGGCGCGTTGCATCCACCCCACTTGCCCGAGATGCACTTCTCATCGCCCGGACAGGTTCCAAGGGAATTGGTCGAGAAACAAGGGCGTGTCTTTCCTTCCAACGCCGATGTGCATGGACATGATTCACCCCCTGGCGGGACACATCCCTTGCCAGTGGCCTCCGCATCGTAGTCGGCCAAATCCACGCATTCATAATCGCCCGCGGGACACGCGGCACCATCACAATCCGCCGCACAAAACGGATGCCCGGCTGGCGATGTCACGCAAGTGAAGCCGTCCTTGCAAGGAACCTCATCCGAGCATGTCTCGCACTGAGAGCCTGGCGTGGGGGGTGCGCCTCCCGTTCCCCCAGTCCCCGATACTCCGCCAGATCCACCCGTTCCCCCCACCCCGCCACCGCCGGATCCCCCTTGCGAACCATCGCTCACATCCCCATCGGCTCCCGAAAAACCACCATCCGGAGGCAGAGGTTTCGCCGTATCTTCCGGTGATCCTGTCGCACAAGAGGCAAGCCAACCCGCAACCGAGGCGAATATCAAGACTGTCCAGCAATGGCGTGCGCAAAAAGGTGACGCGAGAATCAAAGCGGACCTCCTACTACGAGCAGTATTCATAAGGTTACGCACGAACGATACCGTCGGTCAAATCCGATTGGCCCAAACGACCACACATCCGCGTCACTATCACCGTTCGAACGTTCTCTACCCATCGGAAAACACCGGTCACCGCCG